>NZ_CP121682.1:4532386-4834545 GCF_029760955.1 Streptomyces cathayae
GGAGCTCGTCCACTGGCTCAAGGCGGAACACGGCCTCGGCCACGGCCACGCCAACGCCCTCGTCGCCCACACCCTCGCCGAAGACGCGGGCAAGTGACCGTGCCGGTCCCCGCCTGAGGCGTGGAGGCGGGCGGCCCTGCCGCCTACGCGTGCCAGTAGCTGCGGCGGAGCAGTACCGCCAGGGGGACGATCTCGATACGGCCGAGGAGCATGAGAGCGGTGAGGATCGCCTTCGACAGGTGACCGAGCGGCGCGTAGGAGCCGAACGGGCCGACCTCGCCGAATCCCGCCGCGCTGACGCGCTCACGGCGCAGGAACGCCGGGTCGAGGCCCGTGGCGTGGAACACCCGTGCCCGGTCGAGTGCGGCCGCGGCCGCACGCGCCCGTGCCGCGTCCGGCTCGATCAGCCGCACGGAGACCCCCTTGTCGAGCAGGACCCGGGCGATGGCCGTCCCCATGCGCCCGGCGCCGAAGAGCGCGACGTCATCGACGGGATCGGCCCCGGTGACCAGCCGGCTCCACGCGCGCGCCGCCGCGAGCGACGCCATCACGATCACCCAGTCGCCGGGCCGCGCCACCTCGTGCGCGGTCGGTCTGATCCACTTCCCCTCGCGCACGACGGCGACCACCCGCGACGCCTCGGGCAGGCCCGCATCACGCAGACGGCGGCCGGCGAACCGCGGCGGCCCCGCCTCGTGGATGTCGACGCCGAGCACGACCACCTCGCCGCCGGCGAAGAAGTCCACGTGCCGCGCACCCGGCACGTGGAGGACGCGCGCGACGGCGCTCGCGGTCTCGAACGCCGTCGAGACGAGGAGGTCCACGTCGAGATCACCCGCACGCCAGGCTTCCAGGTAGTCCGTCCCGGTGGCCCGTACGACCGTCCGCGCCGACGACAGCCGGCGGGACAGCATCGCGGTCACCAGGTTGACCTCGTCCCGCGACGTGCACGCCAGGACGAGCTCGGCGTCGGCCACCCCGGCTTCGAGGAGCGTCTCGCGCCAGGTGCCGCTGCCGTGCGCGATCCGCACGTCGTAGGCGTGCGACACGGCCTCCAGGCGCGCCTGGTCGATGTCGATCACCGTGCACTCGTGCGTCTCGGCGAGCGACTTCACCACGGTGTGACCGACCTGCCCCGCACCCACCACGACGACCCGCATGCCAGCATCGTGGCACGCACGGCCCCCGACCGCCGCGACGCCGGCGTCGGGCCCCCGAGGCCGCCCACGAGCACCCCGGACCGCGCCCGCCCCGGGTCGGCGCGGGCTCTCCGACGACACCACGCACGCGAGGTCGGTAACGGGCCTGGAGCATTCCGATTGCGCTGTCGGCGGACCGTTCCGCCCTCCCTTGTGTTCATGAAAATGTCGAGTAATCGTCATTACATGATTACGGCACAGCAGCGAGAGCAACTGAGGGGCTGGTTCAGCGGCCGGCTCCCCGACGATCTCTTCGAGGAACTGGCCGAGGTGACGGTCGACCGCGAGGAGATCACGGTGATCGGACGCATTCCCGGACCCCGGCCGGTAGAGGACGCCTCTCCGGCCGAGCGGGAAGCGGCGATCGAGGGCCGGATCCAGGAGTTCCGGGAACGCACCCGGGACGCCCGGATCACGGTCGCCCGGGACGCGGAGCACCGCTTCGGCCGGAAGGTCTCCTGGGGAGTGGAGTGCGACGGGCGGCGCGCCCTGTTCACCCATGTCGCCGCACCCGTCATGACCCGGCTGCGCCAGCCGGAGCGCCAGGTCCTGGACACGTTGATCGCCGGCGGGGTGGCCCGCAGCCGCAGCGAGGCGCTGGCCTGGTGCGTGCGCCTGGTCCAGCGGCACACCGACGACTGGCTCACCGAACTGCGTGAGTCCCTGGAACACGTCCAACGGGTGCGGGCCCAGGGACCGGACAGTGAACGACAGGAGGACGAGCCCACCGCCGACGGCGAGTGAACGGCGCCACCGCGCGGGGCGCGCCCCGTCCCGTAAGGGCCGCCGCGCCGCTGATGCGGACAACCGGGGCCGAACCCTAGACTGGCGACGCCAGGAAGAGCCCCGATCAGGGAGATGTGAGCCATGGCCAAGCGAGCCAACAAACGACGCGGCCGTAAGAAGAAGAAGGCCAACCACGGCAAGCGCCCCAACAGCTGAGCCTGAGCCCATCGAACACGCCACCGAGGACGATGAACCGCTCCGGGGCTGATGGAGGCTCTGATACGCCTCCCCCTACCGTGCTGTGGTCGCCGCGGCCACGAACACCGGCAGCGCCAGGAAGAGCCGGTCGGCCCTGGCCCGTGCCCGCTGCTCGGTGAGCCGGCCACCCGCCTGCTTGCGCGTGACGGCGCCGGCGGAGCAGGCTCCCTCGACCAGTCCGGTGAGCAAGGGCGACATCGCCGGTCCGGTGCACACCCCGGTGTGCACCTCGACCGTCACGTCGTCGAAGCCGGTGTCCAGGAGAGGGCTGCGGTACCGGCGGGCGGAGCGCGGGCCGGCGATCAGGCTCGCGCGGGCGTGCACGACGGCGCGGGGGAGGGCCGGATCGTCGGAGTCGATGACGATGGTGTCCCAGTCCCGGCCGATCAGCGTGATCCGCCCTTCGGGCGCGAGAACCCTGCGGGTCTCTGCCGACGCTCCCTCTGGCTCGGCCGGTTCGTGGAACACTTGGTCGGCTCGGTAGGCGCCCACAGAGGTGTCCGGCAGCGGCAGGTCGTACGCCCCCGCGATCCGGAAGCACGCGTGGAGTTGCCGTGCGCCTCTGCCAGGGGGTACAGCCCGCTCTCCCGGAGTACGTCGTGGAAGCCGGTACGGCGGTCCGCCCCGGCCTGGAGGTCCGGGGGCCGGTGATGGTCGCGATACGGCGTCGCCCCTGCTCGACGAGGTGCCGGACCGTCAGCCGGGCGCCTTCAGCGTCGTCGACGTCGACGGACCGGTCGGGGACGTAGCCGGTGGGGCGGTCCACCAGCACGGTGGGCGTCCCGAACCGTTCGATTTCAGCGGGCAGCGGGTCCTCGCCCCGGAATGAACTGAGCAGGGCCCGTCGACGTGGCGGGCCCTGAGGAACGCGGTCAGCCGGTCGCGGTCCCGCTGGGACTGGGCGTTGGCCGGCAGCAGTGGGATTCCCCTGTCCGCGAGGCCCGCGGTGGCGCCCCGCACGACGGCCGAGAAGCAGGGTTCCTCCCGGAAGACCCGCTCCTGCTCGACGGCGACGGCGACGGCGAAGGCGACGGCGACGGCGACGACGAAGGCGACGGTGTCGGTGCGCCGGCGCACGAGGGCGCGAGCCGCCGGATCGGGTACATGACCCCGTTCCCCGTTCGCGGACGGCCCGGGACGGCACCGTCCGCCGTCGAGCCGACCGCGACGTCAGGCCGCGATTCCGGTTGGCCGACGGGTTCTTCCCCCCGGTCGTACCGAAGGCCCGGTGCGACCGGGGTACGCGGAGAAGGGAATACCCGGACAAACCTTCCGTCAGGAGGCTCCGGCTTTCGGACACTTCCGAAAGCCGGCGGCGGGGTGGCCGTCAGGCCTGGTCGAGGCGCGCTCGCTGGTCGGGCTCCAGACGCAGGTCCACAGCAGCAAGGAGCTCATCGAGTTGCTCGACGGAACTGACGCCCGCAATGGGGATCACCGGAGGGGTGCCGTGCAGCAGCCAGGCCAGCACCACCTGGTGGGGCGTGGCATCCAGCTCGGATGCCACCTCGCGCAGAACCGCCAGTCGCGGTGCGGTGCCCGGGTGGTCGTAGGCAGGCGACAGCGGTTTGTCACCCCGTGTATAGGCGCCGAACAGGAGGGTGGAATAAGCCATGAGCGTCAGATCCTGCTCGCTGCGCACGTAGTCCAGCATCTCCGGCGTCACATGGACGTGACCCCCTTCGGGCAGGGCGACGTCGAACCGCGGCTGGAGGTAGGAATATCGCTGCTGCACACAGCTGTAGCTCGCCCAGCCGTTGTCCTGGGCGACGGCACGGGCCTGCTCGACACGCCAGGCCGGATGGTTGGAGGCGCCCAGCACCCCCACCCGGCCGTCGGAGACCAGCTCGTTCAGGGCGCCGAGGGTCTCCTCCAGTGGGACGGTCCGGTCTTCGACGTGCGACCAGTACAGGTCGATACGGTCCGTGCCCAGGCGGCGCAGGCTCTCCTGCGCGGCCTTGCGTACCACGGGCGCGGACAGGCCCTCGGCCGTCTCCAGTCCGGTCCCGGGAACGGTGGGGCGCCCGCCGAACTTCGTGGAGATCACCACCTCCTCGTACAGCTTCCGGTCGGCCAGCCAGCGGCCGATCGTGGACTCGCTCTCGTCTCCCGTGCTTCCCGGAAGCCAGAAGACGTAGTTGTTGGAGGTGTCGATGAGGTTCCCGCCGGCCTCGACGAAACGGTCGAGGATGGCGAAGGAGGTGCGCTCGTCGACGGTGCTGCCGAAGGGCAGCGCCCCCAGGCAGAGTGCGCTGACCTCGGGACCACTCGGACCTCCGATGCGGCGTCGCAACATGTCGGATCTCCTTGATGCCATAGGTGCCACGGGGGCATGGGGCATGGGGGGCATGAGGGGGCATGGGACGGTCGGCCGCTCATGGTGGGCCACCGGGCCGCACTGACAACCTAGGCGCCGATCGGTACGGGGTCCCGGTCCGGTTGCAGGCCGGAAATCCAGGCCAATCGTCCTTACGGCCGAGGTTCGGCGCGTTCCCCCGCAGACCCGACTGCCTCCACGGCCGCCCTGCTGATCGGGTTCGGGTTCTTCCGCGTGGGCCTGGCCTGTGTGAGGCCGCAGACGTTCAAGGCGGTGGAGGGCCTTTCCACAGGAGACGGGTCGAGCGGTCGCCGCTGTCGCGACGCCGGGCTACGCCGGCCCGATCAACGGCCGCCGCTGATCGGGCCACTGGCCCATCCGCTGGGGCTGCCGACAGCCCTGGGCCTGCTGGTGCTGCTCATGCCCGCCGTCGCGCTCGCCCCCGTGTCATCGCCGTCCGGTCCTTCGCACACCCCCAGCACGGCGAACAGCCCCCGGGGAGGGACAGCCGACGATCAGGTGAACCGGGCACCCGTCACTCGCGGGTCCTGCTGATGCCTGCGGTCCGTACGGCCTCCGACAGCCGGCCGACTGCTTCCGGCACGGCCGCGTCCGAGAGGTTGCCGTATCCGAGTACCAGGGCGGGCGGGCCGGGCCGGGCACCCATCCGGTACTCGTCCAGGTCCACCAGACGCAGCCCCCGCCGCGCCGCCCGGTGCACCACCCGCGCGGCGCCGCGGCCGTCGAGGTGGAGCAGCAGATGGAAGCCGGCCGCAGCACCCGAGATCTCAAGCCCGGGCAGTGCCGATGCCAGTTCCGCGAGCAGGAGGTCCCGGCGGCTGCGGTACCTCAACCGCGACGCCCGCAGATGGCCGTCATACCACCCCGCGTCCAGGAACGCCGCGAACGCGAGCTGATCGATGACCGGCGGTGGCGTGACGGCCACCGCCGCCTCATGCATCGCCTCGGCCCAGCGCGGCGGGGCGACCACCCAGCCGATCCGCAGGGCGGGGGAAAGCGTTTTGCTCAGCGACCCCATGAGCGCCACCCGGGCGCTGTCCATACCCTGAACGGTGCCGACAGGACGGCGGTCGTAGCGGAACTCGGCGTCGTAGTCGTCTTCCAGCACCAGCCCGTCGACCTCCCGTGCCCAGTCCAGGAGTTCGGCACGGCGGGCGGGGGAAAGCACCGTTCCGGTGGGGAACTGGTGGGCGGGCGCCACGACGACCGCGCGGGTGCGTGGGCTCGCCCGCAGCCGGTCGATGCGCAGACCGTCGCGGTCGACCGCCACCGGAACGGGCGTCAGACCGACGGCGGACACCGCGGATGACAGTCGCGACCAGCCCGGATCCTCCACGGCCACATGAGTGTGGCCCGCCGACCGCAGCACACGGCACATGCGCACGACCCCGTCCAGGGTGCCGTTGCACACGACCAAGTCGTCGGCGGAGGCGACCGCGCCCCGTCCCCGCACGAGATACGCGGCCAGCCGCTCCCGCAGCCGTGGATGGCCGAGGACGTCCGGATAGCCGAGATCCGAGGAAGCGATCGACGCGGTCACCTCCCGCACCGCGTCCGCCCACCGCTTCCTGGGAAACGCCCGCAGGTCGGGCATGCCCGGCAGCATCTCGAACTCGACCGGCGCGGCGACCCGCGGCTTCGCGTGGGGCCGCCTCTGATCCGGCACCGCCGTGGCCCGCACTCTGGTCGCCGAGCCGCTGCGGGCTTCCAGATAGCCCTCTGCGATGAGCTGGGTGTAGGCCTCGGTGATCACCCAGCGGGAACACCCCAGATCCGCGGCGAGCACCCGACTCGGCGGCAGCGCGCTGCCGGGTGCGATGCGGCCGCCGACCACGGCGGAGCGCAGGGCTCCGCACAGTCTGCGGTGCAGTGGCCCCTCGGGTCGGTCGTCGAGTTCGAGCAGGGTGCTCCAGGCCGGGCTCTCTCGGTCCTGCCGCATGACGGCCGATGCTATCCGAGCGTCCACGCCGTCTTGCCTGCGCGCGCAGCAACGTTGAGGAACCGCACCGCAGGACGGTGAACGCCGAAGACGGATACGCGGCCCGCGAAGACCTGGCGCACCCTCTGCCCGTCGCGATCGCCGCCGGCCGGTAAGAACAGGACTGCCGCGCTCTCGTCCGTGCCTGTGCCCTCGAAGCGGGAACCACGCCGGACCGGCTGCAAGCGGAACTGACCGGAGCACCGCGCGCCAGTGACAGCGTGATCCGGGAAAGCCTCACACGCCGCTCAGAGCTCGGACCTGCACCCCGTACAGAGAGCACCCCTGACGGACGCACGCACCTGAGGAGATCGTCGAGCAGCGGCACCGACTCACGCGGACGAGGCCGACCAGAGCGCCTCCCTGGGGGAGAAATCCCAGGTCAGAGGGTAATGCGCTGTGCCCCGGCAGGATTCGAACCTGCGACACCCGCTTGAGGAGTTCGGTCCGATCCTGCTCCGGTTGCTGTCGGTGACTGGTGCGACGGCCGGACAGGGGTGCTGACGTACGTCCCGGGTCGACGTCGTTGACGGCAGACGTGAAGGTCGGCGACCTTCTGGTCCGTGGCTCTGCGGAGCTCGGTCAGCGCTGGTCGGACGGGTCGCTTCCTGGTTCCCGGCGGGCGCTGCCGACCGGGACGGCCGCCGGGGTTGCCGTACTTCGCTGCTGTACGGCGACCCCGGCAGTTCGCGGTGGCTGCGACCGTCGCTCAGGCCCGCGCGTAGGTGAGGCAGTCGACCTGCTCGTGCTCATGACCGACGGTGATGGACGGGGCGTGGCACTCCAGCCCGGTGTTGTGCCGGCAGTCGGCCATCTTGCACGCTCCGACCCGGCCGGTGACGGACGGCTCTCCCCCCTCCATGTCCGCGCTCATGAACGTGTCACAGACGGGGGCGCCGGCGTCTCCCACGGTGATCGCCACGGCGTGGCAGGTGTGGTCGTGGTTGTAGGCGCAGCTCTCGGCCGCGCATTCGCTGATGACCGGCAGTTGCATGACGGGCGTGGCTGCCATGAGAGGGTCTGCTTTCTTGAGATGTCCTACGGGTCGGTCGCTGTGGTGGTGGCCCTCCCTGAGCGGCGTGGCACGCCACCACCACGAGCAACGGTCACTGCTCCGGCTTGCCGGACCGGCGCCTCAGCTCGTCCACGTCCCGCCGAGGCCTGGCGATCTCGTTCTGGAGCTGTCGCAGGCAGTCCCTGGTTTCTCCGCGTCCGCGGCGCGGGCACGAGGCTCCGGCGGCGGCGCGTAAGGACGGGGTGCCGGAGAGTGGTCATGGGGTGGCGGGTACGGAGGGGCATGGCGGTGCCGTGGACCGCGTCCACGCCGACAGCTCATGGGACGCTCCCTTCCTGACTTCACTTCCACTTTCCGCGATGTTCGGTGGTGGCGCACTTCGTCCGGGGGCAGAAGGCCTGAGGCCGACAGGCCGACCGCTTCCCTCTTCCCCAGGGGGAGGGGGGCGATCGTCCCTCCCGGTGTGGTCCGTACCGCCGCGGACGTCGACGCCGCCGACGGTCCAGCGGCTCCGGCCACGGGCCTCGCCCAGGCCTCGGGCCATCCGCCGGGCCCGAGCCGGCCGGGACGGCGAGCCGTTCCCGGCCAGGGCACACGGTGCATAAGTGGCGCACTGTCACATGGCATCCCATACTGGGCCAAGTGTCACGGGAAGCAGGCCGCTCGATGAAGAGCGCCTGCCTCGCCTCGCGGCGGCCGGAATCGAAGTGCTGGGCCCTGCTCAAGGGCCCGCCCGGGTAGCCCGCCCTCACTTCCGACAGCACGGCTGACCTCACCAGTGGCACCCCTCCCGACAGCACCCGTGACACCGACCGTGGCCGCGTGCGACAGCACGACGGTCGCCGGACACCGGTGAGGGGTCGCTGGACACCCTGCCGAAGAAAACTCGTCGCGCGATGCATCCGAGAAGCCGCTCATCCGGAAGCCGGGCCCCACGTGTGACCGGGGTCCCCCACGAAGGGAGTTCCGATGACGAACTCGCGCAGCAGGAAGATCGCCACCGCCACCGCCAGTGCCTGCGTACTGTCCCTCGCCGTGGCCGTCCCCGCCTCCGCGGACGGTACGGCGCAGGAGGGCGGCAAGGCGTCCGTGTCCGTCTTCCACGGCGTTCCGGGCCTCACCGTCGACGTGTACGCCAACGGGAACGAACTGCTTCCCGACTTCAAGCCCGGCACCCTGACCGAACCCCAGTCCCTGGACCCGGGCGTGTACGACATCGAGGTCTTCGCCGACGGCAAGGGCCCCGACGGCGGTCCCGCCATCCAGAAGAGCGTCGAGATCCCGGCCGGGGCGAACGCCACGCTCGCGGCCCACCTCGACGCGCGGGGCACCCCCGTACTCACCGCGTTCGTCAACGACACCTCCAAGGTCCCGGCCGGTCGGTCGCGGCTGACCGTCCGTCACGTGGCCGCGGCACCCGCCGTGGACGTCCGCGCGGGCGGCGAGCCGGTCATCGAGGGCCTGACCAACCCGAACGAGAAGTCGCTCGAGGTGCCCGCCGGCACGGTGAGCGCCGATGTCGTCCTGGCCGGAACCGACACCGTGGTCATCGGCCCCGCCGACCTGGACCTCGCCGAGGGCACCAGCACGGTCGTCTACGCCTGGGGCAGCGCCGCGGACAAGAACCTCGCGCTGAAGACGCAGACGATCAGCGGCATGGAATCCGCGCCGCGCGGTGTGAACGCCGGCGAGAGCGGCACGATGGCCGCCGACAACGAGTCCGCCACCGTCTGGCTCGCCTGGGGCGCCACGGGCGCCGTCGCGGTCGCCGGTCTGCTGGCCGCCCGCCGCCGGTACTCCCGAAGCCACTGACGGCCATGCGCTCCTCCCTCAGGGGCGGGCGGCCCACCGCGGCGGCCGTCGGGGCCGCCGCGGTGGTCGCCGTCGTCCTGACGGCGCTGCTGTTCTGGTCGCTGTGGCCGTCCGGAACCTCGGCGCCGTCGGACTTCGGCACCCGGCCGCGGGCCCAGGAGCCCACGGCCGGGGCCTCGTTCGAGGGCCACGACAGTGGACCGGGCGAGACGGAGAACGCGTCCGGCCCCGTACCCGAGCCGACGGCGCTGCGCATTCCACGGGTCTCTCTGGACGCCCGGCTCCAGGGCGTGGGCGTCAAGGACGACGGAACGGTGGAGATCCCCGACAGCGTGGGGCAGGCCGGCTGGTACCGCCACGGCCCCGCGCCGGGCGCCCCCGCCGGATCCGCCGTCCTCATCGGCCATGTGGACCACCGCACCGGCGACCTGGGTGCCTTCGCCAAGCTGTACGGACTCCGGAAGGGCGACGACGCCACCGTCACCCGCGAGGGCGCACCCCCCGTGAGGTACAAGGTGACGGCCCGCGAGGTGGTCGACAAGGACGGACTCCCCGACGAGGTGTTCCGGCGCCACGGACGGCCGGTCCTGACCCTGGTCACCTGCGCTCCCCCGTACGACCGCGAACGCGGCGGCTACCAGCGGAACTTGCTGGTGTACGCCGTTCCCGCCCAGGAGCGCGGCCAGGGGTGACCGGCTCGGAGCCCGCCAACGAACCGGAGGCGATGGCCTGACGGCCCAGCAGTGCAATCCGGAGGGGAACGACTTCTGCGGGGTGCAGCGGACCGGGTCTGCCCGGTGGGGCACGCCCCACCCGCGACTCCTGCCGTGCCTGCGTGAGTTGCGCGAGCGCGGACGCCTCCGTAGGTCCCGCTACCCTTGCGGGCACGCCGTCCTGACGATCATGGCGGCCGGCTTCACAAGAGATACCGGTACCCGCTCGACGTACCCGAGTACGTGTGTTCAGGGGCCGGTTGGGAGGGGGTCCCGTGACAGAGAAATTACCTGTGCCCGTCGAATCACCTGAGCCCACCGAACTGCCTGAGCGGTCCCGGCATTCGGGTCGAATACCCGAGAGAGGGGTCGCGGACACGGGAGGAGCACGGAGGACGGGAACGCCACCGGAGGGCAGGACGCGCGCGACGACGGACACGCAGCTCGGCGAAGTCCCCAGCCTCATGTACGCGGGCGCCTACGCCCACGACCTCTGGTTCACCGACCTGCGCCGCGGATCACCCTCCCCCGTGGGCACCGCCGTCCTGTGGGCGGCGCTCGCCACCGGCGTGCTCAGCATGACGCTCCTCGACGACGGTGTGGGCGTCAATCTGTTCCTCGTCGCCCTGCCGGCCACGCTCACCGCGTACTTCGCCGCACGCCAGGCAGGCCGGTTGCAGGCCCGCCCCTGGACGCTCGCCTGGGGCATCGGAGGGATCGCCCTCCTACTGGTTCCGGCGCTGCGCGCCGCCCTGTGGCCTTCTCTCCTCGCCGTGGCCACCGCCGTCGGTCTTGCCTCGCTCGCCCTCCACGGCCCGCGGACCTGGGCCGGCGTCGTCCTCAGCCCCTTCGGGCTGGTCGACTCGTTGTTCAAGGGCGCCGGGTGGGGCTGGCGAGGACTGCGCACCCGGGCCGGCAAGGCCTCCGGCAACGTGGGTTCCGCACTGCGCGTCCTGGTCGTGACGGCCGTGCTCCTCCTCGTCTTCGGCGCACTGTTCGCCGGGGCCGACGCGGCCTTCGCCGACCTGCTGAGCAGGCTGCTCCCGGACACGTCCGTCGGCGACGGCCCCTGGCGGCTGGTGCTGTTCGGCCTCGGACTCCTCGGGGCCCTCGCAGCGGCACACAGCGCCGCCGCCCCTCTGTGGTGGGACAGTTTCCGGACCAGTCCGGGCCGCGCCCGCGGCCGGGGAGAATGGGCGCTTCCCCTGCTCCTGCTGTGCGTGCTGTTCGCCGCCTTCAACGCCATCCAGCTCGCCGTCCTGTTCGGCGGATACCGGGCCGTTCTGGACAAGACCGGCCAGACCTACTCCGCGTACGCGCGGCAGGGCTTCTGGCAGCTCCTCGTCGCCACGCTCCTCACCCTCCTGGTCATCGTCCTCGCGCTGCGCTGGGCACCACGCGGCGGGCCCGGTGACCGGAACCTGGTGCGGGGAGTCCTCGGCACCCTCTGCGCACTCA
This sequence comes from Streptomyces cathayae, assembly GCF_029760955.1. Taxonomy (GTDB): domain Bacteria; phylum Actinomycetota; class Actinomycetes; order Streptomycetales; family Streptomycetaceae; genus Streptomyces; species Streptomyces cathayae. The sequence continues at coordinate 4,543,881 of NZ_CP121682.1, forward strand.
CCCTGATCGTGGTCGCTTCGGCGGTACGGCGCATGGACATGTACGTCGAGGCGTACGGGCTGACCCGGCTGCGGATCTCCGTCGTGGCCGTGGAGCTGTGGCTCGGCCTGGTCATCCTGCTGATCATGGCCGCCGGAGTCCGGGGCGCACGCCGGCTGCCCCGCGCCGTCGCCGCGTCGGCCGCCGCCGTGGTCCTCGCCTTCGGCCTGGCCTCTCCCGACGGACTGATCGCCGAGAACAACGTGCGGCGCTACGAGAAGACCCACAAGCTCGACCTGGACTACGCGCGCGGCCTCTCGGCGGACGCGGTCCCGGCTCTGGACCGACTGGAAGAGCCCATGCGGTCCTGCGTCCTCGGCCCCCTGGCGGAGGGGCTCGGTCCGGCAACGGCGTCCTGGTACGAGATCAGCTGGGGAGAGGTTCACGCCCGGCAGATCCTCAAGGAACGGCCGCCGGTGACGACCGACCCGGGCACCTGCGGCAGCAGCGGGGAGAGCCTCGAGTACGACCGCTGACCGGGCCCCCGTTCCGCCGGGGCGGCCGGCCGCCCCGGCCCCGGTGTCCGGGACGGTGGGGGAGACGCCTCCTCCTGGGAGATGTGGACCCTGTGCGGACTCCAGCGGCACGGTTTCGAACACGGGGGAAGGGCCAGTTCAGGAGGAAACCCCTCCCGAACCGGCCCTCCTGTCTGCGCCCCCGGCGGGATCCGAACCTGCGACACCCGCTTGAGGAGTTTTCCCGGGCAGGGCTGTGGCCTGTGGAGACATGGGCCGCAGGGTGTCTGACCAGGGGTAAGGACTCCTCAGCGGTTCTCACGTGTTCACGGTGCTTCCCGTTCTCGTGTGTGCTGAATGCGTTCCACAAGGGCCGTCTTCCCGGCATGACGGTATTCCCTCAGCAGCGCCACGGAGAGCGGCAGCAGCAGTCGGATTGACGTGCATGCGAACGTGAAGGAGCCGAGCCTCCCGACGCCTTCGGCGTGTTCAGGGAAGTGTTCAGACCAGGTCCGGCCGGATCTTCCACGGGTGCGCGGCCGCGGTCTCGGTGCCGTCGGCGAGGACGCCGACCACGCGGTAGTAGGAGATGGAGCCGAGCGGCTGGGCGGGGTCGTCGTAGGACTGGTAGTAAGCGCTGGTGGGTGCGACGGTGCCCAGCAGGTCGTAGGCCCGCGTCTCGGGATTCCAGCGGCTCACCCGGTACTCGGTGACCGAGGCGCAGACGGCGCCGGAGCAGTGCCACTCGACCGGCCTGGCGTCCTCGGAGGCCGTCCAGCCGCCACCGCCGTACAGCGGGCCCTTGTCCTGGCGGATCGGCTCGGCCGGGGTGGTGTCCAGCTCGGTGGCGGTGACGGTGGCCCAGTCGGCGGTGGCCGTGGCGTTGCCCCACGTGTCGACCGCGTAGACCGCGTAGACGTACGACTCGCCGTTCGGGACGTCGATGCACAGCGCGGCCGTCGGGTCGTCCTGGCCCAGGGTGCAGGTGCCCAGCCACTTGACCGAGCCGTCGGCCTGCCGGGTTCCGCGCAGGGCGCGGTAGGAGGCGATGTCGTCCTCCGTCGAGGCGTTCCAGCGCAGCAGCATGCCGTCGGCGCGCGGCGTCGCGGTCAGTCCGGTGACCGGCCGCGGCGCGACACGGTCGGCGGTGGTCACCGTGACGGTGGGGGAGGGAGCGGACTCGTTGCCCTGCCAGTCGGTGAAGACGACACCGTAGGTGTAGGTGGTGTCCAGCTCCCAGCTCTCGTCGTAGCAGACGAACGTGTACTCCTTCCGGATGGGGTTGAACGTCTCGCTCTCCTCGGCGCACCGGACCCGCACCGCGTCCGCCCCGAGCCGGGTGCCCTCGGAGCGCAGCACCGTGAAGTAGGCGTCGTTGATCAGCTCGTCGAGCGTCGGGTGCTCCGGGGCGTTCCAGGTGAGCAGCACCCTGGTCCGGCCCGGCGTCACGTGCAGGTTCACGGGCGCGGCCGGGGCCGCGCGGTCGATGCCGTCGGAGGTGACGGGCTTCGAGTACGGGCCCGGGTTCCCCGCCGCGTCGAGGGCGCGCACGACATAGGTGTGCGGCGTTTCGTCGTGGCCCACGGAGTGCGTGTACGAGGTGCCGGTGAGTTTCTCCACCAGCGTGTACGAGCCGGTGGCCGGGTTCCTCTCGTACAACTGGTAGGCGACCGCGTCCGGCACCGCGTTCCAGCCGAGCACCATTCCGTTGAGGTCGCCGTGCGCGGTGAGCCCGGTGGGGGCGGCCGGACCCGTGCGGTCGGGCGTGGTGACGCCCTGGTCGGCGGTGCCGGCGGACTCGTTGCCGGCCTTGTCGATCGCGCGGACCTCGTAGTAGTACGTCTGGCCGGTGGGCGGCGGGGTGTCGGTGTACGACGTGGAGGTCGTGGTCGCCAGCGGCTTGGCGGGGTACGCGCTGCCCTTGAGGCGGCGGTGGACGCGGTAGCCGGCGAGGTCCATCTCCTTGTTCTTGGACCAGGTGATCCTGGCCTTGCCGGTCGCCGTGTCGTACGTGACGGTGGTGCCCGTCGGGGTGCGCGGCTTGACCTTGTCGACGGTGGACGAGGTCCGCGGCGTGTAGCTGAACTTGACGTTGGCGGCGCCGGTCCAGTTGACGAAGTCGATGCGCAGGGTGTGCTTGCCGGACGGAATGGAGACGTTGACCGTCTTCTTCACCGTCGTCGAGACGTTCTTCCACAGGTTGACCTTGCGGACGCCGTCGAGGTAGACGCGGATGCCGTCACGTGTTTCGACCGGGAAGGAGAAGGGGCCGCCGGAGCCGAAGTCGCGGGTCACCGTCCAGCGGACACCGAAGTGGTTTGCCGGCAGGCCGGAAGCCGGGGCTTTCGTGCCCCAGTTCTGGTCGATCTTGGAGTCGCAGTCGGTCTTCTTCGGCTTGCCGGAGAAGGTGGTGTTCGCGAAGAACTGCCGCTTGTAGACCGGCGAGGCGCAGGTGGTCGCGGCGGAGGCGGGCGTGGTGACGGCGGTGAGCAGGCCGCCTGTGGTGGCGAGCACGATCGCGGTCGCGGCCGCGGAGGTGGTGCGTCTGTCCGGGTTCATTCAGTCCTCTGGTTCAGGATCGGGACGGCGGATGAGGCCGTCCCGATCACGACGTGCGAGCAGGGGTGTTGGTTGTACGGCTGTGGGGACGTGGGCCGGCGCCCACCCGACGCGACAGTCGGGCCACCAGCCTGACCACCTGCAGAAATCTCCACCTCGAACGAGCCGAAAGGGTCCGTCAGCAAGGTGACGGCTCCTCATGCAAGATCGAGGCCGACGCGATCAGGCACACCGAACCCGGGGCCTTGGGATGCATGACCCGCCGGCTGGCGCAATCGCTGGACGAGGCCGTTTGCAGCAACGAGTTTTGGTCGTGGCCGCGCCGATGTGCAGCCCGCACGCTGCCCGGGCCCGGCAGCCTGACGACACGCCAGACAGGTTCCACCACGCACGGTGTGCGCGTCCTAACATTCCGTCAGGAAATGATCGAGGCCCTCGGACTGCAGAAGGCGAGAGAAATGATCGCACGAAGAGACCTTCTCGTGACCGGGGCCGCTGGTGGGGCGGCCCTGGTTCTTCCAAGGCCTGAAGGGGCGATGGCACTCCCCGACGGGACCGCGGTGACCCCGAGGGCCGGGTCTGCCGGCACATTCCCCGTCCCCACCCTGGATCCCACGACCGTCCCGAAATACGTCACCGACCTGGTGATTCCGCCGGTGATGCCGAAGGCCCGTCACTCGCAGCGGCACGGCATCGACACGTACGTCATCGGTGTCCGGCAGTTCAGCCAGCAGGTATTGCCGCCCACTCTGCCGTCCACCACTGTGTGGGGATACGGCTCGCTCGAGGACCGCAACACGTTCAACTCCCCCTCGTTCACCATCGAGGCCAGGGTCGACCGGCCGGTCCGGGTCACCTGGGTGAACGACCTCGTCGACAGCCGCGGCCGGTTCCTTCCGCACCTGCTGGCGGTCGACCCCACCCTGCACTGGGCGAACCCGCCGGGCGGCGAGGCCGGGCGCGACTCCCGGCCGACCTTCACCTCGACGCCGGGGCCGTATACCGGACCCGTGCCGATCGTCACTCATCTGCACGGTGGGCATTCGACCGAGGAGAGCGACGGCTACACCGAAGCGTGGTACCTGCCACGCGCGAAGAACATTCCTCGCGGATTCGCCACCGTGGGATCGTTCTACAACGAGTTCCGGGAGGAGTTCGCCCATGCGCACGGTCTGGAGTGGGAGCCGGGTACTGCGACCTTCCAGTACGCCAACGACCAGCGGGCGGCGACCCTCTGGTTCCACGATCACACCCTGGGCATGACCCGGCTCAACGTCTACGCCGGACCCGCCGGGTTCTATCTGCTGCGCGGCGGCGAGTCCGACCTGTCCAAGGGGGTTCTGCCCGGGCCGGCGCCCGCCTTCGGCGATCCGCCGGGCACGCGGTACCACGAGATCCCCCTGGCCATCCAGGACCGCTCGTTCAACTCGGACGGCTCGCTGTTCTACCCCGCGAGCCGGGAATTCTTCGACGGGTTCCCGGGGCCGTACATTCCCACCACCGATGTACCTCCCATCTGGAACCCCGAATTCTTCGCCAACACCATGGTGGTCAACGGCCGGACATGGCCGAAGCTCGAGGTCGAACCGCGCCGCTACAGGCTGCGCTTCCTCAACGGGTGCAATGCCCGGTTCCTGATTCTGAAGATCGCGGACAGCCCGACCGCCCGGCCGGCCCAGTCAGCCCTGCCGTTCTGGCAGATCGGCAACGAAGGCGGATTCCTGCCCGCACCGGTGCGACAGGAGCGGCTGCTGTTGGCCAACGCGGAGCGGGCCGATGTCATCGTCGACTTCACCGGGATTCCGGAAGGCACCGAGCTGTACCTCATCAACGAGGGCGCGGACGAACCCTTCGGCCGGGGCGAACCAGGTGTGGACTTCCCCGTGGCGGATCCGGCCACCACCGGTCAGGTGATGAAGTTCGTGGTCGGCCCACCGGCGAGTAAGGACACCAGCGTCCCGCCGGATCAGCTCAGACTGCCCAGGACCAGGCCACTCGGCTCGCCGAGCGTCACACGTCGGCTCTCCCTCAACGAGGTGCAATCCAGCAGTCCCCAGGTGCCACCGGGAACGCCGGTCCAGACTTTGCTCGGGACGGTCGACTCCGTCGGCAATCCGGTGTTGCTCGGCTGGGCCGATCCGGTCACGGAGAACCCAAGGCTGAACGCGACCGAAACATGGGAGCTGTACAACTTCACGGTGGACGCCCACCCGATCCACATCCACGAGGTGGCGTTCGAGGTGGTGAACCGGCAACCGTTCGACGGGTCCCCCATCCCGCCGGAGAGCTGGGAGCGTGGCTTCAAGGACACCGTGATCGCTTATCCGGGAGAAATCACCCGGGTGAAGGCCCGGTTCGACCACCCTGGTCGCTTCGTCTGGCACTGCCACATCGTCGAGCACGAGGACAACGAGATGATGCGGCCGTACCACATCGGAGGCAGGCGCAAGAAGGACCACTGACAGGTCAGCGCACGTTGTCGGTCACAGCAGTGAAGCCACCACCGAGGCGGTCTACAGCAAACAGCTCCGGCCCATCCGCGCGGACTACGCCGGTGGCGCGGGCGACGTACGACAGGTGGACGCGTACGACGTCGTCCCCGCTCTCGATGCCGAGGGACACGACCTCGACCAGGTCGCCGAGCCGGCGCTGCAGCGCAGCCTGGACGGAGAGTTCGAGGGTGCTCATCAGTTCGGGGCTGGAAGACACTCCTTCAGAGTCCCGAGGCGCGCCTCGTGTGTGCTGCGAGATCAAGAGGCCCTGCCGCCCACTCGGGCGACAGGGCCTTTGACCTGCCATTTCTCTGTGCCCCCGGCAGGATTCGAACCTGCGACACCCGCTTGAGGGGCTCTCCTTGAGCGGGGCTGTGATCTGCTAAAACGTCGGCAGTGGGGTGCCTGACCTGAGGAAACGCCTCTCCGTGGTTCTCACGTGTTCACGGGGTTTCCCGGCCTCATGTGTGCCGAATCCGTTCCGCGTACGTATCCGACTGGCAAGACCACCACGTCTACTGCGGGATGGAGCCGAGGGACGGCCCGCCCTCACATCCCGGCCATACCGCCACCGGTGAGGCCCGGAGCCAGCGCCGGGACCCAGAAGACGGCGACGGCCAGGGCGATCGAGGCGATACCCACGGTACGGGCCACCAGGCGACCGGCCGGAGCGAGCTTCTCGGCGGTGATCACGGCGGCCAGGACCACCATGGCCCACAGGTTCATCAGACCGAACGCCGCCAGCAGCACCATGAGCGACCAGCAGCAGCCCAGACAGAAGGCCCCGTGGTGGGCTCCGGCACGCAGATCGCGCGAGAGCCCCGGGTACGAGGCGTAGCGCAGCATCAGCCCGATCGGCGAGCGGCATCTCGCCAGGCAGCGGTCTTTGAGGGGCGTGAGCTGGTAGACGCCGCTGACCGCGAACACGGCCGCGGCCACTGCGGTCCCCGTGGCGGCGGGGAGGCTCGCCGCCCGGCCCAGGCCGGCGGCCAGCGCGTACGCCGGCAGCCCGGCCGCGGCCCAGACGAGCAAGTAGGCGACCGTGAAAACGACCATGCGCGGCGTCCGATGCACGGTCATGGTGCGTGCGTACAGCGCGGCGACGGGCGCCGTGGCGGGCAGCATCATCGCGGCCATCATCAGCGTCCACACGGCCAGGAAAGCGGACAGGCCCAGGCTCATGGTGCCGGGCATCGCCTGCATGCCGCCCCAGCGCGTCACCACCCAGACCCAGGCGGCGGCCGCCGTGACCAGCAGCAGCCCGGCGGGGCCCGCCCTGCGGCGGCCGGTGACCGGCCCACCGGTCACGCGGACCACGTGAAGGGCGCCGAGTGTCCGTTGCCGCCGGTGAAGTCCCAGGACCGGCCGTACACGCCGTCGCCCGTCGCCCGGGTGGACCGGGCGATCGTCAGCGTGCTGTTCGCCGGGTGGAACATGCCGGTCAGGCCCATCACCGGACCGCCCTCGCCGAACTGCGGGGCGACCTGGTCCTCGATCTCGATGTCGATGGCGTCGCCCACCCGCGCGGCGTGGCGGCGGCCGTCGTCGTGGTAGTCGATGGGGACGCGCTCCACGCCGAGGACCTCGCCGATGAGTGGAGTGAGCGCCGCCATCGGCCCGCCTGCCTGGCCGGAGAAGACCTTCCCCAGCGCCTCCGCCTGACCGTCGTCGGCCGAAGCGTCGACGTACAACGCCACCTGCCAGCCGCCTTCGGCCATCACCCGGGGCCCGTCGATGAAGACGGCGACGCTGCGGTCGGAGACGTCCACGCCGTCCACGTTCCCGCTGTCCACGTGGAACGCGAAGGTCACCTGGCAACGCTCGTGGTCGGCCGGTGCGGCGAAACCCGAGGTGGTGCAGGGACACACCACGTCGCAGTTGCAGCTCTCCAGGTACGTGCCGTTCAGGTTCCAGGGCATGACTCTTCCTCCCTGTTTTGGGTCCCCTCCGGCGAAGGGAGTACACCGGGAGGGCCCGCCCCTCCCGGTGCCGCTCTTCTTCAGGCTATTCCCGACGACCCCCGTCGTGCAGATCCGCTCGACCCGGTGGTCCCCGCCTCCAGCGTCCGTGTCCAGGCCCACGTCCAGGCCCACGTCCTGGTGCGCTTCCTGGTGCGCGAGAAGCACACCACCGAAGCCGTCACCCTTGTCCGGCCCACCGCCGACCAGCTCACCGGCTCCTACGACCGGCGCTCCCCGAAGCGCCTCGCAGCTGTAGGGCTGTTGCTTCTGCGTGGCGTGACCGCGACCGGCAGCGGTGGTGACCGCGCGGCTGCGAAGGCTTGCGCTATGCAATTGGAGGTATATGCCGTTGATTGCATGACGGAGCGGTGGGAGATCGGGATCGAACCCGAGGGGCGGGATTGGCTGGAGCTGCTTCCGTTTCGCCTCTACCGGCGGGTGGAGGACAAGACGGACCGTCTCCTGGACGAGCCGACGACGCTTGGTGAGCCGTATTCGCGTCCCCTGGGTGGCAAGCTGCGTGAGCTGCGTTTCGAGTCGGACGGTGAGGCCGTGCGTATCCCGTACCGGCTTGCCCCCGGGCAGCGGATCGTTCTGCTGACGGTCTTCCGCAAGACGCGGATGCGTAAGGCGGCGGAAGTCGAGCGTGCGCACCAGGCCCAGAAGGTCTGCGAGGCCGAGCACGGCCGGGCCCAGTACACCTACGAGCGGCGCAAGGAGAGCTGATGCATCACAGCACGTGGAAGACGCGCCGGGCCCGGCAGCTTGCGGGTGAGGCGGTGGAGTACGACCAGGAGTACGTCGACGCTCGGCTGGCCGGCGACCTCGGGCAGGCGGTCTACGACCGTCGGATCGAGCTCGGCCTGTCCCAGGCCGAGTTGGCCGAGCGGGCCGGGATGACGCAGCCTCAGGTGTCCCGGATGGAGGGCGGCGACACCGTGCCGACGCTCCCGCTGCTGCGACGCCTGGCCAAGGCCCTGGACGGCACCCTGAACCTGGCCATCGACGAGGGCGACTCCCGCGTCACCTTCACCCCGCACGCCGCCTGAAACCGAACCGCCAAAGACCCCGGACCATGATCGGTCCGGGGCCTTTGGCCTGGTGCCCCCGGCAGGATTCGAACCTGCGACACCCCCTTTAGGAGTTTTCCCTGGTCAGGGCTGTGACCTGGGCAGACGTAGCCCGCAGTGCACCTGACCTGCGAAATCGCTTCTCCACGGCTCTCGTGTGTTCTCAGCCATTCCCGGCCTCATGTGTGCTGAATCCGTTCCGGTCGGCCGCTGGGCCGGGGTGGGTACCTGATGCGGAGCCTCATTGACGAGGGCGACCGGGCGCACTCCGTAAGAACTGCCGCTGTGGCTCGGCGGGCAGGCATGATGAATGCCCCGCTTCCGCCCCAAAGCTGTGAGCGGGCAGGTGGGAACCCGTAGCCTGGGACCAGCAGCAGTACGCAGCCTGATCAAGCGGAGGGGATGCCGATGACCACAGCCCCGAGCGGTGTGCCTCACCCGCCACCCCCGTCGTCGCACCCGCTGCGGACCATCCGTGACATCCGGGAGTCCCTGCCCGAGGACCAGCGTCGGCACTTCGACGCAGAGCTCGCCGACACGGAGATCGAGGCACTGCCCGAGATGCTGCACCGCTGGGTGGCCTTGAGCAACGACGGCTTCGAGGAGTTCCTGCTCTCCCGGCCGTTCGAGGGTCTGGAGTTCGGTGCCCGTTCCTACGACGAGCAGACGGACACCGAGTGATCTACCTGTTCGACACCAACGTTGTCGCCGAACTCACGACCCGGGCCACGCCCGACCCGCGCGTTCTGACCTGGTTCAGGTCCACAGCCCGGCCCAACCGCTTCCTGAGTGTGATCACTGTGGCCGAGATCGAGGTCGGCGTGGCCGCCGCCCCGGATCCCGCACGACAGGCGCGCTACGCCCGAGCCCTCGCTGCGGTACGGCACGAATACCGCGATCGCATCGCGCCGATCGGCGAATCGGAAGCGGCTGCCTACCTGACCATCCACAAGACGCTCAAAGCCGCAGGCGCCAGCATCGACCCACCGGACGCACTGATCGCCGCCACCGCCCTGGCCAACGGGTGGACGGTCGCCACCCGCAACATCAAACACATGGCCCGAACCGGGGCCCTGGTGGTCAATCCATGGGAAGAGAAGCTGTAGGCGGTACTCAGGGCACGAGCCACCCTGCTGGCGCCGCCCCGGGGTTGGCGCAAACTCTCTTCTCGTCTTCAACCGCTCCGGGATTCCGCAGACCCATAGCGGATCGCCATGACTCACGGGTCGACGAGGCGGCTGGGTGGTGTGCTGTAAACGCAGGGGCCCTCCAGTCCATCGGACGGAAGGGCCCCTGACCAGGTGTTTCTCTGTGCCCCCGGCAGGATTCGAACCTGCGACACCCGCTTTAGGAGAGCGGTGCTCTATCCCCTGAGCTACGAAGGCGAAGGCGTCCCCCGGGAGGGAGTGAGCCTACTGGTCGGGCATGGTGCGGGGTGCTCCGCGGTCTTGCTCGGTTGCGGGGCGCGGCGTACCGATGACCGACCAGGGACAGCGTAGCGGATGCGTGCCGGTGAGGGTCGTCGGTATAGGGGCAGGGGAGGGGGAGAGGGCCGGGCGGGCGCCCGGCCCTCTCCGTCCGCCCGTGTCAGGGGGTGACGAGGATCTTTCGGCCCTGGCCCGCTGCGAACTGGGCCATGGCCTCCGGGTAGCGGTCGAGCGGGATGCGGTCGCTGATGAAGACGTCCGGGTCCAGGACGCCGGTGGCGAAGAGGTCGGCGGCGCGTTCGTAGCTGTGCAGGACGGCCATCGAGCCGGTGATGGTGATCTCCTGGTTGTAGATGCGGTAGGGGTCGATGGTCACCCGGGTGGCGTAGTCGGCGACGCCGAACTGCAGGAAGGTGCCGGCCTTGGCGACGCGGTCCAGGCCGTCCTGGATGGCGGCGGCGTTGCCGGTGGCGTCGATGACGAGGTCCCAGCCCTGGGGCCGGTCCAGTTCGTCCGCATTGGCAGCGGTGGCGGAGACGCCGAGCTGGTGGGCGGTGGCGAGGCGGTCGGGGTTGAGGTCGACGACGTCCACGCGGGCCGCGCCGGTGCGCTTGGCCAGTTCCAGCATCATCAGGCCCATGGTGCCGGAGCCGTAGATCAGGACGTGGGCGCCGAGGCGGGACTGCAGGACGTCGTAGCCGCGGACCGCGCAGGAGAGGGGCTCGATCAGGGCGGCGTCCTGGGTGCGGACGTGTTCGGGCAGTTTGACGCAGTTGGCCACTGGGGCCACCGCGTACTGGGCGGCTCCGCCGGCGGTGGTGACGCCGATGGCGGCCCAGCGTTCGCACATGTTGTTGTGGCCGGTGCGGCAGTGGCGGCACTCGTAGCAGTACAGGGAGGGGTCCACGGCGACCCGGTCGCCGAGGGAGAGTTCGGTGACCGCGCTGCCGAGGCCGACGACCTCGCCGGCGAACTCGTGGCCGGGCACGATGGGCAGCTTGGGGGCGAACTCGCCCTGGAGGATGTGCAGGTCCGTCCCGCACAGCCCGCAGGCGGCGACCTCGACGACGACGTCGCGGGGACCCGGGGTGGGGTCGGGGACCGTGGTGACGGTCACCTTGCCGGGGGCTTCGATGAGGGCGGCTTTCACTTGACTGCTCCTAGGGACAGACCGCGGACCAGCTTGTCCTGGGCGGCCCAGCCGGCGATGAGGACGGGCAGGGACACCAGGGTGGCGGCGGCGCACAGACGGGCGAGGAAGAGACCCTCGTTGGTGATGAACCCGACGAGGAACACCGGGGCGGTGGAGGCGTTGGTGGCGGTGAGGTTGACGGCGAACAGGAACTCGTTCCAGCTGAAGATGAAGCAGATCAGCGCGGTGGCGGCGACCCCGGGCATGGCGACGGGGCCGACGATGCGCAGCAGCACGGTGGGGAGTCCGGCGCCGTCGACCTCGGCGGCCTCCAGGATCTCCTTGGGGACTTCGGCGAGGAAGGAGCGCATCATCCACACCGCGATCGGCAGGTTCATCGCGGTGTAGAGGACGATCAGGGTCCAGACGTTGTCCAGCATCCCGGCGTCCTTGGCGATCAGGTAGATCGGCAGCAGCGCCGCGATGACGGGCAGGAACTTCGTCGACAGGAAGAAGAACATCACGTCGGTCCACTTCTCGACCGGCTTGATGGACAGCGCGTAGGCCGCCGGAATCGCCAGGGCCAGGACGAGGAGTGTCGAAATGACGCTCGCCATGGCCGAGTTGAGAAGGTACGGGGTGATGTCCCGGCCCAGCAGCAGTTCGTACTGGTCCAGGGTGAAGGGGGCGAGCAGGCTGGGCGGGTTGGTGGCGGCGTCGGACTCCTGGTGGAAGCTGGTCAGCACCATCCAGGCCACCGGGGCGAAGAAGGCCAGGGTGGCGAGCCAGGCGACGAAGGCCCACACCGGGCTCAGCCGCGGTGAGTCGCCCTGACCTCCCTGACCGCCCTGCTCGTTCTTGCGGCGGAGGAACTTCTTGGGCCCGGCCGCGGGAGCGGCGTCCGGCGCCGCTTGGGTGATGGTCACCGGGAGACCTCCTCACGGAACAGCGACGCGATGGTGCGCAGGGCGAACGTGGCGATGACGATGGCACCGATCACCACGACCACACCGGCGGCGGCCGCCTCGCCGTACTCGTACTTGCGGAACATGGTCAGGTAGATCTCGTAGGGGAGGTTGGTGGTCTGCGAACCGGGGCCGCCCTGGGTGATGGTGAAGACCGCGTCGAAGGTCTGCACGACGTAGATGGTGCCGAGCAGGACGCCCAGTTCGATGTACTGCCGCAGGTGGGGCAGGGTGATGTGGCAGAAGGTCTGCCAGGCCGAGGCGCCGTCGACCCGGGCGGCCTCCAGCACGTCACCGGGCTGGGCCTGGAGCCCGGCCAGCAGGATGAGCATCATGAACGGGGTCCACTGCCACACCAGCGAGACGATGACGGCCGGCATCGCGGAGTTCGACAGCCAGTCGATGGTGGGGCCGTTCTCGGCTCCGAAGAGGCGGTAGACGGCGTTGAGGGTGCCGTTGAGGAGGCCGTAGTCGGGGTTGTAGATGGCGTGCTTCCACAGCAGCGCGGCGGCCACGGGCATGACCAGGAACGGCGTGATGAGCAGGGTGCGGGCCAGGCCCCGGCCGGGGAAGCGGCGGTCGAGCAGGAGCGCCAGTCCCAGTCCGAGGAGCACACTGAGGATCACCACCGACGCGGTGAGCGCGATGGTGTTCAGGACCGCCGTGCGCAGCCTCTCGTCGGTGAAGACGAAGCCGTAGTTGGACAGGCCGGTGAAGTGCCGTTCGCCCGGCTTGAGGATGTTCCACTGGAAGGTCGAGATGACGAGCGTGGCCACGAACGGCAGTTGGGTCACGACGACCGTGAAGATCAGTGCCGGCAGCAGGGGGATGCGCCGCCGCCACTTGTTCGGCGTCTCACGTTTGCCCGGCCGGTGCGGGGGGTCTGTGCGCACCGTTCGGGGTGCGGGGGTGAGCGTGGTCATGAGGGGTCCTTGGGCCGGCCGGTCGCAGCCGAGCGCGGCCGGGGGTGGGGAAGGAAGCGGTGCCCGGTCGGCGGACGCCGACGGGATGACGTCCGCCGATGCGGAGGAGGGCGTACCGGGCACCGCGGCGGGGGCGCTGCCCGTCGGGGCGTCGGGGACCGACGGGCAGCGGGATTCACCGGAGGGTGACCGGGCGGGTCACCGGTAGTTCTTGGCGACTTCCTCCGCGAGCTTCTGGCCCTTCTCCAGGGCCTTGTCCACGCTGGTCTTGCCCGCGATGGCCGCGGAGATGTCCTGCGTCACCTTGGTGCCGAGGTCCTGGAACTCGGGGACGGCCACGAACTGGACGCCCACCGTGGGCCGCGGCTGCACACCGGGGTTCGTCGGGTTCGCCTGCTCGATGGACTTGACGGTGATGTCACCGAAGGCCGCCGACGCCTCCTTGTACTGGGGGATCTCGTAGGTGCTGGCCCGCTTCCCGGCGGGAACCCGCGGCCAGCCCAGCTTTTCGCCGACGAGCTTCTCGTACTCCTTGCCGGACGCCCAGAGCATGAACTTCGAGGCGGCGTCGGCCTTCTTGGTGGTCTTCGGCATCGCCCACGCCCAGGTCCACAGCCAGCCGGAGCTGTCCGTCTTGTCCACCGGCGCGTACGCGTAGCCGACCTTGCCCGCGATCTTGCTGGAGCTGGGGTCCTCCAGCGGTCCCGCCGCGCTGGTCGCGTCGTACCACATCGCGACCTTGCCCTGGCTCATGGCGTTGAGGCACTCGGTGAACCCGGACTGCGCGGCGCCCGACTGACCGTGCTTCCTGACCAGGTCGACGTAGAAGTCGGTGGCCTTCTTGAACTCGGGGCTGTCGACCTGGGCCTTCCAGTCCTCGGTGAACCAGGTGCCGCCGAAGGTGTTGACCACGGTCGACAGCGACGCGCCGAGTTCGCCCCAGCCGGCCAGGCCGCGCAGGCAGATGCCCTTCATGCCGGGGCGTGCGCCGTCGGCCTTGGCGGCGATGTCGGCGACCTGCTGCCAGGTCGGCTTCTCGGGCACGGTGATGCCCTTCTCCTCCATGACCTCCTTGTTGTACATGAGGAAGGAGGACTCGCCGTAGAACGGAAGCGCGTACAGCTTGTCGTCCTCGCCGGACAGGGACTGGACCATGGGCTTGAGCAGGTCGTCCTTGTCGAAGGCGGCGTCCTTCTCGGCGTAGGAGCTCAGCTCCTGCAGCCAGCCGTTCTTGTTCCAGATGGGCACCTCGTAGGCGCCGATGGTGGCGACGTCGTACTGGCCGGCCTGGGTGGCGATGTCCTGGGTGACCTTGTCGCGCAGTTCGTTCTCGGGAAGGATCGTGAAGTTCACCTTGATGCCGGTGTCCTTGGTGAAGGTGTCCTTCGTCAGCTTCGCGATGTCCTCCATCTGCGGGTTGCCGACCATGAGGACGTTGATGCTCTCGCCCCCGGCTTCCGAACTCGACCCGCCGGCCCCGCTGCACGCGGCCAGCAGTGAACCGGCGGAGACGGCGACGAGTACGGCGCGGATGGTTCTCCGGGATCGGGCGGTCTGGTGGGTGGACATGGTTGGCTCCAGGGGTGTTCGAGGGCGTGGAGGGCCCGCGCCCGGTCGGGCGAGTGGCGAGTGCGTGGTGTGTGTGCTGCGTGGTGTGCGTGGTGTCTGGTGCGTGATGGGCGGTGTCTGGTGCGTGGTGTGTGGCGGATGGTGCGTGGTGCGTGGCGTGTGATGGGGGGAGAGCGGCGGGTCAGACCCGGATGACCTGTGGTCCCAGGAGGACGTAGTGACGGGCTTCGGAGGCGGGGAGCCCGGTGTCGGTGACGATCGCCTCCAGGTCGCCGATACCGGCGAAACGGCAGAGGCTGGCCGCTCCGAACTTGCTGTGGACGCCCGAGAACACCCGGCGTCGGGACACCGCCATGACCCGTGTCTTCACATCGCTCACCGCGGGGTTCGGAGTGGTGAGACCCCACTGGCGGGAGACGCCGTTCGCGCCGATGTAGGCCAGGTCGATGACGAGGTCGGACAGCGTGGGGGTCACCCAGTGGTCGACGGTCGCCAGCGTGGCGCCGCGGACACGGCCACCGAGCAGCAGCACGGTGATGTTCTCGGCGGAGGCCAGGGTGCCGGCCGTGGCGAGGGAGGAGGTGATCACGGTCAGCGGCCGGTCGCGCGGCAGGCCGGCGGCGATGAGCTGCGGGGTGTAGCCCTCGTCGATGTACACCGTCTTCGCGTCACCGAGCAACTCCACGGCTGCGGCGGCGATCCGCGACTTCTCCCTGACCTGGCTGGTGGTGCGGTAGGAGAGCGTCGTCTCGAAGCCGGAGCTCTCGACGGGGTAGGCGCCGCCGTGGGTTCGCCGCACCAGCCCGTGAGCCGCCAGCAGGTTCAGGTCGCGCCGTACGGTTTCCTTGGAGATGCCCAGGTCGGCTGCCGTCCTGGCGACGTCCACCGAGCCGGCCCGGCGCGTCGCTTCCAGGATGGAGCGTCGGCGTTCTTCGGCGTCCACGGTGACACCTCCTCTGCGCGCCTTGAGCCGACACTCGGTCGGGTCGTTTCCGGTGTGGCGCGATCGCGCCAGGCAGAGTCCGGTCCGTTCGGACTCTTGCGGACTATTTATGGCTACGCGCAGGCTTATGACCAGGCAAAACGTCATGCGTTTCGTGACCGGATGTGCCCGCTTCGCAGGGGCTGTTCCCGCAGACAGGGGCCTTCTTCGGCCAAAAACGAAGCATGATCCCCACCCGGACCGCTCGGAACGGTGCCCGTTTGCTGCCTGCTTCGTTTTCGCGCCGCCTGTTTTCCGACGGCGGAAGTGAGTCCTCGCCCGCCCGGCCGGGCACGCGAGGGTCTCGGACGAGGGTTCAGCCTCGGGTGATCCGGACCCGGTACTCCGGCGTTTTCGAGTCCGAGCCGGGTCCGGATCCGGAGCCCGTGTCGAAGGCCGAGTCCGAGCCCGTGTCGGAGGCCGAGTCCGAGCCCGTGTCGGAGGCCGAGTTCGTGTTCGGGGTGGTCGGCTCCAGGACCTCGACGCGGATTCCCGCCTTGCGGTCGACGAAGGTCTCGCCGGGGGTGAAGGTGGCGTCGGAGAGTTCCGCGTGGACGTTGGGACTACGGGTGCAGCCGCCGCTGTCCCGACGGGAGTCGTAGACCGTGACGGGGCCCATTCCGGTGTCGACGTCCGCGTCGACCTTGTAGACGAGGATGCCGGGGCGGCACACCGCCTCGTCGTTGCCGGCCCGGGTGCGGAACTCGACGGCGTAGCCGGAGCCGGTGTCCAGCGGGAGGAAGACGAGTTTCGGGCCGCCCGACTCGGCCAGCGGCGTCAGGGTGTACTCCCTGGTGCCCGTGCCCGCCGCGCAGTGCACCTGGGGCGCGTCCAGCCATCCCAGTTTCCACTTGTGCCAGCCGAGCAGGTCGTTGTTGGCGCCCCAGTCCTCGCTCATGATGTCCCAGTGGCCCGCGGCGCTGCCGCCCTCGGCCGTGTAGAGGTCGGGCAGACCGAAGACGTGGCCGTTCTCGTGGGGGAGGACGCGGTAACCCGTGCGGTCCAGGGAGCCGGAGCCGTCGTCCTGGCGGGAGTAGACGAACGACGCGTTGGCGACGGGGACGCCGTCCGCGGTCGGGGCCTCCGTGTTGCCCGCGAAGGTCACCGACAGGACCGTGTCCAGGGCGGAGGGCCCCGCGTTCGGGGTCACCAGTACGTTCACCAGGTCGTACGCGCCGAAGTCCACCTTCGGATCCGCCTCCGCCACGAGGTCCCGGACCAGTTCGCGGTAGTCGGGGGCGAAGGGGGCGCCGCGCTCTATGCCGTAGTCCCGGAACGACTTGGGCATCCGCAGCCAGTCGGGGATCGGCAGCTCGGGGCGGTAGTCGAGGCGGCCGTAGGAACTGGTCCGGAACCACTCCTGCGTCTGCGGGAAGAACTCCCGGTAGCGGTCGAGGGCGTCGCCCTCGCCGGGGGCGTCCGAGAAGTCGACCAGGAGGGTGAGGGCGCGAACGGTGCCGGTGGAGCGGACGTAGCCGGCGCCCGTGGGGATGCCCTCCGACATCTGCACCTCGCGGGCGCTGCTGATCATGCACGGGCCGTGTGAGGAGGCGGGGGCCAGGGCGCTGGGGCCGGCGCCGGGGGCCGAGGTGTACGGGGAGAGGTGGCCGTTGCCGGCCGAGGGGAGGGCGGCGAGGGTCAATGCGGTCACGGACGCCAGGGCGGCCAGTCGGCGCGGGGATATCCGGCTGCTGGTCGACTGCGCCTGCATGCGGGGGACCTCCGCTCCACACGGCAGCCGCCGGTCTCCGACTGCACCCTTTCGATCACCCTCTGTCGCGGGATGCGCGGGCGCGCGCTGGAGGGGCCGATCGTGCGGTTTCCGGCCGGGAGGACGAGAGGGCGGCGGGGAGGCGGTGGCGGCTGCCCGCGTGGAGGTGACTCAGGTCACATCAGAAGTTTCCCGGGTGGGAAATAAGCGGGGACCGCTTCCCCGTTTGGACCTGTGTTCGCGTGAAGCGGGGAGTTCTTCCCCGGATCGCGAGGACGAGTAGAACAGCAGCGAGTGGAACATCAGCGAGCAGTGCATCAGCGAGCAGGACGACAGGAGTGCATCGTGCAGACCGCCCCTTCCGTATCGCGCAAGGTCTCCCGGCCCCGTGCCGACGCCCTGCGCAACCGGGAGCGGATCGTCACCGCCGCCCGGGAGATGTTCGTCGAGTTCGGCCCCGATGTGCCCTTCGACGACATCGCCCGCCGGGCCGGCGTGGGCAATGCCACGGTGTACCGCAACTTCCCCGACCGCGGCGCGCTGGTGCGCGAGGTCGTGTGCGCCGTGATGGACCGTACGGCGGAGGCGGCCGAGCGTGCGCTCGCCGAGACCGGGGACGCCTTCGAGGCGCTGGAGCGCTTCGCGCACACCGCCGCCGACGAGCGGATCAGTGCGCTGTGCCCGATGATCGCCGACACCTTCGACCAGAACCATCCCGACCTGGGGGCCGCGCGGGTACGTGCCGAGGGGCTCGTCGCACAGATCATGGACCGCGCCAAGGCGGCGGGTCAGCTCCGTGCCGACGTGGACTTCGGTGATCTGCTGGTCGGTGTCGCCCAGCTCAGTCGGCCGCCGGCCGGTACGGGGTGCCTCGACGCCGACCGGTTCGTCCACCGCCATCTTCAGCTGTTCCTGGACGGGATGCGGGCCCCGGCCCGCGGTGTCCTGCCGGGCGCGGCGGTGACCGTGGAGGATCTGCGCGCGCTGAGCGTTCCCTGACCGAGTTCCAGACCGAGTTCCCATCCGAGTACCAGTCCGAGTTCCCATCCGAGTACCCATCCGACTTTCAGGCCCAGTTCCAGACCGAGTTCCAGACCGAGTTCCGTAGAGCTGTCTCAACGGCCGTCCTCTGTGGGCGAGTCGTTCCCTGACGACATCGTTTTTTCATCTCAAGCTCTGAATTTTCCGTCACGAAGTTCCGAAGTGGGTACCCCCATGTCTGAAACAGCGTCAAAGTCCCCCGGCGTACCGGGAGCACGGAAGACACCAGGAGCACAGAACGCACCGGACGCCAACCGCTGGAAAGCGCTCGGCTCCATCGCGCTCGCCCAGCTGATGGTCGTCCTGGACGCCACCATCGTGAACATCGCCCTGCCCTCCGCCCAGCAGGACCTGGGCATCTCCGACGGCAACCGGCAGTGGGTCGTCACGGCCTACGCCCTCGCCTTCGGCGGGCTGCTCCTCTTCGGCGGCCGGACAGCCGACCTGTGGGGCCGCAAGCGGGCCTTCGTGCTCGGCCTGGGCGGCTTCGCCGCGGCCTCCGCGCTGGGCGGCGCGGCCACCAACGAGGCCATGATGTTCGGTGCCCGTGCGCTGCAGGGCGTGTTCGGCGCGCTGCTCGCGCCGGCCGCGCTGTCCCTGCTCGCGGTGATGTTCACCGACGGCAGGGAGCGCGCCAAGGCGTTCGGCATCTACGGTGCGATCGCGGGCGGCGGGGGCGCCGTCGGTCTGATCCTCGGCGGTTTCCTCACCGAGTACCTGAACTGGCGCTGGACGTTCTTCGTGAACATCCCGTTCGCCGTCGTCGCCGCGCTCGGCGCGTACTTCGTCATCCGTGAGCCGAAGGGCGGCCGCAACCGCTCGCCGCTGGACATCCCCGGCGTGGTGCTGTCCACCCTGGGCCTGGTCGCGCTCGTCTACGGCTTCACCCGCGCCGAGTCCGAGGGCTGGAGCGACTCGCTGACCGTCGGCATGTTCGTCGCCTCGGCCGCCCTGCTCCTGACGTTCGTCCTGGTCGAGTCCCGGGTCAGGGCGCCGCTGCTGCCGCTGCGCGTGATCACCGAGCGCAACCGCGGCGGGGTCTACCTCTCACTGGGCCTGGCGGTCATCGCGATGTTCGGCCTGTTCCTCTTCCTGACCTACTACCTGCAGGTCGTGAAGGGCTACTCGCCGGTCAGGACCGGCTTCGCCTTCCTGCCGATGGTCGCGGGCATGATCACGGGCTCCACCCAGATCGGCGCCCGCCTGATGACCCGGGTCGCGCCCCGGCGGCTGATGGGACCCGGCTTCCTGGTCGCCGCGGTCGGCATGCTGCTGCTGACCCGGATGGAGATCGGTACCTCCTACGCCGCCGTACTGCTGCCCGGCATGCTGCTGCTCGGTCTCGGCATGGGTACGGCGTTCATGCCGGCCATGTCGCTGGCCACCTCGGGCGTCGAGCCCCGGGACGCGGGCGTCGCCTCCGCGATGGTCAACACCTCGCAGCAGGTGGGCGGCGCGATCGGTACGGCCCTGCTGAACACGATCGCGGCCTCGGCCACCACGTCCTACGTCGCCGACCACATCGGCGGCGCCGCGAGCCGGTCCCAGCAGCAGACGGTGCGGCTCGAGGGCATGGTGCAGGGCTACACCAGCGCGATCTGGTTCGCCGTCGGCATCCTCGTCCTGGCCGCGGTCATCGCCCTGGTCCTCGTCGACGCGGGGCGCCCGGCGACCACGGTCACCGGGCCCTCCGACGGGGCCGGGCGGGGCGCGGGGGGCACCGAGGGCGCTCCGGAGGAAGCGGTGGTGCCGGTCGTCGCCCACTGACCGGCACCCCTTCGGTCCACCCGTACGGGTGAGGAGGGGACGCCTCGTCCGTACGGCTCCCAGGACCTGCCCCGGCTCCCGCGCTCAGCGGAGCCAGGGCAGGTCCGCACCCGCTTCGCTGGGCTGAAGTCCCTCGGCGACGATCTCCATGATCTCGCCGAGGGACTTCTGCTGTTCGGGGGTGAGCCGGTCGAGGAGCGCCTGCCGTACGGCGTGCACATGACCGGGTGCGTGCCGGCTCAGCACCTCGAAGCCCTCGTCCGTCAGTACGGCGAACTGGCCGCGCTTGTCGGAGGGGCAGTCCTCGCGGCGCACCCAGCCGTTCTTCTCCAGGCGGGCCACGGCGTGCGAGAGACGGGAGCGGGTGATCTTCGCCAGCATCGCCAGCTCGGTCATCCGCAGCCGACGCTGCGGTGCCTCGGCGAGTTTGACCAGCAGGCTGTAGTAGAGGTGAGGCATGCCCGCGTCCCGCTGGAGCTGGCGGTCGAGGTGGTCCTCCAGGAGGGTGCTGGCCTCGATGTACGAGCGCCAGACGCGCTGTTCCTCGTCGTTCAGCCAACGTGGTTCGTCGGTGCGTGCCGGGTCGGGGGCCGGACCCGGGGCCGGTGCGGAGGTGGGTGCCGTCGTCATGTACTCACTGTACGACGCTTCTGCTTGAAGGTTAAACAAAATTACGGTAGGGTTGGGGCAGAGGTTGAGGTTTCAAGTAAAAACCGCGCCAGCCCACGGCAGTCCGTGTCGGTCCGTCCTGGTCCGTGACGGATCTGCGCCGATCACCGGAAGGAGTCGCAGCCATGACCGCCGCCACTCAGGAACGCATGCCCGCGCTGTACCTCAGCCACGGCGCCCCGCCGCTGGCCGACGACCCCGTCTGGCCCGGTCAGCTGGCCGCCTGGTCCGCGGAACTGCCCCGTCCGAAGGCGATCCTCGTCGTCTCCGCCCACTGGGAGGAGGCCCCGCTCGCCCTCGGCGCCACCGAGACGGTGCCCCTCGTCTACGACTTCTGGGGCTTCCCCGAGCACTACTACCAGGTGAAGTACGGCGCCCCCGGCGCCCCCGCGCTCGCCGAATCCGTACGCAAGCTGCTGCGCGCCCCCGGCATTCCCGTGCAGGACGTTCCCGACCGCGGGCTGGACCACGGCGCCTACGTCCCGCTGGTCGAGATGTTCCCCGGGGCCGACATCCCGGTGCTCCAGGTCTCCATGCCGACCCTGGACCCGGTGAAGCTCATGGACATCGGGCGGAAGCTCGCGCCGCTGCGTGACGAGGGCGTGCTGATCATCGGTTCCGGCTTCTTCACCCACAACCTGGCCGCGCTGCGGCAGGGCGGTATCCCCAGGTGGTCGGTGGAGTTCGACGACTGGGGCAACCGGGCCCTGGACACCGGCGACGTGGACGGGCTGCTCGACTTCACCCGCAAGTCCCCGGCGGGCGCGCTCGCCCACCCGCGCACCGAGCACTTCGCACCGCTCTTCGTGACCATGGGCGCCGCGGACGCCGCCGGCGACCTGGACACGCAGAAGTCGGTGATCGACGGGTTCTGGCTGGGGCTGGCGAAGCGGTCGGTTCAGTTCGGCTGAGCAGTGAGGACTGAGGACTGAGGACTGAGCGCTGGGGGCCGAGCACAAAGGGCCGAGGGCTGCAGTCGCGGTGACGGAGAGGGTGGCGGGTGGCCGGAGTGTCCGGTGCCCGCCACTCGGCATCGCCCAGGAGGACTCCGTGACAACCATCGAGGGGTGCGGACCGTCTACAGGGGAGAGCGGTCCGGGGCGGGGTGGTGCTCCTCCGGAGTGAAGGCCGCGTACCGAATGTGATTGCCGTCTCACGCGGGCATCGGTCCTGCGGATCGGTGGGCGGTGTCGGATCACCCCCCGCCACCGGCCTGACCTGGGCCTTCACGTAAAGCGACGGCACCCGTGCCCTCTGTGGCCCGACAGGGTACTGCATGATCAGAAAAATCGGGGGGCAGGTTGGGAATTCTGTCCGGATTCCAGTCGTTGTTTCCAACAGATGCCGGGCACTCGAGCAGAGTCCGCATGAGATCGAGACGCAGACCTGACCGTACGTGCCGAGTATCCGCAGGAACCACCCGCTGACCTCATCATCGTAAGGGAGCAAGCATGGCAACCCGTGCCGTCGCCCGTCGTAAGTCCGCCTCCGGCGAGACGGCCGACTCGGCAAGCAGTGTTCGCGCCCATCGCGGCGAGATCGCCGACCGTGACCTGGTCGGGATGTACCTCGACGAGATCGCGCGCACGCCGCTGCTCGACGCAGCCAAGGAAGTCGAGCTTTCCCAGATCATCGAAGCGGGTGTGTTCGCACGGCAGATCCTCGACGGCACCGAGGAGAACACGGTGGGGGCCACCACCGAGGAGCTCCAGGTGCTGTACGACGCGAGCGAGCAGGCCAAGGACGTCTTCATCCGTTCCAACCTGCGTCTGGTCGTCGCGGTCGCCCGCCGCTACCCCCGCAGCGGTCTGCCGCTGCTGGACCTGATCCAGGAGGGCAACGCCGGCCTGGTGCGCGCGGTCGAGAAGTTCGACTACCGCAAGGGCTTCAAGTTCTCCACCTACGCCACCTGGTGGATCCGTCAGGCCATCACGCGGTCGATCGCCGACCAGTCCCGCACCATCCGCCTGCCCGTCCACCTGGTGGAGGAGCTGGGCCGGATCCGGCGCGTGCAGCGCGAGTTCAACCGCGAGCACGGCCGGGACCCCGAGCCCACGGAGATCGCCGCCGAGCTCGGTTCCACCCCGGAGCGGGTGACGGACGTGCTCGACTGGGCCCGTGACCCGGTCTCGCTGAACATGTCGGTGGACGACGAGGGGGAGACCCAGTTCGGCGACCTCCTGGAGGACACGTCGGCGGTGTCGCCGGAGCAGTCGGTGATGACGCTGCTGCGCAGCGAGGAGCTGGACGACCTCATAGGCCGTCTCGACCAGCGCACGGCCTCCATCATCAAGATGCGGTACGGCATCGAGGACGGCCGGGAGCGTACGCTGACCGAGGTCGGCAAGCAGCACGGCCTGACCCGTGAGCGCATCCGCCAGATCGAGAAGCACGCGCTGCTGGAGCTGAAGAAGCTGGCCCGCGACACCGGTTTCGACGCGGTGGCGTAGTGCCGGCGCGGAGCAGGAGCGCTGTGCCGTCGCTGTGAGGGCCGGAAAGGGGAAGACGGCGCAAACCTGACGCCGTGACACTGCTTCAACTCCCTGGGCTCAGGGAACAAGAAGGCAAGGCCCAGGAGTTCGGGTCTCGGGGTCTCGGCCTCCTGGGCCTTCTGAACCACGTCCCGTCGCACCACCCCCTGGCGCCGGGACTTCCCAGGCCGGGTTCGGCGCCCTCCCCCCGGGTGCCGAACCCGGCTTTTCCCCTCCCTGCCGGACTCCCCCCACCGGCCGGACGGGCGGGAAAGCGGGCCACCCCGGACCTGAACCCCGGGGTGGCCCACCAGATGGCAGATTGTGCCACATGGGCATAGCCTGCCGGGCGTGAGTAGCACGACCCCCACGCCTTCGACGCCATCCGGAGCCTCGGCTTCGCAGTCCCCGTCGGCTCCGCAGTCCCCGTCGGCTCCGCGGGCCTCGCGGGCCTCGCTGACCGAGCGGCGCAAGGCCGAGACCCGTATGGAGATCGCCCGCGCGGCGGCCGGTCTCTTCGTCCGTGAGGGCCTACGGGCCACCCGGGCCGAGGACATCGCCCAGGCGGCGGGCGTCGCCCCGCGCACCTTCTACCGGTACTTCGCCGCCAAGGAGGAGGCCGTCGCCCCCCTCTACGAGGCCGGGGCCCGGCGCTGGGTGGAGGCGGTGCGGACGGCGCCGCCCGGAACCCCCGTGCCGCAGGCCCTGGAGGACGCCGTGCGGTACACCCTGACACCGGGTGTCGGGGTGTCGGAGGCCTCCTGGGCGTGGGTGCGCGCCCTGATCCGGCTGGCACACACCGATCCGTCCCTGCGCCGGGTGTGGGCGGAGGCGTGCCAGGCGTCGGAGCGTGCGCTGGTGGAGGCGCTGGCGTCGCGGTCGGCGGCCGACGGGTCGGGGGGGAAACGGGTGACGGGTGGTCAACTCCCGTCCGACAACGTTGCCGTGGACACGCGGCTGCGCTTCGCCGCCGCCGTCGCCAGTGCCGCCGTACGCACGGCTACGGAGGGCTGGGCGGCGGGCGATGACCCCGCCGAGGGCCCACAGGGGCCGGCGGAACTGGCCCTGGCCAACCTCGCGGCGCTACGGGACTTCCCCTGGGACGATCTGACGGCGAGGTCCTGACGGCGATGTTCTGACGCGGTGTTCTGGCAGCTGTGTCCTGACCGCGGTGTCCTGACAGTGGAAGTCCGTGGGGCCCTCCTTCAGCGCCCTGCCGCCGCTCTCGTCATCCGTTCTCCCAACTCCCGTACGCTCTCCACCAGTTCTGCGGGCTCCCGCACCGTGAAGTCGTAGCCGGGCATGGCCAGGCACACCGCCGTCCAGTCCGTGGGGCCGTCCAGTGTCGTGCGCAGCCGGCAGCTCCGCTCGTCCAGCGGCTCGGGCGTGCCCAGCCAGCCCGGCAGCCGTGCCGCGACGGCTTCGGCCGGTGCGGCGAAGGTGACGTCGAGGTCGTACGACTCCTGTACGCGGTGCATGGACTGCCGCAGGTACTCCGCCGCGCTCCCGGTCGGCAGCTCACGCGGCGTGAACCTGGCCCCGGTCGCGAACGGCTCGCTCACCCGGTCGACGCGGAACGTGCGCCAGTCCGCGCGGTCGAGGTCGTACGCCACGAGGTACCAGCGCCGCTCGGTCGACACCAGTCGGTACGGCTCCGTCACCCGCCGGGACTCGGTGCCGTCGGCCGCCCGGTAGGCGAACCGCAGCCGTTCCCGTCCGGCCACCGCGGCGGCCATGACGGTCAGCGTCCCGGGTGCGATGGTCGGCCCGTCCCCGCTGATCAGCGGGGTGGTGGCGGCCTGGAGGGTGGTCACCCGGTGGCGCAGCCTGCCGGGCAGCACCTGCTCCAGCTTGGCCAGCGCCCGCACGGAGGCCTCCTCCACGCCTTCGAGGGCGTGCCCGGCACCGACACGCAGTCCGACCGCGATGGCCACGGCCTCCTCGTCGTCGAGCACCAGCGGTGGCATCGCCTTGCCCGCGACCAGCCGGTAGCCGCCGTCCGGGCCCAGCGTCGCCCGCACCGGGTAGCCGATGTCGCGCAGCCGGTCGATGTCCCGCCGGATCGTGCGGCGGGAGACCCCGAGACGGTCGGCGAGCTCTCCGCCGGGCCATTCGCGGGGCGTCTGGAGGAGGGAGAGGAGTTGGAGGAGCCGGGCGGGGGTGTCCGTCGTCATGGGCTCGAGGGTGCCGCAGGACCAGGACACGATCTGACCTGTTCCGGGTACCCGTTCAGCCGTTTCCGTGGCGCTGCCCGAGGGTGCCACCGGGAAACAGACACAAACAGAAGCCCGTTCGTGCCCGTTTGGATCCGTTCCTGTTTACTTTCCGGGCATCTCGCCGTAGCCTCGAAGAGAAACCACGCGTTCGGGCATTGGCCGGAGGTGAGTGAGCATGTACGCACCAGAGCGTCAGCAGGAGATCCTGCGGCTCGCCCGTGACGGCGGCCGGGTGGATGTGGTCTCGCTGGCTGAGCATTTCCAGGTGACGGCGGAGACGATCCGCCGGGACCTGAAGTCCCTCGATCGCGCGGGCCTGGTCCGCAGGGTGCACGGCGGGGCCATCCCCGTCGGACGCTTCGACTTCGAGCCGGACCTCGCCGAGCGTGAGACGACCGCCGCCGACGAGAAGGCCCGCATCGCCAAGGCCGCCCTCGCGGAACTCCCGAACGAGGGCACGGTGATCGTCGACGCCGGTTCGACGGTGGCGTTGTTCGCCGGCTCCCTGCCGGCGGAGCTCTCGCTCACCGTCGTCACCCACAGTCTGCCCATCGCGGCCCGCCTCGCCGACCACCCCGGCATCCAGCTGCACCTGGTCGGCGGCCGCGTGCGGCACCGTACGCGTGCCGCCGTGGACGCCTGGGCGCTGCGCGCGTACGGCGAGATCCGCGCGGACGTGCTGTTCGTCGCGGCCAACGGGTACTCCGTCGAACACGGTCTGACCACACCCGATCTCGCCGAGGCCGCGGTGAAGCGCGCGGCCATGGCGGCCGCCCGTCGCGTGGTGCTGCTCGCCGACTCCTCCAAGTACGGCCAGGAGCACTTCGCCCGCTTCGGCGGCATGAACGACGTGGACCTGCTGATCACCGACAGCAGGCTGAGCCCCGAGAACGCCCTCGCGATCGAGCGCGGCGGTACGGAAGTAGTGCGTGCATGATCCTCACGGTCACCCCCAACCCGTCCCTGGACCGTACGTACGAGGTCCCCGCGTTGGACCGCGGCGAGGTCATCCGGGCCACCGGCGAACGCGTGGACCCGGGCGGCAAGGGAGTCAACGTCTCCCGCGTCGTCGCCGCGGCCGGCCGGCGCACCGTGGCCGTACTGCCCCTGGGCGGCGCCCCGGGCGGCCTGGTCGCCGAACTGCTGGACGCGCAGGGCATCGAGGTCGCTCCGGTCCCGGTGGCCGGTGTCACCCGCTCCAACATCGCGCTCGCCGAGGCGGACGGTGTCCTGACGAAGATCAACGCGCCCGGTCCGGAACTGACGGCGGCCGAACAGGAGTTGCTCCTGGAGACGGTTCACCTGCAGGCGCGGGGCGCCGACTGGATCGCCTGCTGCGGCAGCCTTCCGCGCGGCCTGGAGCCCTCCTGGTACGCCGAGCTGGTCGCCCGGGCGCACGCCTCCGGGGTGCGCATCGCCCTGGACACCTCCGGGCCCGCACTGGTCGCGGCGCTGCGCGAGCGGCCCGACGTGGTGAAGCCGAACGCCGAGGAACTCGCCGAGGCCGTCGGACGCCCCCTGGCCACCGTCGGCGACGCGGTGAAGGCGGCCGGGGAGCTGCGCGAGATGGGCGCCCGCGCCGTGCTCGCCAGCCTGGGCGCCGACGGGCAGGTGCTCGTCGACGAGAACGGCGCCTGGTTCGGCACCGCCCGGGTGGACGTCGTCCGCAGCAACGTGGGCGCGGGCGACTCCTCGCTCTCCGGCTTCCTCATGGCCGGCGGGCACGGGCCGGAGGCACTCGCCTCGGCGCTCGCCCACGGAGCGGCGGCCGTCCAGACACCCGGCAGCGTGGTGCCCACGCCGAGCGACCTGGACCCGGGCGCGGTGACGGTCACGGCAACGGTGCCGGTCGACCGTGTACTGAAGGAGCCGGTGTCATGACCGTCCGTAGCACCTGTGCCGCGCGTACCGCCCGTACCGCGCACACCCCCTCCGCTGCCTCGGGCGCCGACCCCGGCGCCGTCCTCCGCAGCCCCACCGTCCCCCACCGCATCACCGGCATCACTGTCCCCGTTATCCCTTTCGCCCACCCCACGCCACGGGCGATACGCGTGCGAAGGAGCCCGCGATGAGCGAGATGATCACCGCGGATCTGGTCGACCTCGACCTGTCCGCCGACACCAAGGAAGCGGCGGCGCGAGCCCTCGCCGAGCGGATGGTGACCCTCGGCCGGGTGACCGACCTGGAGGGTTTCCTCGCCGACGTGGCCGCCCGTGAGGCCCAGATGCCGACAGGCCTCGACGGCGGCATCGGCATCCCGCACTGCCGCAGCGAGCATGTCACCGAGCCGACGCTGGCCTTCGGGCGCAGCTCCGCCGGGATCGACTTCGGTGCCGCGGACGGGCCCGCCGACCTGATCTTCCTGATCGCCGCGCCGGCGGGTGCGGACGACGCTCATCTGACGATCCTTTCGTCGCTGGCCCGGAAGCTGATGAACGCCGAGTTCACCGACGCGCTCCGGTCGGTCGGAGACGCGGAGGGCGCGGCGGCGCTCGTCCGCGGGGACGAGCGGCCGGCGGCGGACGAGTCGGCGGCCACGGCATCCACGGCTGGGACCGGCAGCTCCGGCAGCCCCGCCGGTGCCACGGACACGGCGGGCACCGCGGGCACCGCGGACGTCAAGGACACCGCAGACTCCGTGGCGGCTCCGGTGGCGGCCTCCACCGGTGCCGCCACGGGTACCACCGACGCGGCGGGAGCCTCCGGTGCGGACGAGGGCGCGCGTCCCTTCCGGATCGTCGCCGTCACCTCCTGCCCCACCGGTATCGCCCACACGTACATGGCGGCCGAGGCGCTGGAGAACGCCGGCCGGGAGGCGGGCGTCGAGATCGCCGTCGAGCCGCAGGGCTCGGCGGGCTTCGAGCGGCTCGACCCGGCCGTGATCGCGGCGGCGGACGGTGTGATCTTCGCCCACGACGTGCCCGTCCGGGAGAAGGAACGCTTCGCGGGCAAGCCGACCGTCGACACCGGCGTCAAGGCGGGCATCAACCGCCCCGCCGAGCTGATCGCCGAGGTCCGCGGCAAGGCCGAGCGCGGTGAGGTCACCGCGGCCGCCGCCTCCACCGGTACGCCCGTGGACCGCGCCGGCGAACCCGGCGAGGGCTACGGCACCAAGCTGCGCAAGTGGCTCATGTCCGGCGTCAGCTACATGGTCCCGTTCGTCGCGGCGGGCGGTCTCCTCATCGCCCTCGGCTTCGCGATCGGCGGCTATGAGATCAACGAAGCGCCGTCGGTGATGGAACACTTCGCGTGGACCCAGGCCGCCAGCTGGGGCGCCCTGCTCTTCCAGATCGGCGGCGTCGCCTTCGGCTTCCTCGTCCCGGTCCTGGCCGGTTACATCGCCTACGGCATGGCCGACCGGCCCGGACTCGTGCCCGGCTTCGTCGGCGGTTCGATCTCCCTCACCATCAACGCCGGCTTCCTCGGCGGCCTCGCGTCCGGTCTGATCGCCGGTGCGGTCGTGCTGGCGATCCAGCGGGTGCGCATCCCGGCGTCGCTGCGCGGCATCATGCCGGTGGTGGTGATCCCGCTGATCTCCTCGGCGGTGGTCGGCTTCCTGATGTTCGTGGTGATCGGCAAGCCGATCGCCTCGGCGCAGAAGGGCATGACCGACTGGCTGAACGGCCTCACCGGAACCAACGCCATCCTGCTCGGCACCCTGCTCGGCCTGATGATGTGCTTCGACCTCGGCGGCCCCGTCAACAAGGTCGCGTACACCTTCGCCACGGCCGGTATCGCGGTCGCGAGCCCCAGCGACTCCGCGATGAAGATCATGGCCGCGGTGATGGCGGCCGGTATGGTTCCGCCGCTGGCGATGGCCCTGGCCACCACGGTCCGCGGCAAGCTCTTCAACCGGACCGAGCGGGAGAACGGCAAGGCCGCCTGGGTCCTGGGCGCCTCCTTCATCTCCGAGGGCGCGATCCCGTTCGCGGCGGCCGACCCGCTGCGCGTGATCCCCGCCTCGATGGTGGGCGGCGCGGTCACCGGCGCCCTGTCGATGGCCTTCGGTGCCACCCTGCGCGCACCCCACGGCGGTATCTTCGTGGTCCCGCTGATCGGCAACCCGTTCCTCTACCTGCTCGCCATCGCGGCGGGCGTCTGCGTCACGGCGGCTCTGGTGATCGTCCTGAAGAGCCTGGGCAGGTCGGCTCCGGGAGTGGACGGCGCGAACGCGGGCAAGGGCTCGGTGGCCTCGGCGGCCGAGGCGAAGCAGCCGGTGGCCGCGTGACACGGCAGCCGGAAAGGGCGGCGGATTGCCCCTTTAGAGCCGTATAAATGATCCCTGGGTGCTTATAGGCCACTCAAGGTGATTCGCAGCCGTTCACGGCAACTGCGATATAGATCACGTTCACCACGGTCCGGGACCAAAGTCCCGGACCGTGGTGTGTACTGGGGCGCATGCCTGAGCACGACTCGATCTTGAGGGTGGCGGGCGCCGCCGTCCTCACCGTGGTGGCCGTGGCCTGCACGGTGGGCCTGGCCGGTGTCCTGCGGCGCGGACGCGGACGCGGACGGGGCGGGGATGTTCACCCCTGGCAGGGACCGGAGCCCGGACCGAGGTCCGGGCCGGCGCCGGGGTACGCGGACCCGGCGGGGCAGGAGCTTCAGGCGCTGCGCGCGATTCCGCGTCAGCGGCGGACGGACCCGCGGGCGGAGGAGGTACGGCTCACGCCGGCGGAACGCGAGGCGTTCGCCGTGCTGGTGCGGCGCCTGGCCGGCGGCGCCGCGGGCGACCGTTGAACCGGGACCGGGACCGGGTCGGGGCCCGGGGTCCTCGGGGTCCGGGGTCAGGACACCTGTGCCGCGCGGCGCTCCATCGCGTCCCGGGCGGCGTCCTCGGTGACGTACACCTCGCACATGTGCCGTCCGTCGGGCGTGGCCGTGTGCTCCACTTCCCAGAGGGACATCTCCACGCCGTCACGCAGCAGGAACGCGTGCTCGTACAGGGAGAAGCTCAGTCCTGAACGCCCCGCCCGTCCCGCGCGGAACGGGCGGCCGAAGGCCTGGGTGATCTGGTGGGCGAACGCCGTGGTCAGCAGCGCGGCCGTGCCGGGGCCCGGACGGTCCGCGTTCTCCGCCCGGCGCAGTAAGCGGCGCGCGTGGTCCGCCGAACCGTCGGGGACGTAGACCGGGCGGGGTGTGGGGATCCGGGACAGCTGCACCACCACCGGCAGCTCGAAGTCCGGGGCCTCCGGCGGCAGCGGCAACCGGGCGGTCGCGACCCGCAGTTCCTCCTCGTCCGCGTACACCTCGTGCTCGGGCTCGCTGCCCGGGGTGGCGTTGTGGACGAGTTCCCAGAGGGTGAGCGCCGAGCCGTCGGCGAGCAGCCAGGTGTGCCGGTACGTCTCCCGGTGCAGGCCGGCGCTGTGATGCGCGGAGTGCAGCGAACTGTCGTGTGCCAGCGCGCAGTCGAGCCGGTGCACGGCCTCGTCGGGCAGTTCGAAGGAGTTCAGGGCACGGCCGAGCAGTCGCGCGAGGTGCTCCTCAGGAGACTCGGGCGAGTCGGCTGGTTCGTACGCTGCCGTCTCGTACGGAACGCTCAAGGTTTCTCCCGGCGTCGCTGCATGTCACCCAGTGGGTGCATACCGTAGCCCCTCGGGCGGACATCATGTCCGGGAACTGAGAAAAAGGTACGGCGGGAAAACGAACGAGAGACGCGGGAAATTCCCATCCGCTCCGGCGGACCTCTCGTACCTCCTGCTCAGTCGCCCCTCCCGGGGTGAGTCGCCGGGCCGTCGGCCGGTGAACCCGGACTCCGCTCAGCGGTCACCGCTCTCCGCTCACCGGTCGGCGCCGGTTCGCCCGTCGCTCCCTCCGCGTGTCCACGTGTCCGCCGCGCCGTACAACTCCCGGTACGACGGCCAGACTCCGCCCGGCCCGTCCACCGACTCGGCCGCGCGCACGGCCCGTACGATCGCGCGCGTCACCAGGTCGGCGCCGGCCGCGAGGATCGCGTTCAGAGCGAGGGGGGCGGCGTCGAGCGGGCGGGTGCCCGTGGCGAGGGCGAACACCGTGTCCCCGTCGTTGAGCAGATGCACCGGCCGCACCGCCCGCGCGATGCCGTCGTGCGCGGTACCGGCCAGCTTCTGCGCCTGGGCCTTGGACAGGTCCGCGTCGGTGGCGACCACCGCGAGTGTGGTGTTGAGCGGGGGAGGACCGCTCAGCTCGGCGAGGTCGGCGAGCCGCCGGAGCGCCGCCTCGTGCACCTCCGGGTCCGGATGACGGACCCGGCCACCCTGGAACAACTCCCCGTACAGCACCCCTGTTTCCGGATCCGTCACCGCGCCCGCCGCGTTGGCCACCACCAGCGCGGCCACCGTGATCCCCGAATCCAGCACCCTGCTCGCGGTGCCGACCCCGCCCTTCACCGCTCCGACCACGGCCCCCGTGCCGGCGCCCACGCATCCCTCCGGCACCCGTGCCCCCGGTGCGGTCGCCGCTGCCGCCTCCACCGCGGCCCGCCCGGTGGCCGCGTCCGGACGGGCCCGGAAGTCGCCGCCCCGGCCCAGGTCGAAGACGCAGGCGGCCGGCACCACCGGCACCACGTGGGCGGGTTCCGGTCCGACGCGGACTCCGCGGCCCCGCTCCTCCAGCCAGGCCATCACCCCGGAGGCCGCGTCGAGTCCGTAGGCACTGCCGCCGGTCAGGACGACCGCCTCGACCCTCTGCACGAGGTTGCGGGGATCGAGCGCGTCGGTCTCCTTCGTGCCGGGACCGCCGCCGCGTACGTCCACGGCGGCCACGGCACCGCCCTCGGGCGCGAGCACGACCGTGGTGCCGGTGAGCAGGCCGCCGCCGGAGCGGGTCGCGTGCCCCACGCGAACGCCGGCCACATCTGTGAGCGCGTCAACTGTCATGGCGCCAGTCTCGTGCAGGGCCCTCCTCCCGCGCGGTCACCGACGGAAACGGAAGAGCGGAACGGCGAGGTCGTACCCTGGAGGGATGAGCACCGCCCCCGAACCCCGGCCGCGCGAGCCGAAGCCCGCGCTGGTCTTCGACGATCCGCTGGACCAGCAGTCCTCGGACGACACGGACCGGGGATGGGGCGAGCGCCCGTCGGGCGACAGCGCCTCTGACCTGAAGCGCTTCCTCGACGAGAAGCCGCCCCACCACATCTGACCGGGCGCGGCCCCGCGGTCCGACGGCCGGGGGCCGTGCCGGTGCCGGCTATCGCCCGCCGTTGATCGAGCCGCGCTGTGCGACCAGCTCGTCGCGGATCTCCTTGAGCACCTCCAGCTCGGAGATCTCGACGATCTCCCGGGTGCCTTCCTTCGCCTTCCTGCGGGCCTCCACCCGGGCCAGGTAGCGAGCCATCGGCAGCACCATCAGGAAGTAGACGACAGCGGCCGTGATCACGAACTGGAGCGTCGAGCCGAGGACCGAGCCCCACAGGATGCTGACCCCCGTCGCGGCGTCTCCGGTGCCCTCGCAGGGGCCCTTCAGGCACGAGCTGTAGCTGTCCAGGTCCTGGGTGCCGAAGGCGCCGACCAGCGGATTGATCACGCCCTTCACCACCGAGTTGACGATGTTGGTGAAGGCCGCGCCGATGACCACGGCCACCGCCAGATCGACGACGTTCCCGCGCATCAGGAAGGCCTTGAAGCCCTGCCAGATGCTCGGTTCGTTCTTCTCGCTCACCTCGGAGCTCCATCCTGTAGGCGTGACGCCGGTGGCCGAACGCTCCGCAACCTACGACAGGGCATCGTCCATCTGCCCAGTGGGGCCCCTCGAACGGGGTGCGTGAGGTGAAGACGGCGTCAAGGGCCGGCGAATCCCTCACCCCAGCGTCACCGCCAGCCGTGCCGTGGTGCTCGCGCCCGCCAGCTCGGCAGCGGTGGCACGCGGAACCGACAGCACCACCAGGGCCCCGCCCGCGTCCGGGGTCTCCGGCGGCTCCGGCACCTCTGTGACCCGTGCTCCCCGCGCGACCACGCGGGCTCCACCGCCGGCCGCACCGCCCGCGCCCCGCTCCCCGGCAGCGATGACGTCGACCCGGTCGCCCGGCCGCAGCAGCCGCACCGTGGCGGCGTCGGCGATCCGCACCGGTGCCGTGACCCGGTCGCCCGCAGGCCGGGTCCCTGCGGCACGGTCTCCCGTGGACCCGTCCGCCGAGGCGGCCGACGCCGACGTGACCCGCGTGCCCGAAGCGCCGTCCGGATGCCCGCGGGACCGGTCCGTCTCCCGTGGGCCCGCCGCCACCAGCGCCACCGCCGTGACGGCGAGGCCGACCGCCGCGGCCCGCCGCCGGTGCCGGACGAGCCGGCCGGACCACAGCAGACCGTCACGCACCCGCACCGGCGCGAAGTGCGGCACCTCGCACCGGGGCGGGACACCGGCCGAAAAGGACGAGAAGGAGGAAGGAGAGGAAGGGAAGCGGTGCGAGGGCTCACGGGACGAAGAGAACGGCACGGGACACCACCTGCGGCGAGGGAACGGCTTGCGCACCCCACGATGAGGCTTCCCGCCGTTCTCCGCCGGAGCCTGTGGACACACCGCGCCCTGTGGAAAACTCCCTCACCCGAACGTGCGGCCCTACGGCAGCGCGAACCCCGGGTCCATCCCGCCCAGTGCCGAGGCGCACAGGCAGTCCCGCTCCTCGGTGGCGGGCAGCGCCGCCACCGTGTCGAAGAGCACGTTCCGCAGGCGGTCCACGTTCGCCGCGAACACCCGCAGCACCTCGTCGTGCGAGACGCCCTCGCCGGTCTCGGCGCCGGCGTCGAGGTCGGTGACCAGGGTCAGGGACGTGTAGCAGAGCTCCAGCTCACGGGCGAGCATTGCCTCGGGATGGCCGGTCATGCCCACCACCGACCAGCCCTGCGCCCGGTGCCACGACGATTCGGCGCGGGTGGAGAAGCGCGGCCCCTCGACCACGACCAGCGTGCCGCCGTCCACCGGTTCCCAGTCCCGTCCGCGCGCCGACTTCAGGGCGGCCGCCCGGCCGGTGGGGCAGTAGGGGTCGGCCGGCGACACGTGCACGACGTTCGGCACCGTGCCGTCGGGCAGCGGCAGCCCGTCGAAGTACGTGCCGACCCGGGACTTCGTACGGTCCACGAACTGGTCCGGGACCAGCAGCGTCCCCGGTCCGTACTCGGGCCGCAGCCCGCCCACCGCGCACGGTCCGAGCACCTGGCGGGCGCCGACCGACCTGAGTGCCCACAGGTTGGCCCGGTAGTTGATCCGGTGCGGCGGCAGATGGTGGCCGCGTCCGTGCCGGGGGAGGAAGGCGACCCGCCGGCCGGCCAGCTCGCCGAGGAAGAGGGAGTCGCTGGGCGCCCCGTACGGGGTGTCCACCCGGACCTCGGTCACGTCGTCGAGGAAGGAGTAGAAACCGGAGCCGCCGATCACGCCGATCTCGGCGTTCGCCTTGTGCACCATGTTCGCCATGCCCCGCACCCTAACCGCCCCGAAAACGCCCCGGGACCGCTCCCGGAAACGCCGTGGACCCCGTCGTCGGACGACGACGGGGGTCCACGGGAAACCGGGCCTACGCGGCGGTGGTGCTGCTGGAGCCGGTCGACGGGCCCGAGCTCGAGCCCGAGGAGGACGACGCCGAGCCCGAGGAGGAAGACGACGAGGACGACGACGAGCTCGTCGAGGAGTCGGACGACTTCGACGCCGCCGGGGTGCTGCTCGACGAGGAGCCCCGGCTGTCGTTGCGGTAGAAGCCGGAGCCCTTGAAGACAATGCCGACCGCCGAGAACACCTTCTTCAGGCGGCCCTGGCAGTTCGGGCACTCGGTCAGAGCGTCGTCGGTGAACTTCTGCACCGCCTCGAGGCCCTCGCCGCACTCGGTGCACTGGTACTGATAGGTGGGCACTGTCTTCCTCCTGGCACTCTCACTCGATGAGTGCTAAACGACGCTTCATAGTGCCGTATTCCGGGTGTTCAGTCCACTGTGACGGGCGAGCGGTGACCCACGCCACGTGCGACGGTGCGTCCGTGCGGGGCCGGCACCAGCCGTGACCGCAGCGCCAGCAGGGTCACCAGGGCGAGCACCGTACCGCCCATCGGCACCAGGAAACCGGAGCCGTCCCACAGGCGGTCCTCGAACTGTCCGGCGACGGTGACCGCGGCCGCCTGACCGAGTGCCACCGCGCCGGTCAGCCAGGTGAAGGCCTCGGTGCGGGCCCCCGCCGGAACCAGGTCGTCGACCATGGTGAAACCGGTGATCAGGGCGGGCGCGATGCACATGCCGACCAGGAGCCCGAGCGCTGCGAGGAGCAGCGACGACTGGGCGGTCCACAGGGCGGACGCGCTCACCGCGAGCGCCGCGTACCCGACGACGAGGCGCCGCTGCGGGGCGACCTTCCAGGCGATGGCGCCGCAGGCGATGCCGGAGAGCATGTTGCCCGCGGCGAAGACGCCGTACAGGACGCCGTTCAGACCGGGTTCGCCGATCGACTCGGTGTACGCGGCCAGCGACACCTGCATGCCGCCGAAGACGGACCCGATGCCCAGGAAGGTGACGATCAGCACGCGCACCCCGGGGACGCGCAGGGCGGAGGCGTGCTGCACGCGCGCGTGCCCGCCGGCGGCGACCTCGGGCTGGGTGCCCTTCTGCGCGGCGAACAGCAGACCGCCGACCAGGGTCAGCGCGGCCTCGGTGACCAGGCCCGCGGCCGGGTTCACGGCCGTGCACAGGGCGGTGGCCAGCAGCGGTCCGACGACGAAGGTCAACTCGTCGGTGACGGACTCGAAGGCCGCCGCGGTGGTCATCAGCGGGGAGTCCTTGAGCTTGACGCCCCAGCGGGCGCGCACCATGGGCCCGATCTGGGGCACCGAGGCGCCGGTGGGAACGGCCGCGACGAACAGTGCCCACAGCGGGGCGTCGGTCAGCGCCAGCGCGGTCAGGGCCAGCGCGGACAGGGTGTGCAGCAGCACACCGGGGACGAGTACGGCGCGCTGCCCGTGGCGGTCGGCGAGCCGGCCGCTGAAGGGCGCGAACAGGGCCATGGAGACACCGGTGGCCGCCGCGACGGCGCCGGCCGCGCCGTAGGAACCGGTGGTGTGCTGCACCAGCAGCACGATGGAGAGGGTGAGCATCGCGAACGGCTGGCGTGCCGCGAAACCGGGGAGCAGGAACGTCCAGGCGCCGCGGGTGCGCAGCAAGCGGCCGTATCCCGGACGGGAGGTGGCCGCGGAGTCCTTCGACGTGGTGACCGTGGATGCCACGGCCCGTGCCTTTCTGCCGCCTGGTGGCGCGCGGCCCTCACACTCGGGCTTCGGGCACGCCGAGAGCTGTCCTCTTGCGCTGACTGCGGTAGATGCCGGGTGCCACAGCTCAGGGCAGGTCGGCCGCCATACGGTCGCGCCAGCTCTGCGTCAGGCAGAGTTGGTTCGATCTGGGTACTCCATGCATGGTACAGGCGTCGCTTCGGCGCGGTCGGGCGTCCACCGGCGGCAAGGGCTTGTGCGCCGCTGGAACCGGGCGCCGGGAGACCATGACCCGGTGGAACCGGGCACTGCGGGGCCGTGACCCGGTGGACGACGGACGTGTCAGCGCTTCGGGTCCTCGCCGTCGATGCCCAGCCAGTCGGCCAGCTTGCCGCCCTGGCCCACCGCGCGCAGGCGGCGTTCGGTGGCGTCCCGGACCGGGTCGGTGGCGACGACGAGGAGTTCGTCCCCGTGCCGCAGCATCGTCGTCGGCAGCGGGACGAACGAGGTGCCCCCGCGCACGACGAGTGTGACGGCCGCCCCTTTCGGCAGCCGGAGTTCGGCGACCTCCACACCGTGCATCTTCGACTCCTGAGGGATGTCGACCGACAGCAGATGCCCGCGCAGCCGTTCCAGGGGCGCCGACTCGATGCCCAGGTCGGCGGCCTCCGTACCCGTGCCGAGCCGCAGCTTGCCGGCCAGCCACGGCAGCGTCGGCCCCTGGACGAGGGTGTAGACGACGACCAGGACGAAGACGATGTTGAAGATCCTCCGGCTGCCCTCGACGCCCTCCACCATCGGAATCGTCGCCAGGATGATGGGCACGGCGCCGCGCAGTCCCGCCCACGACATCAGCGTCTGCTCCTGCCAGGGCACCCGGAACGGCAGCAGGCACAGCACGACGCTCAGCGGACGGGCCACCACGGTCAGCACCAGCCCGATGAGCAGCGCGGGCACGATGTCGTCGCCCAGTTCGTGCGGGGAGACCAGCAGACCGAGCAGGACGAACATGCCGATCTGGGCGATCCAGCCGAGCCCCTCGGCGAAGCCGCGGGTGGCGGGCCAGTGCGGCAGTCTGGCGTTGCCCAGCACCATCGCGGCGAGGTAGACGGCGAGGAAGCCGCTGCCGTGGGCCATGGCGCCCGCCGCGTAGGCGGTGACGGCGATGGCCATGACGGCGATCGGGTAGAGGCCGGAGGCGGGCAGTGCCACGTGCCGGAGCCCCCAGGCGCCCAGCCAGCCCACCGCGAGTCCGACGGCGGCGCCGATGGCCAGTTCCAGGGTGATCTCGCCGAGCAGGATGTACCAGTGCTCGATCGGGCCGGCCGTGGAGAAGGCGAGCACCAGGATGACCACGGGGGCGTCGTTGAAGCCGGACTCGGCCTCCAGGGTGCCCGTCACGCGTGGGGGGAGCGGAATGCGCCGCAGTACGGAGAAGACGGCCGCCGCGTCGGTCGAGGACACCACCGCGCCGACGATGAGGGCCTGCCGCCACTCCAGACCGACCAGGAAGTGCGCGGCCGTCGCGGTGACCCCGACGCTCACCGCGACGCCGACGGTCGCGAGCGCGGCGGAGGCGGGCAGGACGGGTCTGGTCTCCGCCCACTTGGTGCCCAGACCGCCCTCGGCCAGGATCACCACCAGGGCCGCGTACCCGAAGACCTGCGTCAGCTCGGCGTTGTCGAACTGGACGTGGCCGATGCCGTCCTGGCCGATGGCGACGCCGATGCCGAGATAGACGAGCAGGCTGGGGAGCCCGCTGCGCGAGGAGATCCGGACCGCTGCGACGGCGACGAGCAGGATCAGCGAGCAGACGAGCAGGAGCTGGTTGAGGTGGTGGACAGTCAGCGGCCGTTCCCTTCCCTGGCTCACGTGCGGCGCGCCCGACCTCGGCTGCGGGGCGCGGGAAGCCGTCGCGTTCGCGGCGAACCGCTTCGTTACCTTACCTAACTCTTGACGCGTTCTTGATGCGCCCACCTGGCATCATCGAACGTCCGTCCGGGCTGGTTCCCGACTCCGCGTCAAGCGGCGTGGGGTCCTGCGCCTATCGTTGCTCCAGCGCTCAGTTAAAAGCACAGCCCGCCCTGCCGCTCGCGTAAGGACAGCAAGGACAGCGATGCCCACCGACACCACCGCCTCCACGGGTCAGCAACCCGTCAAGTCCGGCCGGAAAAGGGGGCGCAAAGCCCGTCTGCTCGTGTTCGTCCTGGTGCTGGCCCTGATCGGCGGTGTCGCCTACGGGGCGTACTGGTCGATCGGCACCGTGCGTG
Source organism: Streptomyces cathayae (assembly GCF_029760955.1). Taxonomy (GTDB): domain Bacteria; phylum Actinomycetota; class Actinomycetes; order Streptomycetales; family Streptomycetaceae; genus Streptomyces; species Streptomyces cathayae. The sequence goes on from NZ_CP121682.1 coordinate 4,582,754, forward strand.
CCTCCTTCCCGCAGACCAAGGGATCGATCACGCTCAAGGGCCTGTCGGGTCCCGTCGACGTCAAACGCGACGGCCACGGCATCCCGCAGATCTACGCCTCCTCCGACGAGGACCTGTTCATGGCGCAGGGCTACGTCCAGGCGCAGGACCGGTTCTACGAGATGGACGTGCGCCGGCACATGACCTCCGGGCGCCTGTCGGAGATGTTCGGCGAGAGCCAGATCGAGAACGACGAGTTCCTGCGCACCCTGGGCTGGGACCGGGTCGCGAAGCAGGAGTACGAGAAGAAGCTCTCCCCCGCCACGAAGAAGTACCTCGACGCCTACGCCAAGGGGGTCAACGCCTACCTGGAGGGCAAGGAGGGCGCGGACATCTCCCTGGAGTACGCGGCGCTGGGCTTCACCAACGACTACACGCCCGGACCGTGGACCCCGGTGGACTCCGTGGCCTGGCTGAAGGCGATGGCCTGGGACCTGCGCGGCAACATGCAGGACGAGATCGACCGCGCCCTGCTGACCAGCCGGCTGGGCCCCGAGCAGATCGCCGACCTGTACCCGGCGTATCCGTACGGCCGGAACAAGCCGGTGGTCCAGGAGGGCCAGTACAACGAGCTGACCGGGGCCTACGAGTCGGGCGGCGGCGAGAGCGGCACGGGCGACGGGACCGGGACCGGCGACGGAACCGGAACCGGCATCGGCGGTGACGGCACCGGCGTGGGCACCGACCCGGGCACGGGTGCGGGCACCGGCGGTGCGGAGGGCGCGTCCGGTGCCGTCGGGACCGGCGGGGGCGGTCTGGAGAGCCAGCTGTCGGGGCTCCAGGAGGTCCTGCAGAACCTGCCCACGGCCGTCGGCGTCAACGGCGACGGCATCGGCTCCAACTCCTGGGTGGTTTCCGGCGATCACACCGTCACCGGTGAGCCGCTGCTGGCCAACGATCCGCACCTGTCGGCCTCGCTGCCGTCCGTCTGGTACCAGATGGGCCTGCACTGCCGCAGCGTCTCCGCCGCCTGCCAGTACGACGTCACCGGCTTCACCTTCGCGGGCATGCCCGGCGTGATAATCGGCCACAACGCGGACGTCGCCTGGGGCCTGACCAACTCCGGTGTCGACGTCACCGACCTCTACCTGGAGAAGATCACCGGCGAGGGCTACCAGTACGACGGCAAGGTGGTGCCCTTCAAGGCGCGCGAGGAGACCATCAAGGTCGCCGGCGGCGCGTCGCGGAAGATCATCGTCAGGGAGACCGGCAACGGCCCGCTGCTCTCCGACCGTTCCCCCGAGCTGGTGCGGACCGGGAAGAAGGCCACCGTCGACTCCGCCGCGCCCGACCGGGGCGACGGCTACGGTGTCTCGCTGCGCTGGACCGCGCTGGAGGCGGGCCGCACCATGGACGCCGTCTTCGCGATGAACCGCGCGAAGAACTGGGACGACTTCCGCGAGGCGGCCACCCTCTTCGAGGTGCCCTCGCAGAACCTCGTCTACGCGGACACCGAGGGCCACATCGGCTACACCCTGCCGGGCAGGATCCCCACCCGCGCGAAGAACCACGACGGCTCCGTCCCGGCACCCGGCTGGAACTCGGAGTACCGCTGGACCGACTGGATAGACCAGGACGCGCTGCCCTACGAGTTCGACCCCGACCGCGGCTACATCGTCACCGCCAACCAGGCCGTGGTCGACCCCGACGCGTACCCGTACACCCTGACCACCGACTGGGGCTACGGCGCCCGCAGCCAGCGGATCAACGATCTGATCCAGTCGAAGATCAAGGACGGCGGCAAGATCTCCACCGACGACATGCGGCAGATGCAGCTCGACAACAGCAGCGGTATCGCCAAGCTGCTGGTGCCCGAACTGCTCAAGATCGACGTCAAGGACCCGGAGGTCCGCAAGGCGCAGAAGCTGCTGGAGGGCTGGGACTACACCCAGGACGCCGACTCCGCGGCCGCCGCCTACTTCAACTCCGTCTGGCGCAACGTCCTCAAGCTCGGCTTCGGCCACAAGCTGCCCAAGGAGCTGCGGGTCAAGGGCCAGTGCCTGTGGGTCGACCCGGTCAACCCCACCGGGCCCGCCGACGAGAGCGCCAAGGTGCGCGAGTGCGGCATGCGCGAGGCCGACCAGGCCCAGCCCGACGGCGGCGACCGCTGGTTCGAGGTGGTCCGCACGCTGATGGAGAAGGAGGACAGCGCCTGGTGGACGACCCCGAAGGCGGGCGCACGCGAGGGCGCGGAGAACCGCGACGAGCTGTTCAGGCGCGCCATGATCGACGCCCGCTGGGAGCTCACCGCCAAGCTCGGCAAGGACATCGACACCTGGAGCTGGGGCCGGCTGCACCGCCTGTTCCTGAAGAACCAGACCCTGGGCACCTCCGGCCCCGACGTCCTGCAGTACGTCCTCAACCGCGGCCCCTGGAAGCTCGGCGGCGGCGAGGCCACGGTCAACGCGACCGGCTGGAACGCCGCGGGCGGCTACGGGGTGGTGTGGGTGCCGTCGATGCGGATGGTGGTCAACCTCGGCGACCTCGACAAGTCGCGGTGGATCAACCTCTCCGGCGCCTCCGGCCACGCCTACAGCTCCCACTACGTCGACCAGACGGACAAGTGGGCCGAGGGCGAACTGCTGGAGTGGGCGTACTCGGACAAGGCGGTCGAGGGCAGCACCAGCGACACGCTGCTGCTCAAGCCCTGAGAGGCCCGGCCCTCGACGCATGAGGCATGAGGCATGACGCATGAGGAAGGCGGCCGCCACGTACGCGTGGCGGCCGCCTTCCTCATGCCGGGGCCTCCGGGCCTGCGGTCCCGCCGAGGCCGCCGGAGCGGTGCCGGCGCTCAGCCGAACCGCCGTACCCCCGACGGGGTCACCACCGCGTGCACGGGCCGGTCGTGGGGTTCCTCGGGAACCCGCTCGACCACCTCGGTGTCGTACAGCAGCACCACCAGGGCCGGGTGCGCGCCCGCGCGCTCCAGCCGGGCCAGCACCCGGTCGTAGGAGCCGCCGCCGCGCCCCAGCCGCATCCCGCGGGAGTCCACGGCCAGGCCCGGCAGCAGCACGGCGTCCGCTCCGGTCACGGCGTCCGGCCCGAGGCGCTCCCCGGCCGGCTCGAGCAGGGCCATCCGCCCGCCGTGGCGCACCCGGGTGAGCGAGTCCTGGCCGGTGTACGCGCCCCAGTCCAGATCGTTGTCGGGGAGCAGGGCCGGCAGCAGCACGCGTGTGCCCCCCGCGCGCAGCGCGTCGAGCAGTGCGAGCGTGCCGGGTTCGCTTCCCACGGAGACGTATGCCGCCACCGTGCGCGCGTGCGCCAGTTCGGGCAGTCCGAGCGCGCGGTCGGCCAACGCGGTCGCGGCATCCCGCACGTCATCCGCCGTCAACCTGTTCCTCGCCAGGAGGATTTCCCGTCGCCATGCCCGCTTGTCAGAATCGTTCGCGCGACCGTCGTGTCTCAACTCTGTTCCTCAACTGTTTCATTGTGCGCATATAAGCATTAAATATGCGGAGTCGCAGATTCCCTGCAAAGGCACCGGATATGGTGGCGGGCATGAGTCAGTCGCACCCTCGGATCAGCAAGGCTGTCATCCCCGCAGCAGGCCTCGGCACCCGGTTCCTGCCGGCCACCAAGGCCACTCCCAAGGAGATGCTGCCGGTCGTCGACAAGCCGGCGATCCAGTACGTGGTCGAAGAGGCCGCAGCCGCCGGCCTCGATGACGTCCTCATGGTGACGGGCCGCAACAAGCGCCCCCTGGAGGACCATTTCGACCGTAATTACGAACTGGAGTCGGCCCTCGACAAGAAGGGTGACGCCGCCCGTCTCGCCAAGGTCCAGGAATCCAGTGACCTCGCGACCATGCACTACGTCCGCCAGGGCGACCCCAAGGGGCTCGGCCACGCCGTCCTGTGCGCCGCCCCGCACGTCGGCGACGAAGCCTTCGCCGTCCTCCTCGGCGACGACCTGATCGACCCGCGCGACTGCCTGCTCCAGCGCATGATCGAGGTCCAGGAGGAGCACGGCGGCAGCGTCGTCGCGCTCATGGAGGTCGCCCCGGAGCAGATCCACCTCTACGGCTCCGCCGCCGTCGAGGCCACCGCCGACTCCGACGTGGTCCGGGTCAGCGGCCTGGTGGAGAAGCCCGAACCGGCCGACGCCCCCTCCCACTACGCCATCATCGGCCGCTACGTCCTCGACCCGGCCGTCTTCGACGTACTGCGCAAGACCGAGCCGGGCCGCGGCGGCGAGATCCAGCTCACCGACGCCCTCCAGCAGCTGGCCGCGGACGAGAAGATCGGCGGCCCGGTGCACGGTGTGGTCTTCAAGGGCCGCCGCTATGACACCGGCGACCGAGGCGACTACCTGCGTGCCATTGTCCGACTCGCGTGCGAACGTGAAGACCTGGGCCCGGACTTCCGGACCTGGCTCCGTCATTACGTCACCGAGGAGATGCAGGAACGTTGAGCACCGCCGCGCCCCGCACCGCAGGCCCGGACCACCTCTGGTCGGTGGACGAGCACCTGGACGACATCCTCGCCACCGTCCGCCCCCTGGAACCCATCGAGCTGAACCTCCTCGACGCCCAGGGCTGCGTCCTGGTCGAGGACGTCACGGTGCCGGTGTCGCTGCCGCCGTTCGACAACAGTTCCATGGACGGGTACGCGGTGCGGGTCGCGGACGTCGCGGGCGCGAGCGAGCAGTACCCGGCCGCCCTCGAGGTCGTCGGTGACGTGGCGGCCGGCCAGTCCGACCTGTTCCGGGTCGGGCCAGGCCAGGCGGTGCGCATCATGACCGGTGCCCCGCTCCCGCCCGGCGCCGAGGCCGTCGTCCCCGTCGAGTGGACCGACGGCGGGCTCGGCGAGGGCCCGGTCACCGCGATGCGGGCCCGCAGCCTGGCCCCCGAGGGCGCCACCGGGCAGGTGCTCGTCCACCGCCCGGCCCGGGCCCGCGCGCATGTGCGCGACCAGGGCAGCGACGTACGGGCCGGTGACCGCGCCCTGACGGCCGGGACCGTCCTCGGCCCGCCGCAGATCTCCCTGCTGGCCGCGATCGGCCGCGGCACGGTACGCGTGCATCCGCGCCCGCGGGTGGTGGTGATGTCCACCGGCAGTGAACTCGTCCAGCCCGACGAGGAGCTGAGCCCCGGCCGGATCTACGACTCCAACAGCTTCTCCCTCACCGCCTGCGCCCGGGACGCCGGCGCCATCGCCTACCGCGTGGGCGCCGTCGCGGACGACGCCGACACCCTCCGCGACACCATCGAGGACCAGCTGGTGCGCGCCGACCTGGTGGTCACCACCGGCGGGGTGAGCGTCGGGGCGTACGACGTCGTCCGGGAGGCGCTGTCGTCCGTGGGCGACGAGGACGAACCGGGCAGCGGCATCGACTTCCGCAAGCTCGCCATGCAGCCCGGCAAGCCCCAGGGCTTCGGCTCCATCGGCCCCGACCACATCCCGCTGCTGGCCCTCCCCGGCAACCCGGTCTCCTCGTACGTCTCCTTCGAGCTGTTCGTGCGCCCCGCCATCCGCACCCTGATGGGCCTCACGGACGTCCACCGCCCGAGAACCCGCGCGACCCTGACCGCGGACGGGCCGCTGACCTCGCCGAAGGGCCGCCGCCAGTTCCTGCGCGGCCGGTACGCCGACGGCGAGGTGACCCCGGTCGGCGGCGCCGGATCCCACCTGGTGGCCGCCCTCGCCCAGGCGAACGCGCTGATCGTCGTCCCCGAGGACACCGAGTCCGTCGCGCCCGGCACCGAGGTCGAGGTGGTCCTGCTCGGCTGAGCCGCACCGGTTGGCGGTACCGTGTCGCGCACAGCAGGCCCGTGCGCCGCACCGCGGCGGGCCCGGACCGGGAGCGCCACACGATCATGACCGTGCCTTCCCGGGGGGAGACCCCCGGACACCCTGACCAGCGCCGTCTGACGCACATCGACGAGACGGGCGCGGCCCGGATGGTCGACGTGTCCGGCAAGGACGTCACCGCGCGCACCGCCCGCGCCACCGGCCGCGTCCTGGTCTCGCCCCGCGTGATCGAACTGCTGCGCGGCGAGGGCGTCCCCAAGGGCGACGCCCTGGCCACCGCGCGGATCGCGGGCATCATGGGCGCCAAACGCACCCCCGACCTGATCCCGCTGTGCCACCCCTTGGCGGTGTCCGGTGTGAAACTGGACCTGTCGGTCGCGGACGACGCCGTGGAGATCACGGCCACGGTGAGGACGACGGACCGCACGGGCGTGGAGATGGAGGCGCTCACCGCGGTCTCCGTCGCCGCGCTCACCGTGATCGACATGGTCAAGGCGGTCGACAAGAAGGCGGTCATCACGGACGTGCGGGTGGAGGAGAAGACGGGCGGCAGGTCGGGCGACTGGAGCAGGGCATGACACTGGACGCATCCGTCGGCGGCGCACTTCTCGCGCCGTACAGCGCCCTGGTGGTCACCGCCTCCAACCGGGCCGCCGCCGGCGTCTACCGGGACACGGGCGGCCCCCTGATCGCCGAGGGCCTGCGGCGCTTCGGCTTCGCCGTCGACGGCCCGCGGGTGGTCCCGGACGGCGACCCCGTGGAGGCCGCGCTGCGCGCGGGCGCCGAGGCCGGGTACGACGTCATCGTGACCACCGGCGGCACCGGCGTCTCGCCCACCGACCGCACCCCCGAGGCGACCCGCGCGGTGCTCGACCACGAGGTGCCCGGCATCGCGGAGGCCATCCGGGCGTACGGCCGGGACAAGGTGCCCACGGCGGCCCTCTCCCGGGGCCTCGCGGGCGTCGCGGGCCGGACGCTGATCGTCAACCTGCCCGGGTCCAGCGGCGGGGTGGAGGACGGCCTGGCCGTCCTGGAACCGCTGCTGAAGCACGCGGTCGACCAGCTGCGCGGCGGTGACCACTCCAGAACCGGAACCAGTGGCGGGGGTGCGAGCTGAACGGTTCATCCTGGCCCGTGGAGCTGGTGGCCGGCGACGTCGTCCTCCGGCCGATAAAGCTGCGCGACCAGCGGGCCTGGCGCGAGGTCAACCGGCGCAACCGCGACTGGCTGCGCCCCTGGGAGGCGACGATCCCGCCGCCCACCCCGTCCGGTCCGATCGTGCACCGGCCGACCTACCGCCAGATGGTCCGTCATCTGAGGGCGGAGGCGCACGCGGGGCGGATGCTGCCGTTCGTCATCGAGTACCAGGGGTGCCTGGTCGGCCAGTTGACGGTCGCCGGGATCACCTGGGGTTCGATGTGCTCGGGGCACGTCGGCTACTGGGTCGACGAGGCGGTGGCCGGCCGCGGGGTGATGCCGACGGCCGTGGCGATGGCCGTGGACCACTGTTTCCGTACCGTCGGACTGCACCGCGTCGAGGTGTGCATTCGCCCCGAGAACGGGCCCAGCCGCCGGGTCGTGGAGAAACTCGGATTCCGTGAGGAGGGGCTGCGCCCGCGGTATCTGCACATCGACGGCGCCTGGCGCGACCATCTCGTCTTCGCGCTCACGGCGGAGGAAGTGCCCGAGGGGCTGCTCGGGCGCTGGCAACGGGCACGCGCCCGGAACGAGCGGGCGGGCGGGGACGAGTGGGCGGACGGTGACGAGCGACGTAATCCCGAAATCCCGCGCCGCCCAGGTAATTGAATAAATGTTCGAATTTGATCGCGTGATGACCGTCTGAAGGTGGGAAAATTCCCGGCTTAAGTGGTCGCCTGATCGCATCGTTCGCAAAAAAAGTTCGAAATATCAGCCGGATCGTGCGACACACCGGCTCAATTGGCGGATGGCCTCACCTAAACCCCTCTACCGTGTGAGGCGTGAGCAGCAGCGGCCTCATCTACGCAGTCATCGTCGGGGCCTGGGCCGCCTACTTGGTGCCGATGTGGCTCCGTAGGCAGGACGAGCTGAACGAGGCCCGTCCGACGGAACGCTTCAGCACCGCCATCCGATTGTTGTCCGGACGGGCGGGAATGGAGCGCCGGTACGCCAAGGACCTGCGGGCGCGCTCCGCCGACGAGGAGGAGCAGAGCGTCCACGACCCGGACGCGGTCACCGATTCGGTGGACGTCCGGGCCTTCGCCGTGTCCCAGACCCGTCCGCAGCAGGTGCAGGCGCCCGTGCGTCCGCACCCCGCGCAGCGGCCGGAACGGGCGGTACCCGAAGCGGTCCCCGACGAGCCGACCGGACGCGCCCCGCGCGAGCGCGTCCCGTCCGCCCGGCGCGGAGCGCCTCCGCGAAGGGCGCAGCCCGCGCTCCCGGCCCAGCAGGCCCCGCCGTCGCAGGCCACCCCGTCCGCCCAGCCGCCGCAGCCGTCCCCGCAGCCCTCCCTGTCGGCGCAGGCCGCCGCGGCGCGCGCCCAGCGCTCGAGGGTGCTCGCCCGGCGTCGGCGCACCACCACGATGCTCTTCCTCGCCTTCACGTTCGGCGCGGTCGTCGCCGCGGTCGGCGGGCTCACCTTCCTGTGGGCGCCCGGAGTGCCCGCGGTGCTGCTGAGCGTCTACATCGCCTACCTGCGCTCCCAGGAGCGCCGCCGTTTCGCGTACCAGATGGACCGTCGGCAGGCCGAGGCCGCGGCACAGCGGTTGCGGGAGCGTCAGCCGCGCCGCCGTCCGTCCGTCGACGACATCGACCCCGACGAACCGGAGGGACCCGCGCCGGGCCTCGACCCCGATGCCGAACCGGGTCCGGAGACCGACCCCGGCCTCCTGGCGCTCGCCGCCGACCGGCGCGCGCTCGTCGAGCAGACCGACCACGCCGAGTGGGTCGACCAGCAGCGGGAGCGCCGGCAGCGGCCCGGCCAGGGCGGCGACAGCTGGGACCCGGTCCCGGTGCCGCTGCCCACGTACGTGACCGCCCCGGTCGCCCCGCGCGCCACCAGCGACGTGGACCTCGGCGCCGCGGACACCTGGAGCTCGGCGCGTTCGAGCGCCGTGGTCCCGGGCCCGGAGGAGACGGCCGGCACCGCCGACGGCACGGCTCCGGAGGGGGACCGGGCCGTCACGGAGGAGCAGGCCGGCGCCGACGGGCACAACGACGCCCTCCCCCACGCTCGAAGGCGCTCGCGCGGAGGGACCCCCACCGCGGCCTCCGCCCGCCGTGCCCGTGAGCGCGGCCGCACCCCGCTGTTCGATCAGTACGAGGACGGCGACCGCCCCCGGGCCGTCAACGAATGACCTTGGAAAACCCGCGGCCGACCCCCCACCGGCCACGGATTTCCGAGCACCCCGATCGGGGTGCTAAGGTTTCTCTCGTTGCAAGGGCCTGTGGCGCAGTCTGGTAGCGCACCTCGTTCGCATCGAGGGGGTCTGGGGTTCAAATCCCCACAGGTCCACCGCAGCTGAAAGCCCCCGCCGGGAAACCGGCGGGGGCTTCTTCGTGTCGACACGAACAACCCCTTGCCCTCCGGGACGGGCGTCACGCCGCCCTCGTCAGTTGGACGGTCCCGCCCTGTCCGAAGCGTGCGGGGCTAATCGGCGGGAAGGGCTTCCCGCATCGCCTTGGTGACGCCGGTCGGCTCGTAGCCCTCGGGTACGCCTTCGACCAGGATGATGTCGCCGTCGATGTGCCGCGAGCGCAGCGGGGCGATCTCCCGGTACGCGGGGGAGTCCCACCAGGCCCGCGCCTCGGCGACCCCGGGGAAGCCGATCATCACGACGTGCCCGGGCCAGCTGCCCTCCTTCACCTCGTGCTGCGTGGCGTGCACGAGGAAGCGTCCGCCGTACGGCTCGAAGGTGGCGGGGATGCGCTCGATGTACTCGACGATCTCCGGGTGCGGAGCGGCCTCTTGCAGGTGGGCTATGACGTAGGCGGGCATGGTGTCCTTCCGGTCGGTCGAACTCCGTACACCGGGATCTTGGCACGCCGGGGCCCCGGGGGCGATGACCTGACGGGTGAGCGAACTCCGCCCGCGGTGTGGGCTGGTGGCGCACATGCCCCGGCCGCCCGGCCCTCCGCCCACGGCGGGCCCGTCGTCACAGCTGTCGTCGACCACCGCGCCGACGGGGCCGGGGAGGGCCGTGGCGACCTGCCGCGGGGCCTGTACATCGGGGTGGGCCGGGGACGCGCCTTCACGTACACCCGGTCCGCCCGGTCCGCCGCAATGGGTATCCTGCCGCTGCTGTCGCCCCGGGGTGCGGCCGGGCGCGTCCTCAGGGTGTACATCCCCGACCGGCTCGGCCTTCGTCGGGCCGCCGCCGACGCTCGTACCGTGGGATCCACGGAAAGGACCGACATGCGGCTTCGCTGTGCCGTGCTCGACGACTTCCAGGGCGTCGCCACCACCGTGGCCGACTGGAGCCCCCTCCAGGAACGTGTGGAGGTCGTCAGCTTCACCGAGCACATCGCCACCGAGGGTGAACTGGCCCTCGCGCTCGAGGACTTCGACATCGTGGTGACCCTTCGGGAGCGGGTTCCCTTCCCTGCCCCCCTGCTCGACAGGCTTCCCCGGCTCAAGCTGCTCATCGCCTCCGGCATGCGCAACTCGGTGATCGACTACGCGGCCGCCGAACGCAACGGGGTGACCGTGTGCGGTACGGAAAGCACGTCGACCCCGCCGGTCGAGCTGACGTGGGCGCTGTTGCTCGGCCTCGCCCGCGGCATCGTCACGGAGAACAACGCGCTGCGCGCGAACGGCCCCTGGCAGTCCACGGTCGGTGCCGACCTGCACGGCCGCCGGCTCGGCCTGCTCGGCCTGGGGAAGATCGGCAGCCGGGTGGCCCGGGTGGGCCTCGCCTTCGGTATGGAGGTGGTCGCGTGGAGCCAGAACCTCACCGAGGAACGCACGGACGAGGTCGGCGTCCAACTGGCCGGCTCCCAGGAGGAACTCCTCGCCACCAGCGACTTCGTCTCGCTCCACCTTGTCCTGAGCGACCGGACCCGCGGGCTGCTCGGCGCGCCCGAACTGGCCCTGCTCAAGCCGACCGCCTACCTGGTGAACACCTCACGGGCGGCCCTCGTCGACCAGGACGCCCTGCTCGCCGTGCTGCGGGAGGGACGGATCGCCGGAGCCGGAGTCGACGTGTTCGACGTCGAGCCCCTGCCCGCCGACCATCCCCTGCGCACCGCGCCCCGGCTCCTGGCCACCCCCCACCTCGGCTACGTCTCGCAGAACAACTACCGCACCTATTACGGCCAGGCCGTCGAGGACATCGAGGCATTCCTGGCGGGCGAGCCCGTACGACGTCTTGGCTGAGCCATGTGGTGGTAAATCCGTGAGCACTTCGGCCATCACTGTCCCTCTGCCGCTCGTTTGAGCGGTAAAGGGACACTTGCCCTCCAACTGCTCACAACTTTCAGCAAGCCCCCGCCCCTGGCCTCGGGTTCGGGGCGCCGAACCGTCGGGTGTGGCCGAGCGGTCGGCGGAACGAATGGACGTGGTGTGGATCCCGTGGGGCGGCCTGATCCTCGCGGCTTTGCGCGAACTGGCCACGGAGTGCTCAGGGGAGGCGGTGCCCCATCTTCGCCGACTGACGGTTGTGGCCCTTCGTGTCCCACCACTCCTCCAGCAACGCGCGCACGATGTGCACAAGTTGCTCAAGCCGGTCGGGGTCCGGGGCCGACGAGACGAGGACGTCGACGAAGGAGCTGTCGTCCCAGGGGAGCGTGACCGCCCAGCGTTCGTCCTGTCGTCCCGGGCGCTCCACCGTGATCCGGTATTCCAGCACGGCGGCGCCACCCGGACGGTGCTCCACCGACAGCTCGGCGATGGCGAACCTCATACTGCCGTCACCGGTCGTGTACGAACGGGCGAGCGCCTGCTCGGCCGGTTTCCTGGCCGTCATGCTCGCTCCTTTTCCTCGGTGTGGCGGGAGTGTCAGTCGGCGGTTCCGTTCCCCTCCGGTGCGTTGGCGGGTGGCTGCTGCACGACGAAAGACCCCTTGCCCCGTACGGTCACGATGAGCCCTCGCTCGCGGAGTTCTTGTGCCGCCCGCCGTGCGGTGAGCCGTGCCACCCCGTACTCGTCGGCGAGGTGATTCTCCGAGGGGATCGGCCTGTCCGGTGCCAGCTCGCCCGACTCGATCTTCTTCGCGATCACGTCGGCCAGTTGAACGTAGAGCGGTCGTGCGCTCATCGGATCCAGAGTCGGCGTCGACTCCTCTGTATCGCTCATATGTCCAACATAGGTATGCCCTCATGTCCACTAACGAGTGGATCCCTCTGTACTTGTCTGCAGAGGGCTGTAGCTCGATATAGCTTCATAGCCAAGAAAGCCCCGGCGAGGTGGATCAGACCTCCCGGGGCGCGGCCAACGCTGTATTGGGAGCGTCGACATGCATGACCTTATCCACCGCCTCGCCCATCGGCTGGGCCTTCTCTTCGGTCCCGGCACCGGAGCCCACCGGGCGGGCAGCCCCCGTCCCGCGCATCTTGCCGCCGGCCCCGTGCCCGCCACAGACTCCGCCTGCCTCCCCCCGCACCGTTCCCCGTACTGCCTGCACCTCCCCCTCGACGGCACCGACTCCCGGCTCGTCCGCCCCTACCTCGCCGCCCACGAACAGGAGCGGGCGGCACGTCAGTGGCGTCGCAGGGTCGCTCTCGTCCTCGCCGCCGACTTCGGGATCGACCTCGACCAGCACACCGTCGGCGCGGGGAAGGTGGCCGCGTGATGAAGTCGTACCCCTCGCTCCGGCTGCTGCCCTGGTCCTCGCCGGACGGAAAGCCCTGCTTCCTCGCCGACGGCGGTGAGGGCGGATACGTCTCGCGGCTGGCTGACGAGACGGAGGCCCGGCAGCTGGCCGACGGCCTGGACGTGCTCCGCCGTGCCCGGCGGGTGCTGGAGGACCCGATGTCCCCGTACGTCGAGGTGCGGTACGCCGGTGTCCGTCTCACCGAGTGCCTCGCCGACACCCTGCGCGTCGCGGAATCCCGCGGCCGACGCCTGCCCTCGCCGGAAAGCACGGAAGGCGGAGGGGCGGACGAGTAGTCGGTGAACGGCGGTGCCGAGTGCCGCTACAGCGGCTTCGCGTAGCAGAGGCTGCTGTCATGGAAGCGGTAGTAGCCGAACTTCTCGCAGGGCTCGTAGCCGCTGGAGGTGTAGAGGGCGACGGCCTCCGGCTGCTGGGTGCCGGTCTCCAGGACCATGCGGAGGCGGCCGGCCGCGCGGGCGTCCTCCTCCAGAGCGGCCAGAATGCGGCGGGCCAGGCCCCGGCCGCGCATCCCCTCGGCCACGTACATCCGCTTCAGCTCGGCGTCCCCGTCGCGGTTGCCCTCGCCGTTGGTGTTCTGGACGCGCCAGCCGCCGGAGGCGACGGGGGTGTCGTTCTCGTCGTAGGCGAGCAGGTAGACGCCGTTCGGCGGGCGGAAGTCCGCGGGGTCCATGGGGGTGGCGTCACCGCCGTCGCCGTAGCGGACGTGGTACTCGGCCTGGACCTCGTCGTTCAGCTTGACGGCGTCGGGGTGGTCGTAGGAGACGCGGCGGATATTCATGCGAAGTAAGGTATATCAATCCGGGTGAGGTGAGGGTCCGTTTTCCGGGCCCGGAACGGGACCCGTCCAGTGTGCCGGTATCGTGCCCTGATGTTCACTGTGACCTCCGTCAACGTCAACGGACTGCGTGCCGCCGCGAAGAAGGGCTTCGTGGAGTGGCTGGAGCGGACCTCCGCCGATGTGGTGTGTCTGCAGGAGGTGCGCGCGGAGCCGCAGCAGCTGCCCGAGCACGTCCGGGAGCCCGAGGGGTGGCACGTGGTGCACGCGCCCGCCGCGGCGAAGGGGCGCGCGGGGGTCTCGCTGTACACGCGGCGCGCGTCCGATCGCGTCCAGGTCGGCTTCGGGTCGGCCGAGTTCGACGGCAGCGGGCGGTACGTGGAGGTGGACCTGCCCGGCGTCACCGTCGCCTCGCTCTACCTGCCCTCCGGTGAGGTCGGCACCGAGCGGCAGGACGAGAAGATCCGCTTCATGGGGGAGTTCCTCGCCTATCTGAAGGGCCTGCGGGAGCGGGCCGCCGCCGACGGCCGGGAGGTCGTGGTGTGCGGGGACTGGAACATCGCGCACCAGCAGGCCGACCTGAAGAACTGGCGCGGCAACACCAAGAACTCCGGGTTCCTGCCGGAGGAACGGGAGTGGCTCTCCCGCGTCCTCGATCCGGCCGAGGGCGGGTACGTGGACGTCGTCCGGGCGCTGCATCCGGGTGTCGACGGGCCGTACTCGTGGTGGTCGTACCGGGGGCGGGCCTTCGACAACGACGCGGGCTGGCGCATCGACCTCGCCGTGGCCACGCCCGGGCTCGCCGCCCGCGCGGTCGAGGGCCACGTGGAACGCGCGGCCACGCACGCCGAACGCTGGTCGGACCACGCTCCGGTGACGGTGGTGTTCCGGCCCCGGGACTGAGGCGCCCGCCGCCCGGTGGGGTGGTGTGCCGGTGTTCCGGCCTCGGGGCTGACGCCCGGTGGGGGTGGTGCGCCGCGGGTATGCCGCGCGGGCGGAGTGCCACCGGGTCCCGGCCGCTGCCGGGGCCCCGGGCGCCGGCCCGCCGTGGGGGTCAGCTTCCGTCGGGGGGTGGGGGCAGGATGCGGCAGAGGGCGTCGAGCGCCGCTCCGAAGCCGTGGTCGGGAGGGGCGGCGTAGCCGACGACCAGGCCGTCGTGCGCGGGCATGGTGGCGGCCGGGTGCCGGAAGCCGGCGAGCCCGTCCACGGCGACGCGCTCCCGGGCCGCGGCCCCGGTCACCGACCGCTCGGTGCCGGGTGGCAGGCCCAGCACCGCGTGCAGCCCGGCGGCGATGCCCGTGAGGGCGATGTGCGGCGCCCGGTGGGCGAGAAGGCCGACGAGACGGTCCCTGCGGTCCCGGTAACGCTGCCGGGTCCGGCGGATGTGCCGGTCGTAATGGCCCGATTCGATGAAATCGGCGAGCGTCAACTGGTCCGTGACACCGGCCCACGCCTCGCGCTCGCCCTTGACGCGCAGGACGGGCTCCACCAGGTGGTCCGGCAGGACCATCCACCCCAGCCTCAGCGCGGGGGAGAGGCTCTTGCTGAGCGAGCCCAGGTACACGACACGCTGCGGATCGAGACCCTGGACGGCACCCACCGGCTCCCGGTCGTAGCGGAACTCCCCGTCGTAGTCGTCCTCCAGCAGCAGGCCCCCGCTCCCGCGTGCCCAGTCCACCGCGGCGGCCCGCCGCTCGGGGTGGAGCGGCCCTCCCGTCGGGAACTGGTGGGCGGGGGTGAGCAGCGCCGCCCGTACGCCCTTCAGCGCGGACAACTCCGCGGTGCGCGCCCCGTGTTCGTCCAATGTCAGAGGTACGGTCCGGACGCGCGCGGCCTGCAGGACCGACCGGTGGAAGGGCAGTCCGTAGGACTCCACCGCCAGGGGGCCGCGCAGCACCTTCCCGTCGAAGAGGAGCCGTAGGGCGGGTGCGAAACCGGAGCACACGACGATGGTCTCGGGGCTGGTGCGCACGCCTCGCGCGCGTGCCAGGTACTCGGCGAGGGCACGTCGCAGCTCGGGCCGGCCCCGGGGGTCACCGGGCCCGAACGCCTCGTGGGGCGCCGCGTTCAGCGCCCGCCGCGCGGCGGCCAGCCAGGCCGTACGGGGGAAGGACGCGGCGTCCGGCAGGCCTTGCCGCAGGTTGTGGGCGGGCGGCTCCGGCTGTGCCGGCGTCGGTCGGGGCGCCCGCGGGGGAGTGAGCGGCTTCGCTCTGGGGGCCACCCGTGTCCCCGACCCCTGGCGGGCGACCAGCCAGCCCTCGGCGACGAGTTCGGCGTAGGCCTCGGCGACGGTGTTGCGGGCCAGACCGAGGTCGGCGGCGAGCGACCGGTAGGGAGGGAGCCGGGTGCCCGGGGCCAGCCGTCCGTCCCCTATCGCCTCGCGCAGCGCGCGACCGAGCGCGGCCCGGCGGCCACCGCCTCCGGACATGTCCGGGTTCAGGTCCACGTACAGGTCGCTGCCGACGCGTTCGGCTGGATTGACCCATGAATCAGCCACGGGAATGCACCCTACACAGGGTCTTTCGGGTGCGTAGCGTGGTGGTCATGAGGACGGGGGGACGGAGTGAGGCCGGGATCCGGAGACGGCCCGGACATGGCCCGGGGCTACCCGGGCGGACCTGCTCCCCGCAGTTCACCGACCGACCGCAGCCGAGGAGAACCTCATGAACGCGTCCGCCCGCCCCGTCCTGGTCCGTGCCGGTTCCGCCGAGACGTTGCAGGACGGGGCCACCAGTCTCATCACGCTGCTCGCCGACTCCGACCGGACCCAGGGGGCGCTGACGGCCAACCGGGCCGGTCTGCGCAAGGGGTCGCCGGGCGCTCCCGCCCACTTCCACACCAAGGCGACCGAGATGTTCTTCGTGCTCGGTGGCAGCCTGCGGGTACTGCTGGGCGACCGGATCATCACCCTGGAAACCGGCGACTTCGTGACGGTGCCGCCGCGGCTGCCGCACGCTTTCGCTCCGGCCCGGGGCGAGGAGGCCGACGTGCTGGTCGCCTTCACCCCCGGTATGGACCGCTTCGACTACTACCGTCTGCTGGAGCGGGTCCACCTGGGGGAGGCCACCGTCGAGGACATCAAGGCCAGTTCCGAGCAGTACGACAACCATTACTACGCCAGCTCCCTCTGGGAGGCAGAGCTGGCCGGCGACTGACCGGCGACCGGTCGGGGACCGACGGCCGGCGGCCGGCCGCCGGCCGTCAGTCCCGCTGGTGCAGGCGGCGGTCCATCGCCAGGGAGAGTTCGGCGTCGACCACGCTGCGGGCCAGGGGGCGCAGGCGGTGGACGGCGTCCTCGGGGGCGTGGCGGAGGATCAGCTCGGCGAAGAGGCCGGCCATGGTCTCGGCGTGGGCGCGGACCTCCCGGCCCGCACGCAGCACCTCGGCGAGCGGGATGCCCTCACGGACCAGGGCGGAGGAGACCTCCAGCAGGCGGCGGCTGATGTGGACGATCTCCTCGCCGTCGGTGCCGAGGTAGCCGAGGTCCATCGCGGCGGCGAGGTTCTCCGGGGTGACCTCGCCGGTGAAATGGTCGGCGAGTTCCTCGGGGGTGAGGCGGACCGGGGTCTCCTCGGTGGGAGTGTCCATGCCGAGGAGGTCGCCGACGTCGCGGCCGTGGTCGAAGGCCTCGGCGAGTTCCGCTATGCCGTTCAGGGTGTGGCCGCGCTCCAGCAGGGCCGTGATGGTGCGCAGGCGGGCCAGGTGCCGGTCGTCGTACCAGGCGATGCGGCCCTCGCGGCGGGGCGGCGGGATCAGCTTGCGTTCGCGGTAGAACCGCAGCGTGCGCACGGTGATCCCGGCCCGTCGGGCCAGCTCCTCCATGCGGTACTCGCGCCGCTCACCGGATCCTGCGTTCTCCTCTGCCACGCCAGCAGCCTAGGGCCTGCGCGCCGGACGGGCCCCGGGGCGTACCAGCGGTAACTTTCCTTGTGCGCCCCCTACCCATCGGTACGGCCCTGCCCTACTCTCCCCATTGCGCCAGTGTTCACTGGCGGGGTTTTCGGTGGTGCGCGAGGGCTGGAGGCTTCGGGATGGCCGAGCACGAGCATGTACGGGTCGCGGTGGTGGGGTCCGGGTTCGGAGGGCTGGGGGCCGCCGTGCGGCTGCGGCGCGAGGGGGTCACCGACTTCGTCGTCCTGGAACGGGCCGGCAGCGTCGGCGGCACCTGGCGGGACAACAGCTATCCCGGGTGCGCGTGCGACGTGCCGTCCCACCTGTACTCGTTCTCCTTCGCGCCCCATCCCGACTGGCCGCGCTCCTTCTCGGGGCAGGAGCACATCCGCGCCTACCTGGAGCACGTCACCGACACCTTCGGCCTGCGCCCGCACCTCCGCTTCGACTCGGAGGTGAAGCGGATGGTGTGGGACACGGAGCGGCTGTGGTGGGAGATCGAGACCGGCAACGGCACCCTCACCGCCGATGTCGTGGTCTCCGCCACCGGGCCGCTGTCCGAACCCAGGGTCCCCGACATCCCCGGGCTCGACACCTTCCCCGGCAAGGTCTTCCACTCCGCCCGCTGGGACCACGACCACGACCTGCGCGGCCAGCGGGTCGCCGTGGTCGGCACGGGGGCCTCGGCGATCCAGATCGTGCCGGCGATCCAGCCGCTCGTCTCCCGGCTCACCCTCTTCCAGCGCACCCCGCCCTGGGTCCTGCCCCGCATGGACCGGGCCATCAGCGGCGCCGAACGGGCCCTGCACCGGGCGCTGCCCTTCACCACCCGGCTGCGCCGCGGACTGCTGTGGGGCGTCAGGGAGTTGCAGGTGCAGGCGTTCACCAAGCATCCGGGCGAGCTCGGTCTCGTCGAGCAGTTGGCCAGGCGCAACATGGCCCGTGCCGTCAAGGATCCGGCCCTGCGGGCCAAGTTGACCCCCGACTACCGCATCGGATGCAAGCGGATCCTGCTCTCCAGCACGTACTATCCGGCGATCGTCCGGCCCAACGTCGATGTCGTCGCCGGCGGGTTGAGCGAGGTCCGCGGGTCGACCGTCGTCGCCGCCGACGGAACCGAGGCCGAGGCCGACGTGATCGTGTTCGGCACCGGGTTCCACGTGACCGACATGCCCATCGCCGAGCGGGTCGTCGGCGCGGAGGGCAGGACCCTCGCCGAGACGTGGACGGGCGGGATGGAGGCCCTGCGCGGCGCCTCGGCCGCCGGGTTCCCCAACTGGATGACGCTCATCGGGCCGAACACCGGCCTCGGCAACTCGTCGATGATCCTGATGATCGAGTCCCAGCTGAACTACCTCGCCGACTACCTCCGCCAACTCGACCTCCTGGGCGGCCGGGTGGCCCTCGACGCCCGCCGGAGCGCCGTCCGCGTCTGGAACCACCGGGTGCAGCAGCGGATGAAGCACACGGTGTGGAACACCGGTGGCTGCACCAGCTGGTACCTGGACGCGAACGGCCGCAACACCACCGTCTGGCCGGGCACGACCGGTGAGTTCCGGCGCGCGACCCGGCGCGTGGACCTGTCCGAGTACGCCGTCCTGCGCGCACCCGCGAAGAAGACCACCGCGCCCCACGAGAACACCGAGGTGGCCGCATGAGCAGGGGCAGTCTCGAGGGAAAGGTCGCCGTCGTCACCGGAGCGGCCCGCGGAGTGGGGGAGTTGCTCGCCCGCAGGCTCTCCGCGCGCGGGGCGACGGTGGCACTGGTCGGGCTGGAGCCGGACGCGCTCGAACGGGTCGCGGAGCGACTGCACGGCGAGAGCGGTCACTGGCACGCCGACGTCACCGACCACGAGGCGATGGCCCGGGTCGCGGGGGAGGTCGCGGAACGGTTCGGGCGGGTCGACATCGTGGTCGCCAACGCCGGTGTGGCCAACGGCGGTCCGTTCGCCGACTCCGATCCGGGATCCTGGCGGCGGGTCGTCGAGGTCAACCTGATCGGATCGGCGGTCACCGCCCGCGCGTTCCTGCCCCTGCTGATCGCGAGCCGCGGCTACCTGCTCCAGATCGCCTCGCTCGCCGCGATCACCCCGGCGCCGATGATGACCGCGTACTGCGCCTCCAAGTCCGGTGTGGAGGCGTACGCGCACTGTCTGCGGGCCGAGGTCGGACACCGGGGAGTACGGGTCGGCGTCGGCTATCTCTCCTGGACCGACACCGACATGGTGCGCGGGGCCGACCAGGACGAGGTGATGCGGGAACTCAGGCAGCGGCTGCCGTGGCCGGCGAACAAGACCTATCCGCCGGGGCCCGCGGTGGACCGGATCGTGGCCGGGATCGAGCGGCGCTCGAGCCATGTGTACGGGCAGTGGTGGCTGCGCGGGATGCAGGGCGTGCGCGGATACCTGCCCGGCGTGATCGGGACCGTCGGGCAGCGGGAGATGCGGCGGTTCGCGGATCGCCTCACCGGCATGCGCACGGGCCTGGTCGGAGCCGGCGGCAACGCCGACGAACAGCATCGGACTACGGTGCGTGACTGATCGACATGCGCGGGGTGACTGTCCGTGTGAATCTGGTCGGGCAAGATCCCCCACACCCCAACGGGAGTGAACCCACATGGGCATGAAGGACCAGTTCCAGGAGAAGTCCGAGCAGATGCAGCAGCAGGCCAAGCGGAAGGCCGACCAGGCCAAGGAGCAGATCCAGAACCGCGGTCGCCGTCGCGAGGAGGACCCGAACAACCCGCAGCGCGGGCGGGAGAAGTCCGAGGAGCGTTACGATCGGGACCACGACGCCTGACGTCGTGTGCTGCTGAACACCTGCTCGGCACGGCCGGTGAAGGCCGTTTGCTGAAGCGGGAAGGGGCGCCTCCGCGGGGGGTGCCCCTTCCCATGTCTCCAGGCCCCTCGCACCCCTCGCACCCCTTGTGCCTCCTATGCGCCTTGCGTCCCTGGTCCCTTCACGCCTCGTGTGTCCTCGGTGGCAGCTTCGGGCGGGAGCGGTCGGGGACGTCGCTGTAGGTCGGGGGAGTGGCCGGGGGCTCCGTCTCCAGGAGTTCCAGGGCCAGCCGGACCGCGTCGTCGAGCACCGGGTACCGGCCCTCCGCCCAGTCCAACGGAGTGCGCAGCGCCTCGAGATCGGGGGCGACGCCCCTGTTCTCCACCGACCAGCCGTACGCGTCGAACCAGGCCGCGTTCATCGGCACCGTGATCACCGTGCCGTCCCCCAGCCGGTGCCGGCCGGTCATGCCGACCACCCCGCCCCAGGTGCGCTGCCCGACCACCGGCCCCAGCTTCAGCAGCTTGAACGCGGCCGTGATCATGTCGCCGTCGGAGCTCGTCGCCTCGTCCGCGAGGGCGACCACCGGCCCGCGCGGGGCGTTGGCCGCGTACGACACCGGCTGGGCGTCGCGGGTGAGGTCCCAGCCCAGGATGGTGCGGGTCAGCGTCTCGACGACGAGTTCGCTGATGTGGCCGCCCGCGTTGCCGCGCACGTCGACGATCAGCGCCGGGCGGGACACCTCCATGCGCAGGTCGCGGTTGAACTGGGCCCAGCCCGAGCCGCCCATGTCGGGGATGTGCAGATAGCCGCACCGGCCGCCGCTCAACTCCCGTACGACCTCACGGCGTTTGGCCACCCAGTCCTGGTAGCGCAGAGGGCGTTCGTCGACCAGCGGGACGACGGCGACCCTGCGGGGCGGGCCCGTGCCCTCGGCCGGGGCGAACGTCAGCTCCACCGTCGTACCGCCCGTCCCCGCGAGCAGCGGGTAGGGCCCGGCGACCGGGTCCACCGGGCGGCCGTGGACATGGGTGAGGACCGCGCCCTCACGGATGCCGGTGCCGGCCAGCGGCGAACGCGCGCGGGAGTCGGAGGAGTCACCGGACAGGATGCGTTTGACCGTCCAACCGTCCTCCCGGGGCACCAGGTTGGTGCCGAGGAAGCCCTGGCGACGCTGGTAGTGCGGCGGGCCCTCGTTGCGGCGGGCGGCGGTGACGTAGGCGTGGGAGGTGCCGAGTTCGCCGAGCAGTTCACGCAACAGGTCCGCGAACTCGTCCGGGGAGGCGACCCGTTCGATCAGCGGACGGTACTGGTCGAGCGCCGCGTCCCAGTCGATGCCGCACATGCCGGGTTCCCAGAAGTAGGCCCGGATCAGCCGCCCGGCCTCCGCGTACGACTGCCGCCACTCGGCCACCGGATCGGCCTCGTGCAGGATGCGGCGGACGTCGATCCAGACGGTGGAGTCGCTGTCGCCCGGCTCGGTCGCGGGCACCGCGCGCGGCTCGCCCCCGTCGGCCACGACCAGCCGCGTCCCGTCGCCGCTGACCGCGAAGAGGTCCAGGTGATCGACGAGTTCGGACTTCTTCGCCTTGCTGATGTCGAAGTGCTCGAGAGTCGGCCGGCCGCTGGTGTCGTCCGGGTTCACGAACGTCTCGCCGAGCGCGCCCGAGATCGGCCAGCGCAGCCAGACCAGCCCGCCGCCCGCGACCGGGTGCAGCGCCGAGTACTTGGAGGCGGTGACCGGGAAGGGGGTGACCCTGCTCTCCAGGCCCTCGGTCTCGACGGTCACCGGGCCGCCGTCGCCGAGGTCGTCCTCCTCGGCCTCCACCGGGTCCAGGCCCCCGGCGGCCGGCCGGCCCTCGGGGCTGAGGGCGAACGGGGAGAGGGTCGCCGAGGACAGCGGCACCAGGTACGGGCGGCAGCCCAGCGGGAAGGACAGGTCACCGGTGTGCACGTCGTAGACCGGGTCGAAGCCGCGCCAGGACAGGAAGGCGAGGTAGCGGCCGTCCCGGGTGAAGACCGGGTTCTCGTCCTCGAAGCGGCCGTTGGTGACGTCGATGACGAACCGGTCCTTGAGCCGGGCCAGTTTGATCTGCCGCAGCGTCCGCCCGATACCGGGATGCGACCAGGTGAGCCACCCGCCGTCGGGCGAGAACGCGAGGTCGCGCACGGGCCCGTTGACGGAACGGATCAGCTCGGTGACCGGGGCGTCGGGGACGGGGTCAGGGACGGGGTCAGGGACGGGGTCGGGGTCGGGGGCGGAGCCCTGGCCGTCGTCGGCCTCGGCGGGGTCGGCCCCGCCGGTACCGGTCTCACGGGGGTCGACCTTGCCAGGGCCGGTCTCGCCAGGGCCGGTCTCGCCGGGGCCGGCCTCGCTGGTGTCGATGAGCAGCAGGCGGCCGTCGTGGGAGGCGACGGCGAGGCGTTCGCCGTCCGGGTCGGCCACCATCTCCAGCACCCGGCCCAGCCTCCCCGGGGCCAGTCGTCGGGTGGGGCGGCGGCCGCTCGCCCGGGGCAGGGAGACGATCTCGATCGCGTCCTCGCCCTCGGCGTCCGTCACATACGCCACCCGCCCGCTCGCGCCGAGCATCTCCGGCAGCCGCACCCGCACGCCGGGGGTGTCGGTGAGGGTGCGCGCGGGGCCGTCGCGGTGGGTGAGCCAGTACAGGCTGCCGCGTACGACGACGGCACTGGCCCGGCCCGTCTCGTCCACCGAGACGCCGTCCAGGTGGTGCGCGGCGGGCACCTGGTAACGGCGCCGCCCGGCGCGCGGCCCGCTCAGCGTGATGTCCAGCCGGCGCGGCACGGAGTCCGGGGACAGGCCGTCGACGATCCACAGGTCACCGGCGCACTGGTAGACGACCCGGGTGCCGTCGCTGGACGCGTGCCGGGCGTAGAACGCGTCGTGGTCGGTGTGGCGGCGCAGATCGGAGCCGTCGTACGCGCAGGAGTACAGGTTGCCGACGCCCTCGTGGTCGGAGAGGAAGGCGACCCGGCCGCCGACGAGCATCGGGGACTGCAGATGCCCGTCGACCTTGGCGAACACGCCGTGCCCGTCCTGCTCGTCGTCTCCGCCGTCTCCGTCGAGCAGGCGCCGTCCGTGCAGCCACAGCCTGCCCGTCGCCCCGCCCCGGTACCGCTTCCAGCCGGCCGGTTCGTGCGGCGGGGTACCGGTGAGCAGCAGGGTCCTGCGTTCCCCGTCGATCTCGGCGACCTGGATGTCGCTCACCGGCCCCCAGGGCAGTTTGCGCCCCGGATCGCCGTCGGTGGAGAGCTTGTAGGACCAGGAGAAGTACGAGAACGGCTGGCCGTGCGAGGCGACGGCGAGGATCTCGGGGCTCTCGTCGCCGTCGGGGCTCGGGGGCGTCCAGCCGCAGACCCGGGTGTCGGGGCTGCCCCAGTAGGTCAGCCGGCGGCCCGGCCCGCCGTCCACCGGCACCAGATGGACCTCGGGGTCGAGGCTGCGCCAGCTCGTGTACGCGATGTGGCGGCCGTCGGGTGAGAAGCGGGGGTGGCCGAGCTTGGTGCGGTCGACGGTGAGCCGCCAGGCCCGGCCCGGGGCGTCGAGTGGCGCGAGCCAGAGGTCGTCCTCGGCCACGAAGCACAGCAGGTCGCCGTTGAGGTGGGGCAGGCGCAGATAACTCACCCTTCCCATGCTTTTCCCGGTGACGGACCACAGCAACTCGTGGGGAGCGACGGCGGCTCTCCCGACGTGACCCAGCACACGTACGAAACGGTTTCGTTCCCTTAGAGGGGTGCGGTACATTCTTCGTGTACGAAACCGTGTCGTTCGGCGCGGTGAGACCCGGAGCGAGGAGAGGTGGGCGGGATGACCGAGGACGCGGCAGTGCGGCGCAGCCGGATCACCCCGGAGCGCGTGGCCGAGATCTACGCGGCCGTGCTCGACCTGCTTCGCGAGGTCGGGTACGACGCCCTCACCATGGACGCCGTGGCCGCCCGCACCCGGTCCAGCAAGGCCACTCTCTACCGCCAGTGGGGCGGCAAGGCCGAGCTGGTGGTGAGAGCCATGCGGTGCCAGAAGCCGGGCAGCACCGGTGACGTCGACACCGGTTCCCTCCAGGGGGACCTGCACGGACTCATCGGCCGTGAGGGCGACTACGTCATGGAGCAGAACGCCGCCCTGATGCGGGCGCTCGCCATGGCGGTGCACACCAACGACGACCTGCGGCGCGCCTTCAGGGACCTGCTCGTGGAACCCGAGATCGACGAGTTCCGGGGGATCGTCCGGCGCGCGGTCGAACGCGGCGAGGTCCACCCGGACAACCCGGCGCTGGACTACATGGTGCACATGCTCGTCGGCGCGTTCGCCACCCGGACGCTGATCGACGAACAGCCGCCCACGCGGGACTTCCTCATCTCGTACATCGACGCCGTGGTCCTCCCCGCCCTCGGCGTGTCCCCCCGCTGACCGCCCCGGTCGGCTCTCCCCGCACGACCCTCTCCATCCCACCATCACCACCTGACGGACGACACCGCTCACGTCGTCGGGCTGGACCCCCCTGCCCTGAGAATCCACGACCTGACCGGGAGTACTCCCTCGTGGCCACATTCCTCTATCGACTCGGACGTTTCGCCTTCAGGCGACGACACTTCACCGCCCTGTTCTGGGTGGCGCTGCTGGCACTCGCCGGCGTCGGCGCGGCCGGCGCTCCCGCGGCCGGCAACACCTCGTTCTCCATCCCCGGCACCGAGGCCCAGAAGGCCTTCGACGTGCTGGAGGAACGCTTCCCCGGCACCAGTGCCGACGGAGCGACCGCACGCGTCGTCTTCAAGGCGCCCGCCGGCGAGAAGATGACCGACGCCGGCAACAAGGCGACCGTCGAGAAGACCGTCAAGGAGCTCTCCGGCGACTCCCAGGTCGCCTTCGTCGCCGACCCGTACCAGGGCGGAGGCCTCAGCCAGGACGGCGCGGTCGCCTACGCGTCGGTGAGCTACAAGGTCTCCGGCATGGAACTGGAGGACTCCTCGCGCGACTCCCTGGAGGCCGCCGCCGAGGACGCCCGCGACGCCGGACTGACCGTGGAGATCGGCGGTGACGCGCTGCAGGCCGTCCCGGCGACCGGCACCGCCGAGATCATCGGCATCGGTGTCGCCGCGGTCGTCCTGGTCATCACCTTCGGCTCGCTGCTCGCGGCCGGCCTGCCGCTGCTCACCGCGATCATCGGTGTCGGCATCGGCGTCGCGACCATCACCGCGCTGGCCTCCACCCTGGAGCTCGGCTCCACCACCTCCATCCTGGCCACGATGATCGGCCTCGCCGTCGGCATCGACTACGCGCTGTTCATCGTCTCCCGCTACCGCACCGAACTGGCCGAGGGCAGGGAGCGCGAGGACGCCGCGGGCCGCGCCGTCGGCACCGCGGGCTCCGCGGTGGTCTTCGCCGGACTCACGGTCGTCATCGCCCTCGTCG
Organism: Streptomyces cathayae; assembly: GCF_029760955.1. Taxonomy (GTDB): domain Bacteria; phylum Actinomycetota; class Actinomycetes; order Streptomycetales; family Streptomycetaceae; genus Streptomyces; species Streptomyces cathayae. The sequence goes on from NZ_CP121682.1 coordinate 4,608,226, forward strand.
GTCTGTCGGTCGTCAACATCCCGATGCTGACCAAGATGGGCATCGCCGCCGCCGGCACCGTCGCCATCGCCGTCCTCATCGCACTCACCATGGTCCCGGCGCTGCTCGGCTACGCGGGCGGCAAGGTCCGCCCGGCCGGCGAGAAGAGCAAGCTGCTCGGCGGCGGCCGCGCCAAGAAGACCGGCACGGAGACCGGCACGGCGCAGCGCCCGAACATGGGCACCCGCTGGGCGAGCTTCGTCGTACGCCGTCCCGTGGCCGTCCTCCTGCTCGGCGTCGTCGGCCTCGGCGCGGCGGCCGTCCCGGCGGGCTCCCTGGAACTGGGACTGCCCGACGACGGTTCGCAGCCGACGTCCACCACCCAGCGCCGCGCCTACGACCTGCTGTCCGAGGGCTTCGGCCCCGGCTTCAACGGTCCGCTGGTCGTCGTGGTCGACGCCAAGAACAGCGACGACCCGCAGGCCGTCTTCCAGCAGACCGGCGACGAGATCAAGGGCCTCGACGGCATCGTCACGGTGGCCCCGGCGCAGCCCAACGAAGCCGGCGACACGGCCACGATCACCGTCATCCCGGACTCCAAGCCGTCGTCCGTGGCGACCGAGGACCTGGTGCACGACATCCGGGACGCCGGAGCGGACATCAAGGCCGACGTCGGCGCCGACATCCTGGTCACCGGCGCCACGGCGGTGAACATCGACGTGTCGCAGAAGCTCAACGACGCACTGCTGCCGTATCTGACCCTGGTGGTCGGGCTGGCGTTCCTGCTGCTGATCGTGGTCTTCCGGTCGATCCTGGTCCCGCTGAAGGCGGCCCTCGGCTTCCTGCTCTCCGTGATGGCCGCCCTGGGCGCCGTGGTCGCGGTCTTCCAGTGGGGCTGGCTGGCCGGCCTGATGGGCGTGGAGGAGACCGGCCCGGTCATGTCGATGATGCCGATCTTCATGGTCGGTGTGGTCTTCGGACTGGCCATGGACTACGAGGTGTTCCTCGTGACCCGGATGCGGGAGGCCTTCGTCCACGGGGAGAACCCCAGCCAGGCCGTGGTGACCGGCTTCCGGTACAGCGCCCGGGTCGTGACCGCCGCCGCGGTGATCATGATGGCCGTCTTCTCCGGCTTCATCGGTTCCAGCGAGGCGATGGTCAAGATGATCGGCTTCGGCCTCGCCGTCGCCGTCCTCTTCGACGCGTTCGTCGTCCGCATGGCGATCGTCCCGGCGGTGCTGGCGCTGCTGGGCAAGAAGGCCTGGTGGCTCCCGAAGTGGCTGGACCGCGTCCTGCCCAACGTGGACGTCGAGGGCGAGGGCCTGCGCACGCAGGACGACAGGAAGGGCGAGGACCGGGAACTGGTCCACGCCTGACACCACCGGACCGCAGGACGTCGACTCCTGCGGTCCCCCGTACCAGCCGGTGAGGGCCCCGTGGGGACGGGGAGCCCTCACCGGCTTCCCCGTTCCGCACCCGCCGCACCCGCCGCACCCGCCGCACCCGCCGTGCCCGCCGTGCCCGTCACCGGGGCGAACCCGGTCGCCCGCCGTCCGCGCCGCCCGCTAGCGTGCCCCGCATGACGACAGCCGCCACTGACCACGAGGGCTCCGCCGCCCACCCCCGATTTGCCGAGGCCCTGCGGGAGATGGGGCTCTTGGAGGTGATCGGGCAGGTCCGGCGCTTCCCCGACGCCGCCCGTACCGCACCCGAGGCCGCCGCCGCGATCGGCTGCGAGCTCAGCCAGATCTGCAAGTCGCTGATCTTCGCTGTCGATGACGTGCCCGTACTGGTCCTGATGGACGGCGCCTCCCGGGTGGACCTGGAACGGGTCCGGCAGGAACTCGGCGCGCAGAAGGTCACCCGCGCGAAGGCGGACGTCGTACGGGAGACCACCGGGTACGCCATCGGCGGCGTGCCGCCCTTCGGACACCGCACCACGACCCGCGTCCTCGCCGACCGCTCCCTGCTCGACCACGATCTCGTGTGGGCGGCGGCCGGCACCCCGTACACCGTCTTCCCGATGGAACCCAGGACGCTGATCGCCCACGCCGGCGGCATCCTGGCGGACGTGCGCGAGCGCTCCGAGTGACCCCCCGAACGCTTTGGTGCTCCGCGGATCGCCGCGGCCGGGCTGCTGGTCGTCGGGATCGGGCTGATGCTGCGCGCCGGGTAGTGGTGGCGGGCCGGGTCCGATGGGGTGCGGGCGGGCGGGAGGAGGGGCACCCTGGAAGCAGGACTTCCGGAGGTGACCGTCATGACGAGCACGATGCGCACCACGGTCGGGTGGCACGTCGAGATGGAGTTCATGGAGGACGACCAGCACACGCGCGCGGCGGCGCTGCTCCGGCTGCCCGACGGGACCGAGGTACGGGCCCACGGGCACGCGAGCCGGCACCACGTCGACGCGAACCAGCCCAGGGTCGGGGAGGAGGTCGCCGGCGCACGCGCGTTGAACGAACTCGCGATGCAACTGCTGACCAAGGCGCACGACGAGATCGACGAAGTGTCCGGCCGGACCTCGCACCCGATCCACGTGTGAGCGACGCGGGGTGAGCTAGCCGGCCAGGGCCGAGCGCACCGCCCGTACCAGGGCCTGGGCGCGGGGATCGGAGGTCACCGTCGTGCGGAAGCCGTTGGTGACGTAGCCGAAGGCGATGCCGGACTCCGGGTCGGCGAAGCCCAGGGAGCCGCCGCGGCCTGGGTGGCCGAAGGAGCCCGGGGCCAGGAACGGCGAGGCGCTGCCGTGCAGCATGTAACCGAGGCCGAAGCGGGTGCCGACGATCAGGACGCGGTCCGGGCCCGCCGACTCCTCGGCGCGGGCGCGTGCGACGGTGGCCGCCTCGAAGAGGCGTACGCCGTCGACCCGCCCGATCAGTGCGGCGTAGAAGCGGGCGAGCCCGTCCGCCGTCGCGATGCCGTTGGCGGCGGGCTGGGACAGTGCGCGAAACGCCGGGTCGTTCGGGTCCGGGGACGGGCTGATCGCGGCGAAGGCCCGGCGGGTGACGGAGGCGGGATCGTCGTAGGCCGCGGTGACCGAGTGCTTGGGGCGGGCGCGGAGCGCGCCGGACGGCTCGGGCCCCTCGACCGGGCCGACCCGCCCCACCCGGTGGGCCTCCGCGTCGGGCAGCCCCAGCCAGAGGTCGAGCCCCAGCGGAGCGGCGATCCGGTCCGCGATCCACTCGCCGGCTCCCTGTCCCGTCACGCGCCGGACCAGTCCGTCGAGCAGCCAGCCGTAGGTGAGGGCGTGGTAGCCGTGGTCGGTGCCCGGCTCCCACAGGGGCGCCTGGGCGGCGAGTGCCTCGGCGCCCCGCAGCGGGTCGAGCGCCTCCGCCGGGGTGAGCGGGCGGTCGAGGAGCGGGAGTCCGGCCCGGTGGTTCAGCAGGTGCCGGACCAGCACCCGCTCCTTGCCGTGGGCCTTGAACTCCGGCCAGTGCCGGCCGACCGGCGCGTCCAGGTCCAGTTCGCCGTACTGGTGCAGCAGCAGGGGGACGGCGGCGGCGACGCCCTTGGTCGCCGAGCGCACGACCTGGGCGGTGCCCCGGCGCCAGGGCTCGGTGCCGTCTGTGCCGTTGACGTCCTTGACCCCGGCCCACAGGTCGACGACCCGGCGCCCGTCCCGGTAGACGGCGACGGCGGCGCCCCGGTCCCCGAGGTGCTCGAAGTTCCGTGTGAATGCTTCCCGGACCGGCTCGAAGCCCTCGGTCACTGTGCCGTGCACCTCGACGCCCACGTCCGCCTGTCCTCTCGGTTCACCTCTGACATGGGGTGCAACAGCGGCCGTCCGCCTGTGATTCCTGGGCTGTTTCGAGCAGGGACCGACTTATCGGTGACGAGGGTCGTACGGAAGGTGCGATCCCGAAATGTGTGCGACATTGTCCGTACAAGTGGGTACACGGCTTTCGTACAGGTAGCGCACCATGAGGGGCCACCCATGAACGCAGTCGAGCAGTACGCACGTGCAGAGATCGTCACGGACGCGGACGCCCCGCAGGCCGCGGACCGCGGGACGGTGCCCGTGATGCTGTGCTACGACGCCGAGCGCGACCCCCGCACCGTGACGGTGCGGATGCCCGGCTCCGGGAACCGCGAGTGGACCGTCTCCCGCGCGCTGCTCGAACAAGGGCTGCGCACCCCCGTGGGGAGCGGCGACGTGCGGGTGTGGCCGTGCGGGCGGGTGCAGACCGTCGTGGAGTTCCACTCCGCGCAGGGGGTGTCGGTGGTGCAGTTCGACACGAAGGCCCTGACGCGGTTCCTGCGGGGTACCCACGCGGCAGCGGTGACCGCCGCACCGGTCCCGTACTGACCGCACCGGCCGTACTGACCGCACTGACCGCGCCGGCGGCCGGTGAGCCGCTGCCCGCGTCCGGGTCAGCCGTCGCCGAGCTTCAGCAGGCTCGCCACGATCGGGCCCGCCGTCTTGCCGCCGTGGCCGGCCGCCTGCACGACCCCCGCCGCCGCCAGGTCCCCGCGGTACGCGGTGAACCAGCCGTTGGGCTTCTTCTGACCGTCGACCTCGGCCGACCCGGTCTTCGCGCCCTTGTCACCGCTCACCCCGGCCATCGCCGTCGCCGCCGTGCCGCTGGTCGCCGTGTACGACATCAACTCCCGCAGCTGCGACAGCGTCTGCGGCGACATGGTGCGCGAGGCCGTGGCCAGCGTGCGGTTGTCCACCTCCGGCGCCACCAGGTACGGCTGGTGGAACACGCCCGCCTTGACGGTCGCCGACACCGACGCCATGTTCAGCGGGTTCATCCGCACCCCGCCCTGACCGATCAGGGAGGCCGCCATGGGGGCGTCCTTCTGCACCGGCACCGCGCCGTCGAAGGACGACACCCCGACCTGCCAGTCGTCCTTCGCGAGCCCGAAGACCTGCTGCGCCTGCTTGGTCAGGTCGTCGTCCGTCAACTCGGGCGCCTGGCTGATGAAGGCGGTGTTGCAGGAGGCGCCGAAGCTGTCCCGGAACGTTCCGCCCTTGATGTCGAACTTGTCGAGGTTCTGGAACTTCCAGCCGCCGTAGCTGAAGTACTTCGGGCACGGGTGCTTCTCGTCGATGGACGCGAGGCCCTTCTCGATCAGCATCGAGGCGGTGAGCACCTTGAACGTCGAGCCGGGGGCCAGTGACCCCTGGAGGGCGGTGTTGAAGCCGCGCGAGGCGTTCGCGGCGGCGAGGATCTCACCGGTCGACGCCCGCAGCACCACCACCGACGACCTGGCCTTCTTGGCCACCTGCTCCTCGGCCGCGGCCTGGAGCTTCGGGTCCAGCGTGGTCCGCACCGTGCCGGGAGTGCCCTTGCTCAGCTCCAGCACGGTCCTGTCGGAGGCCTCCGCCTTCTTGGACTCCTCGCCGCGGACCACACGCAGTTCGATGCCGGCCTCGCCGCCCGCCGACTTGCCGTACTTCTCGCGCAGCCCGTCCAGGACCAGCCCGATGGACGGATAGGCGGCGGTGGTCAGTTCGCCGCCGTCCCGGTCCAGCGCCTTGACCGGCGGGGTGCCCGCCTCCCCGGTGACCAGCCGGTCGCCGTCCTTGAGGTCGGGGTGCACGACGGAGGGCGCCCACGCGACCTGCGGTTCGCCGTCCCCGGCCCGGCGTACGACGGTCAGCGCGCTGTCGTAGGCGAGCGGCTCGGTGAAGTCCCCGTACGCCACCGTGCCCTTGACGGAGAACGGGACCTTGTCGCCGGTACGGGTGCCGGCGGTGAGGGTGACGTCCTCGACGCGGGCGTCCTTGGTGTAGCCGGTGAGCAGGGCGGTGGCCGCCTCCGGGTCGTCGGTGGCCTCGGCGGCCTCGCTCACCTTGCCCTGCTGCCAGGCGGTGAGGAAACGCTCGGCCGCGTCGGTGACCTCGGCGGCGGACAGCGGGCCGGTCCTGGCCTCCTCGGCCTGCTGGGCGGAGGACGTCCGGGTGCCGTCCCCGTCCTCGCCCCCACCCCCGAACAACGCGTAGGCGCCGAGCCCGGCACCGCCGACGACGACGGCGATCACCCCGCCGAGCACGGCGGGCGGGGTCTTCCGTCGCTCGGCGACGCGCTTTCTGTTGCCCACTGCTTGTCCGATCCTCCGCAAAAAACTCCGCCGGGCTCCCCCGATACCCGTACGCTGCCCTCGTGGCGTTCCTCCGCCATGGCTCTCACCCGCCATGGCGCTCACATGCCAACGACGGCCACCAGCCTAGAGTCCCCCCGCCCGCGCCTCGTGCTCAGCCACCTGCTCGTAGCACGGCTGCGACAATCGGACCGGCCGCGTCGCCGCCGTGGCCGCCCTGCTGGGCCATGGCCGCCGCCGCCACGTCGTTCCGGAAGCCGGTGAACCAGCTGTCGGAGGTGGCGTTGCCGTCGACCTCGGCGGAGCCGGTCTTCGCGCCGATGTCGCCGCCGAGCCCGGCCATGGCCTCCTGGGCGGTGCCCTGGGTGGCGGTGAGCCGCATCATCTGCTTCAACTGGGCGGCGGTGCCCGCCGGAAGGCCCTTCGCCTGCGCCAACTGCCGGCCGTCGAGCTCCGGGGAGACCAGGTACGGCTGGCGGAAGGCGCCGGTGATCGCGGTCGCCGTCACCGACGCCATGTTCAGCGGGTTCAGCTGCACCTGGCCCTGGCCTATGGCGCCGGCGGCACGGTCCGGACCCGCGACGGCGGGAACACTGCCGTCGAAGGAGGCGATGCCGGTCTTCCAGTCGTCCCGGCCCAGCCCGAACCGCTCCTGGGCCTCCTGGGTGAGCGAGGCGTCCGTGAGCGGGTCCTCGTCGATGAGCTTGATGAAGGCCGTGTTGCAGGAACGCAGGAAGCTGTCGGCCAGGGTGGCGTTCTCGTTCGGTTCCATGCCGGTGAGGTTCTTGAACGTCTGGCTCTGCCAGGTGGCGGTGGGCGGGCAGGGCGCCGGGCCGTTCATCGAGGCCACGCCGTTGTCGATGAGCATGGCCGCGGTGACGATCTTCATGGTGGAACCGGGGGCGACCTGGCCCTGGAACGCCGCGTTGAACCCGTCCTCGCGGTGGTTGGCGACCGCCAGCACCTCGCCGCTGCTCGGCCGCACCGCCACCACCGAGGACTTGGCGAACCCCTTCACCGCCTTCTCGGCCGCGGCCTGCACCCCCGCGCTGAGCGTCGTACGCAGCCGGCCGGGCTTGCCCTCGGCGAGGGTCAGCAGCGTCGTGTCGCCGGCGCCCTCGCCCGCGGTCCCGTCGGCGTGCCGGATCACCAGCTCGACGCCGGGGGTGCCGCCCGCCTCGTCGCCGTACTTCTCGCGCAGGGTGTCCAGGATCGGGCCGAGGGAGGGGTACTCCTCCTCGGTCAGCACCGTGCCGTCCCGGTCCACGGCCTCGATCGGCGGCTGCGCCGCCTCCCCGGTGACCAGGGTGTCGCCGTCCTTCAGATCCGGGTGGACCACGGACGGCTGCCAGTCGACCAGCGCACGCCCGGTGGTCTCCCCGCGCACGACGGTCAACTCACTCTTGTAGCTGAGGGGTTCGGACTTCCCGTCGTAGGAGACGGTCGCCTTCACCCGGAACGGCACGGTGGTGCCGGTGGCCGTGCCCGGGGTGATCTCGACATCGGCCAGATGGGCGTCCTCGCCGTAGGCAGCCAGTAACGGGCCCGCCTCCCCGGCGTTGTTCGTGTACGACGCGGCCTGCTCGGCCTGCGCCTTCTCCCAGGCCGCGAAGAACGCCCCGCTCGCCTTCGCGACCTCCTCCTTGTCCGGCGGCCCGGACTTCTTGGTCACGGCCGCGTCCGGACCGCCGCCGCCCCCGCCGCCGTTCACCGCCGACACGATGTTGTAGACCCCGTACCCGGCCCCACCCACCATGACCGCGAACACACCACCGATGACGGTGGCCTTGACCCCCTTGCCCATCGGGCTTGTCCCCTCCCCGCCGGACCCCCCACGCCTTCTGAACGTGTTCAGGACGTTCGGCGAGTGAGCACTCTATGCGTAAGGAGTGACGACCGGGACGGCTGTTTCCGATTGTTGTCCGAACGGAGACGGGTGGTCAGGAGGCCTGAGTCAGTCGCCCACCTTCTCCAGCCCGACACCCTCCGGTGCCCGGTTGACCGCAACGCTCACAAGGCCTGCGGTACGTTCGCGCTCATGGCGTGGAGACGATGGCTGCTGGTGGGGCTCGCCGCGGTGCTGACCGCCTGCTCGGGTCCGGACCGCACCCCCGGCGACCGGAACGCGGCGATCGAGGGGACATGGCAGAGCGCCGGGTACGGCTACGTCTTCGACATCGCCCGGGACGGTGCGGGAAGGACCCGGCTCACCTCCTACGACCGGACGGCGGGGAGCTGCCTCGGCGGGGACTCGTCGGCATCGGTGGGCCGTGAGGGTGACGCGACGTCCTTCGGTGAGGACGGTGAGGTCGAGCTGCTCGTCCACCGGCAGGGAGACCGGCTGATCGTGCGGGAACCGGGGTCGGCCGGGCAGATCCACATGAACCGGCTCACGGAGCTGCCCGACTGCCCGTCCGACATCCCGAAGGACGCGGCCGACCGCCGGCTGCAGACCTTCGACGTCTTCTGGCAGAACCTCGTCGAGAACTACCCGCCCTACCCGCACCGGAAGCTCGACACGGCGCGCAGGGAGCGCGACCGGGCCGCCCTCGCCGAGCACAACACCGACCGGACGCTCGGCGAGCTGCTGGGCGACACGGTCCGCGAACTCGGCGACATGCACACCGGCATCGAGGGGGAGGACCTCAGCCTCTACGGCAGACGGCCGGGCACGCGCGAATCCGACGACGTGGACACCGACGCCCTCCGGTCCGCGGCCGAAGCGAGGCTGGGCAAGCGGCTCACCCCCGTCATCGACGACGAGGTGGAGTACGCCTCCGGGCTGCCGGACGGTCCGGGATACCTGCGCATCACCCAGTTCGACGACTTCGCGGACGAGTCGTACGACGCCGACCGGAAGAAGTTCGAACAGGCCCTGGACACGGTGTTCGCCGTCGCGGAGCGGGACGGCTGGCGCGGCCTCGTGCTCGATCTGCGCCTCAACGACGGCGGTTTCGACGAGCTCGGCATCGCCCTCGCCTCCCGGCTGACGGACAAGCCCCACTTCGCGTTCCAGAAGCGGGCCCGCGACACGCAGGCGGCCTCCGGGTTCACGCCGTACGAGAAGCTGCGGGTGCCGCCCAGCACCCGCCCCGGCTTCCACGGGCCGATCGCGCTGCTGGTCAGCGACCTCACGGTGAGCGCGGGCGAGACGGCGGTCATGGCGCTGCTGAACCGCTCGCCGAAGCCCACCTTGATCGGCCGCCCGACGCAGGGCATCTTCTCGGACCAGCTCTCGCGGACCCTGCCCGGCGACTGGTACCTCGACCTCAGCAACGAGGACTACCGGGACGCGGCCGGGCAGAGCTTCGAGGGCCGGGGCATCCCGGTGCCGCGGGAGTTCCGCACCCCCGTCTTCACGGCCACCGAGCTCGCACACCACTGCGACTCGGCCGTCGCCCGCGCCCTCGACCACCTCGCCGACAACCCACCGGGAACGACGAAGCCGTGCCCGCGCGGATCCACCTGACATCGACGAGGCCGAACAGCGACACACCACAGCGCCCCCGGACGACCGTCGGGCCAGCCGACGACAGCAGAGGGGAGCCCGCTGGAAGTGGGCCGGCTGTGCCCCGGGCGGTCCGCGGGGCCGGCGGTAACCGCGAAAGAGCCCCGGCCGAGGCCGGGGCTCTTTCGCGGTTACCGGTTTCGCTGACCTGTTCCAGCGCGACTGATATCAGAATTTCGCCAAGGGCTCCTTCGGGTTCGCGCCGTACTTGTTCTCCCCCGGCGTGCCCTCGGTGGCCAGGAACACCAGCATCACGATGAAGCCGACGAGAGGGATGAGCGCGATGAAGATCCACCAGCCGGAGCGGTTGGTGTCGTGCAGGCGGCGGACCGTCACAGCGAGAGTCGGCAGCAGGACCGCGATGGCGTAGATGGGCTGCAGTACCTGGATTCCGATGGCGGCGTCCACAGCGGTGAGCACGATGGAGACGATCACGCTGAACAGCGTGAACATCCAGTACTCCTTGCGGCGCGCCCGTCCGTTGAACACCGCGTACTTCTTGAGGACCTCGATGTACCAGTTCATGGCGTCCCCCCTGGGATCGACGTTGTCTGTCCGGCTGGATCAGGACAGCCGCAGAACGTTTACACGTGGAAAGGGGCATGTCAATACACGCGATCGCGCTGCTCACGAGACGTGTGGGGTCGGCTCGGGCGCCGCGCACCCTGACCACTAACCGGCCATTTCGGGGCAGGTGCGGAGAACAGTATCGGGGGTTCTCCGAGCGGGCCCGAACTTTTCCGGCGCCGACTCTCGTCCGTCATCGAACCGAAGGCGATCCGTTGCCTGGGTTATACCGTTCCGGCATGGAAGCGATGGCCGATCGTTGCCCGAAACGGGGGGGGGAACGGGGCGGCCGGAGGCGCAGCACCCCCTTGCCTCAGCCCCCCCTTGCCGCATCGACACAGGGCCTGCCGGGCCTCGCGTCGATGCTCCACTGAGAGGCGCTCCCCCGCTTCCCCCAGGCGTCCCCGACAGCGCGAAGAGTCCTCCTCTGGTCTGAGGCAACGCGGACCAGAGGGAGCGAGGGCGATCTCCTGGTGGCGATCACGCCATCCCGGTGTCGTCCGCCTGCTCGCCCTCCGCCTGGGACGGCTCGGTCCTGGGGACGTCCGGGTGCGCGGCCGCGCGCTCGGCGGGATCGTCCCGCTCGCCCTCGGCCTGCGAGGGCGTGTGGGAGTACAGCCACGGTTCGTAGGCCGAGTCTGCGGTGTCTCCGGTTTTCATGACAGGCCTCCTCGGTCGCCTGCCTTCCATCCTCCCCCGCTCCTGCGCGGACCGCAGCAGAGCCAGGGCCGTGCCCTCGTGCCGTGTCCGCCCCGGCTAGACCCAGGTGTCCAGCCACATCCGCGCACGCCAGTCGTCGATCGGGATGGAGGTGCCGGTGTAGATGGGCCAGAAGTAGATGAAGTTCCAGGCGATCAGGAGGACCAGGACGCCGGCCGCCGTCGCGCCCGCGACCCTGCGGGTGTCGTGGGAGCGGGGCGGGCCGACGAGGGCGCCCAGGAGCATCGCCACCGCCAGGCACAGGAAGGGGAGGAAGACGATGGAGTAGAAGAAGAAGATGGTGCGCTCCTGGTACAGGAACCACGGCAGATAGCCGGCCGCGACGCCGCAGGCGATGGCGCCCGCCCGCCAGTCACGGCGGAAGAACCAGCGCCACAGGACGTAGAGGAGCGCGAAGCAGGCCACCCACCACAGCATGGGCGTGCCCAGGGCCAGCACCTCGCGGGCGCACTTCTCGGCCGCGTCGGCCGGGCAGCCGTCCCTGCCGGGTGCCGGGGACTCGTAGAAGTAGGAGACCGGGCGGCCGGTGACGATCCAGCTCCACGGGTTGGACTCGTAGGGGTGCGGTGAGGACAGGCCGACGTGGAAGTCGTACACCTGGTTCTCGTAGTGCCAGAAGCTGCGCCACCAGTCGGGGAACAGCCAGGACCAGCTGCTGTCCTTGCCGTCGGTCGCCGCCCAGTCGCGGTAGTAGCCGCCGCTGCCGTCGTCCGCGGAGAGGAACCAGCCGAGCCACGAGGCGACGTACGTCGCGAGCGCGACCGGGACGGTGGAGAGGAACGCCCAGCCCAGGTCGCGCCGCACCACCGCCCGGTAGGGGTGACGGGCGCCGGCGGTCCGGCGCGCGCCGACGTCCCACAGCACCGCCATCACGCAGAGCGCGGCCATGACGTACAGCGCGTTCCACTTCGTGGCGAACGCCAGGCCCAGCATCAGCCCCGCCGCCAGCCGCCAGGGCCGCAGGCCCAGCCGGGTGTTCTCGGCGACGTCCGGGTCCGGCAGGGTCCGGCCGTCGGGGCCCACGGGCAGCGCGGCGGCGAGCCGCGCCCTGGCCCGGTCCCGGTCGACGAGCAGGCACCCGAAGGCCGCGAGCACGAAGAACATCAGCACCCCGTCGAGCAGCGCGGTGCGGCTCATCACGAAGTGCAGCCCGTCCACCGCCATCAGCGCGCCCGCGAGGCAGCCCAGGAACGTGGAACGGAACAGGCGCCGGCCGATACGGCACAGCATCAGGACGGAGAGTGTCCCGAGCAGCGCCGTCATGAACCGCCAGCCGAACGGGTCGAACCCGAACATCAGCTCGCCCAGCCCGATGACGTACTTGCCGACCGGCGGATGCACGACGTACGCCGCTTCGACCGGGATCGGGACGTCCCCGCCCTTGGAGAGGATCAGGTCGTTGGCGTTCTTGTCCCAGTTGACCTCGAAACCGCGGTGGACGAGCGCCCAGGCGTCCTTGGCGTAGTACGTCTCGTCGAATATCACCGCCTTGGGGCTGCCCAGGTTCCAGAACCGCAGCACTCCCGCGAACAGGGTGACCAGCAGCGGGCCGCCCCACGCCGACCAGCGGACGATCCGGTCGGCGAGCACCGGCGGCACCCCGAGCGTGCTCCACAGCCTGCCGGACGGCTCGGTGTACGGCGGGACCAGGCGGTCACGGATGCCGGGAGCCCCGGGAGCCCCGGGAACCTCGGGGGCACTGCCCCAGGTCCCCGTCGCCGGGTGGCCGAAGCGGCGCAGCCGCTGCTGCCACGACGGTTGCCGCTCCTGTGGCGACTGCTCCTGCCGGATGTCCGTGGAGGACGCGGTACTGGTCACCGCGCCATCGTAGGGAACAGCGCTGTGGGAGTCCCGCGCATGGGCGGTATGCCCGGCTCTCCTTCGGTTCCGCCCCTGGCCGCAACCTGCGGCCGCCGGGCCCTGGGAGGATGGGGGAGTGACCGGAACCCTCGTACTCGCAGGCACCCCCATCGGCGACGTCTCCGACGCCCCGCCCCGGCTCGCCGAGGAGCTGGCCGGCGCCGACGTCGTCGCCGCCGAGGACACCCGGCGGCTGCGGCGGCTGACCCAGGCGCTCGGCGTCACCCCCAAGGGCCGGGTGGTGTCGTACTTCGAGGGCAACGAGTCCGCCCGTACGCCCGAACTGGTCGAGGAACTGGCCGGCGGCGCGCGCGTGCTGCTGGTGACGGACGCCGGGATGCCCTCCGTGTCCGACCCCGGGTACCGGCTGGTCGCGGCCGCCGTGGAGCGGGACATCAAGGTCACCGCGGTGCCCGGACCGTCCGCCGTGCTCACCGCGCTCGCCCTGTCCGGGCTGCCCGTCGACCGGTTCTGCTTCGAGGGCTTCCCGCCCCGCAAGGCGGGGGAGCGGCTCGGGCGGCTGCGGGAGGTGGCCGGGGAACGGCGCACCCTCGTCTACTTCGAGTCCCCGCACCGGCTCGACGACACGCTCGCCGCGATGGCCGAGGTGTTCGGCGCGGAGCGCCGGGCCGCCGTCTGCCGCGAGCTGACCAAGACGTACGAGGAGGTCAGGCGGGGCTCGCTCGCCGAGCTGGCCGCGTGGGCGGCCGAGGGGGTGCGCGGGGAGATCACCGTCGTGGTCGAGGGCGCGCCGGACCGGGGCCCCGAGGAGGTGGACGCCGCCGAGCTGGCGCGCAGGGTGCGGGTGCGCGAGGAGGCGGGGGAACGGCGCAAGGAGGCGATCGCGGCGGTCGCGGTCGAGGCGGGGGTGCCCAAGCGGGAGGTCTTCGACGCGGTGGTGGCGGCGAAACACCCCGCGGGGTGAGCGGGGGCCGGGGCGGCCCGGGACGTCCGTCAAGCGTTTGGGAGCCTTCGGCAACGAAACGCCCAAAACGGCTCCAATACTCTGCCTCCTCCACTGCTTTCGCCTCTGGGGAGGAGTCCACTGGAAACAGGGACGGGCCGCACCGGCCCGTGCCCGCCGTGGACCGACAGGAGGCAGGATGACCGAGATCGCAGGAAGGGCCGGACACCGCGCCGACGGCGTCGTCAGGGAGTCGTACTCGTTCGCCTGCATGCGCTGCGGGTACGGCTGGGAGCAGTCGTACGAGATAGAGCACCACACGGACACCGACGGCCAGGACACCGTGCGCTACGTGGCGGACGGCCGGGTCGTGCCCTCCCCGCTGAGCCGTCCGACGTGCCGGCACTGCGACGGCCACGTCGTGCGGATCATGCGCCCCGGCCGGGTCGCCTCCGCCCGGGACGCCGCCCACCGCGAACGCCTGGTGCCGGCCGCCGGGCCCGTCGAGGTGCCGTGGGAGCCCGAGGGCTCGACGCCCGCACGGGAGCGTCACCCGTGGCAGCTGTCCCACCTCCTGCACCTCTTCCACAGGGCGGGCTGACGCCCGCGCCGCTTCCGTAGGATCGGGGGCATGTCTTCGAACGCCCCCGACAAGAACGCCGCCCCGCCGCTCCCGGAGCCCCTGCGGGTACCGGTCGCGGATTCGCACACCCACCTCGACATGCAGTCCGGCACCGTGGCGGAAGGGCTCGCCAAGGCCGCGTCGGTGGGCGTGACGACGGTGGTGCAGGTCGGCTGCGACGTCAAGGGGTCCCGGTGGGCGGCGGAGACGGCGGCGGCGTACGACGCCGTTCACGCGACGGTCGCGCTGCACCCCAACGAGGCCCCGCGCATCGTGCTCGGCGACCCCGACGGCTGGTCCCGGCAGGGGGCGCGGGAGCCGGGCGGGGAGGCCGCGCTGGACGAGGCGCTCGCCGAGATCGACCGGCTGGCCGCGCTGCCCCAGGTCAAGGGCGTCGGCGAGACCGGACTGGACTACTTCCGCACCGGGCCGGAGGGCAAGGAGGCGCAGGAGCGGTCCTTCCGCGCCCACATCGAGATCGCCAAGCGGCACGGAAAGGCCCTGGTGATCCACGACCGCGACGCCCACGCCGACGTGCTGCGGGTGCTCAAGGAGGAGGGCGCACCGGAGCGCACCGTCTTCCACTGCTACTCGGGCGACGCCGGGATGGCGGAGATCTGCGCCCGCGCCGGGTACTTCATGTCGTTCGCCGGCAACATCACCTTCAAGAACGCCCAGAACCTGCGCGACGCGCTCGCCGTGGCCCCGCCGGAGCTGATCCTGGTGGAGACCGACGCCCCCTTCCTGACGCCGGTGCCCTACCGCGGCCGGCCCAACGCCCCGTATCTGGTGCCGGTCACGGTGCGGGCCATGGCGGCCGTACGCGGTGTCGACGAGGACACCCTCGCCACGGCGCTCGCGGCGAACACGGCCCGCGCCTTCGGTTATCCACAGGCGTGACCCGGGGGTGCCCGCGCCCCGTACCCTTGTCCCGTGACCAGCCCCGCCTCCGACGCCCTCCTGGGCCCCGCCGACGTCCGTGAACTCGCGGACGCCCTCGGCGTGCGGCCCACCAAGCAGCGCGGCCAGAACTTCGTGATCGACGCGAACACGGTCCGCCGGATCGTCCGCACCGCCGAGGTCCGCCCCGACGACGTGGTCGTCGAGGTCGGCCCGGGGCTCGGCTCGCTCACCCTGGCGCTGCTGGAGGCCGCCGACCGGGTCACCGCCGTCGAGATCGACGACGTGCTGGCCGCCGCGCTGCCCACGACCGTCGCGGCCCGCATGCCGGAGCGCGCCGAGCGGTTCGCGCTGGTCCACTCCGACGCGATGCACGTCACCGAGCTGCCCGGCCCCGCTCCGACCGCGCTGGTCGCCAACCTGCCCTACAACGTGGCCGTGCCGGTGCTGCTGCACATGCTGGAAACCTTCCCGAGCATCGAGCGCACCCTCGTCATGGTCCAGTCGGAGGTCGCCGACCGGCTCGCCGCTCCGCCCGGTTCGAAGGTGTACGGCGTGCCCTCGGTCAAGGCCAACTGGTACGCGCGGGTCAAGCGGGCCGGCGCCATCGGACGGACCGTGTTCTGGCCGGCCCCCAACGTCGACAGCGGACTGGTCTCCCTCGTCCGCCGGAGCGAGCCGCCGCGGACCACCGCCTCCCGGCGTGAGGTGTTCGCCGTGGTCGACGCGGCCTTCGCCCAGCGCCGCAAGACCCTGCGGGCGGCCCTCGCCGGCTGGGCGGGCTCGGCGGCGGCGGCCGAGGCGGCCCTGGTCGCCGCCGGAGTGTCGCCGCAGGCGCGCGGTGAGTCCCTGACCGTCGAGGAGTTCGCGCGCATCGCCGAACACAAGCAGCCCGAGCGGCCCGAGAAGCCCGAGCAGTCCGAGGAGTCCGCCGCGTGAGCGTCACCGTCCGCGTGCCCGCCAAGGTCAACGTCCAGCTCGCCGTCGGCGCGGCCCGCCCCGACGGCTTCCACGACCTGGCCAACGTCTTCCTCGCGGTCGGCCTCCACGACGAGGTCACCGCGACCCCCTCGCCGGACGGGCTGCGCGTCACCTGCGCGGGCCCGGATGCCGCCGAGGTGCCCCTGGACCGTACGAACCTCGCCGCCCGCGCCGCCCTCGCACTCGCCGGACGGTACGGCCGGGACGCCGACGTGCACCTCCACATCGCCAAGGACATCCCCGTCGCCGGCGGCATGGCGGGCGGCAGCGCGGACGGCGCGGGCGCGCTGCTGGCCTGCGACGCGCTGTGGGGGACCGGCGCCTCGAGGGCGGAACTGCTCGAGATCTGCGCCGAGCTGGGCAGCGACGTGCCGTTCGCCCTGATCGGCGGGGCGGCGCTGGGCACCGGGCGGGGCGAGAGGCTGACCGAGCTGGAGGTGGGCGGCGCCTTCCACTGGGTGTTCGCGATGGCCGGACGCGGGCTGTCGACCCCGGCGGTCTTCCGGGAGTTCGACCGGCTGGCGGAGGGCCGGGGCATCCCCGAGCCGGTGGCCTCGCAGGACCTGCTGGACGCCCTTGCCAAGGGCGACTGCGACGGGCTGGCCGCGGCCGTCTCCAACGACCTCCAGCCGGCGGCGCTGTCGCTCTTCCCGGAGCTGGCGGACACGCTGGCGGCGGGGCGTGCGGCCGGGGCACTGGCTTCGCTGGTCTCGGGGTCGGGGCCGACCACGGCGTTCCTCGCCCGGGACGCGGAAGCGGCGGACGGGATCGCCCGCGCCCTGCGGGCCTCGGGCACCTGCCGCACGGTGCGTACGGCGGCAGGTCCCGTGCCGGGTGCGACGGTCGTCTGAGGGACTCAGGGCCGCGTTTCGACCGTGCCCAGATCGATGGCGATGGCGGAAGGTTTGTCGACCTTGATCCGGTCGCGCTGCATACCCATGTGCACGTAGGACCGCGTCATGGCGTCGAGCTCGTAGACATGGATGAGGGGACGGCCGGTGGTCCCGTCCTGTTCGACACGCCAGTAGTTCGGGATTCCCGCAGTGGCGTACTTGTGCGGTTTGGTCGTACGGTCGCGGGACTCCGAGTCGGGGGAGACGACCTCCACGGCGAGCAGGACGTCCTCGGCCTGAAACCTGGTCTGGTCCACCCCTGTGACCGCGTCGGCTCGAACCACGCTGATATCGGGTTCGGGGCCGTTGCGTTTGTCAAGGATGACGGTCATCTCCCGCTCGACACTGAACTCCGGGCCGAGAGAGCTGCGTAGCCCGCTGACCAGCAGGTCGATCACAAGGAAATGGAAGCGTCGCTGCGGACTCACGAAAACCAGGCTCCCGTCGATCAGCTCGGTGTGCGGCGGGAGATCCGGCAGGGTGAACAGGTCGTCCACGGTGTAACCGTCCACGGGCGGCACCGGCCAGTGGTGGCGGTGCTCTACGGACTCGGCGGTCATGGTTCCTCCCATGGACGAGATCCTGCTGCCTGATCTCCAAGGTAGCCGCCCGTTTCCGATCGCGTCATCACAAAGGGTGACTGCCCCCTCGCGCTCCGGCCGCCCCCGGGGACGCCCTACGCTTGAAAGCTGATCGACCCCCCAGGCAGGAGAGAAATGGCCGTCAATCTGGTCAATGTCGAGAACGTCAGCAAGGTGTACGGCACCCGTGCCCTCCTCGACGGCATCTCCCTCGGGGTCTCGGAGGGGGACCGCATCGGTGTCGTCGGGCGCAACGGCGACGGCAAGACCACCCTCATCCGGATGCTCGCCAAGCTGGAGGAGGCGGACACCGGGCGGGTGACGCACTCCGGCGGGCTCCGTCTCGGCGTGCTCACCCAGCACGACTCCCTCGACCCCGCCGCCACCGTCCGGCACGAGGTCATCGGCGACATGGCCGACCACGAGTGGGCGGGCAACGCCAAGGTCCGCGACGTGCTGACCGGGCTGTTCGGCGGGCTGGACCTGCCCGGGTTCCCCAAGGGCCTGGACACCGTCATCGGACCGCTGTCCGGTGGCGAGCGGCGCCGGATCGCGCTCGCCAAGCTGCTCATCGAGGAACAGGACCTGATCGTCCTGGACGAGCCCACCAACCACCTCGACGTCGAGGGCATCGCCTGGCTCGCCCGGCATCTGCGCGAGCGGCGCTCCGCGCTCGTCTGCGTCACCCACGACCGCTGGTTCCTCGACCAGGTCTGCACCCGCATGTGGGACGTGCAGCGCGGCGACGTGTACGAGTACGAGGGCGGCTACTCCGACTACGTCTTCGCCCGTGCCGAACGCGAGCGCATCGCCGCCACCGAGGAGGTCAAGCGGCAGAACCTGGTCCGCAAGGAGCTGGCCTGGCTGCGCCGCGGGGCACCCGCGCGGACGTCCAAGCCGCGCTTCCGTGTCGAGGCCGCCAACGAGCTGATCGCGGACGTGCCGCCGCCGCGCGACAGCAGCGAGCTGATGAAGTTCGCCTCGTCACGGCTCGGCAAGACGGTGTTCGACCTGGAGGACGTCACCATCCAGGCGGGGCCCAAGGTGCTGCTCAAGCACATCACCTGGCAGCTCGGCCCCGGCGACCGGATCGGCCTGGTCGGGGTCAACGGCGCGGGCAAGACGTCCCTGCTGCGGGCGCTGACCGAGGCGGCCCGCACCGAGGGCGAGGCGCAGCCCGCGGCGGGCCGGGTCCGCGTCGGCAAGACGGTCAGGCTCGCCTACCTCTCCCAGGAGGTCGCCGAACTCGATCCCACCTGGCGGGTGCTCCAGGCCGTACAGGCGGTGCGGGAGCGCGTCGACCTCGGCACGGGGCGGGAGATGACCGCCGGGCAGCTGTGCGAGACGTTCGGCTTCAACAAGGACAAGCAGTGGACACCGGTCGGCGACCTGTCCGGCGGTGAGCGGCGGCGGCTCCAGCTGCTGAGGCTGCTCATGGACGAACCCAACGTCCTCTTCCTCGACGAGCCCACCAACGACCTCGACATCGAGACCCTCACCCAGCTCGAGGACGTCCTCGACGGCTGGCCCGGCTCGATGATCGTCATCTCCCACGACCGGTTCTTCGTCGAGCGCACCACCGACCGGGTCTTCGCCCTGCTCGGCGACGGCGCCCTGCGGATGCTGCCGCGCGGTATCGACGAGTACCTGGAGCGGCGCAAGCAGATGGAGGAGACCGCCGCGGCCGCCTCCCCCGTGGCGAAACCGGCCCCGGACGTCCCCGAGAAGAGCGCCGCCGACGTGCGCGCCGCCAAGAAGGAGCTGCAGAAGATCGAGCGGCAGCTGGACAAGCTCTCCGAGAAGGAGTCCACGCTGCACGCCGCCATCGCCGAGCACGCCACCGACTTCGGGAAGGTGGCCGAACTCGACGCGGAGCTGCGCGAGACGGCCGGTCAGCGCGAGGCGCTGGAAACGCGGTGGCTGGAACTCGCCGAGGACGCCTGACCCCCGTACCCGGGTCCGTACCGCCCCGCGCACAGGCCCGTGCGCGGGGCGCGCGTGGTGTGAAGGGCGTGTGGAGGGGCGTGGGGGCGCGTAACGAGGGCATCACGGGCCGGTCCTCCCTTGGGTACAGGGGCGGGCGGGGCCCGGTGGCCTGTCGGTACCGGGTGATAGAAAGGCCCCGTCTGAGAAAAGTAAGAACCGGCTTTATACGACTCTGGGGAACATCACGCACCTCAGGGCGTGGCTAAAAATCAGTGAGCAAGGGGGGAACGCGCTGATGGCTCAGCCGCCCGACCAGTCGCCGCAGGGCGGCTTCGGAGCACCACAGGATCCGTCCGCCTCGAGCGGAGGCTTCGGGGCTCCGACCCCGCCACCCCCGCAGGGGCAGCCCCAGACCCCGTCCACGCCGACGGGCCCGACGCCGCCGCCCGGGTACGGCTACCCCCAGCAGCCGGGCCCGTACGGCCAGCAGCCGGGCCCGTACGGTCAGCAGCCGGGACCGTACGCCTCCGGGCCGTACGCCTCCGGGCCCTACGGTCAGCCGCAGCAGCCCGGCCCGTACGGCCAGCAGCCGGGGTACGGCTACCCGCAGCCGCAGTACCCGGGCGCGCCCGGCGCCCCGCAGCCGGGGCCCGGCTCCCGCAACCCCTTCAAGGGCAAGCCCGCCATGATCATCGGTGCCGCGGTGGTGACGGCGCTGCTGGTGGTCGGCGGCACCGTGTGGGCGGTCTCCG
Organism: Streptomyces cathayae; assembly: GCF_029760955.1. GTDB lineage: Bacteria > Actinomycetota > Actinomycetes > Streptomycetales > Streptomycetaceae > Streptomyces > Streptomyces cathayae. Next base: position 4,628,467 of record NZ_CP121682.1, read on the forward strand.
GCGACGACGGGAAGCAGGACAAGAAGCCCGTCGCCCAGCAGAGCGACGATCCCCAGCCCGACCCCTCCGGCCCCCCGGTCGATCCGGGCGACGGCAGCGGCGACGGCGACTCGGACCCGGAGGACCTCAACGCGGGCCGCCAGTCCGGCGAGTCCAAGGTGCTCTGGTACAAGGAGGCGCCCGACGCGCCCGGTTCCGGAGCCGAGGCCCCCGGCATGTGGATCACCGACAAGGCGGCGGTGAAGGCGGCCTACAAGGAGCTCTCCGCCTACAACGTCGCCGACGGCAAGCCGACCTGGGAGCCCATCGCCTTCCCCGAGAAGATCTGCGCGACCACCCGGGAGAAGACGTCCGACGACAAGATAGTCGTCGCGTACATGAGCGGCAGCAGCGATCGGGCCAAGTGCAACCAGCTCCAGCTCGTCGACCTCGACACCGGCGAGAAGGGCTGGACGCAGAAGGTCGAGGACGGCGCGCTGTTCGACTCCGTGACCTCCATCAAGATGACCCTCAGCGGCGAGACGCTGATGGTGAGCCGCTCGCAGTCCGGCACGGCCTTCGACGTCACCTCCGGCGACAAGATGTACGACAAGAAGAAGTACGGCGAGGCCTGCTTCCCCGCCGGTTTCGCGGGCGGCGAGGGGCTGTTCCAGGTCGCTTCCTGCGGTGCCGGCGGCAACAACGAGCACGACGAGCTCCAGGAACTCGACCCGAAGACCGGCAAGGTGAAGTGGACCCGGACGTTCGAGAAGGGCTGGCGCGTCGAGCGCACCTACTTCATCGACCCGGTGGTCGTCTACAGCACCAACAAGGACAAGAAGGCGTGGAACATCTCCACGCTCGGCGCCGACGGCTCGATCCGCTCCCAGGTCGCCGTCGACGAGGACTTCGCCGCCGAGTGCGGCTGGGCCATTTTCGCCCGTGACCTCCAGGGCTGCGAGGCCGTCGCGGCCGACGCGGACACCCTCTACCTGCCCACCAAGGCGACCACCGGGGCCAACGAGATCGTCGCGATCAGCCTCGCCACCGGCAAGGAGAAGTGGCGGGTGAAGTCCCCGGCGGCGGACTCGATGGTGCCCATGAAGGTCGAGGGCGGCAAGCTCATCGCCTACGTGGGGCCGTCGTACGACGCGGGCGGCAGGGTCGTGTCCATCCCGACCACCGGCAGCAGCCACGAGCCGGTCACGCTGCTGCAGAACCCGCAGGGCGTCGCGAGGATCGAGAACGGTTTCTTCAGCAAGGCGATCGACTGGGTCGACGGCCGTTTCTACATCTCGACGACCCGGCTGTCCGGCAACGACGAGGCGAAGGAGAAGCTGATGCTCGCCTACGGCAAGTGAGGCGCGCAGCAGCGGTGAGGCGCGCCGGCCGGGCACGGCCGGCGCCCTCGCTCCGTCCGGCCCCTTCCCCTCCGCCCGCCCCCTTCTTCGAGTCCTTCGGGTTCTTCGGGTCCTTCGATCCTTTCGAGGTCTACACGTCATGACGCAGCCGCCCCAGCCGCCCAACCAGCCTCCGCAGCAGCCCGAGCCGTCACAGCCCGAGCAGTCGGCCACGCCGGCCCCGCCGCCGGGCTTCGGTCCGCCGGTCGAACCGTCGCAGCCGCCGGCCCAGCAGCCGCCGGCCGCCCCGAGCGGGCCGAACCTCAGCAAGACCCCGGAACCGGGATACGGCTACCCGCAGACCCCGCAGACCCCGCAGCAGTCGCCGCAGGCCGCCCCGCAGACCCCGCCCACGCCGACGGGCCCGACGCCGCCGCCCGGGTACGGCTACCCGCAGCAGCCCCCGGCCGGTTACGGCTACCCGGGTCAGCCGGGTCAGCCGAGCCCGTACGGCCAGCCGCCGCAGCCGTACGGCCAGCCAGGTGCGTACGGACACCCGCAGCAGCCCTACGGCCAGCCCGGTCCCGGCTATCCGTACCCGACCGTGCCGATGCAGCCACACCCCGGCGGTGGGCCCGGCGGCGGGCGGAAGGTCAACGCGCAGCTGGCCATCATCGTCTCGGCGGTCGTGGCCATCGCCCTGATCGTCGGCGCCGGTGTCTGGTACTCGTCCTCGACCTCGTCCGGCGGCGACAAGGAGACCACCGCCGACTCGGGCGGCACCGACGGCGGCGACGGGAGTGAGAAGGACGCCGAGAACGGCGGCGGCTCCGCCGCCGGCGGCAAGGAGAAGGCTCCGGCCGACCCCTCCGCCAAGGTCCTCTTCCAGGTCCCGGCGCCGAAGGCCCCGAAGGACAGCACGAGCATCGCCGTCTCCGGTTCCTGGCTGACCGACACGGTGTACGCCAAGAGCGGCATCGCCGAGGTCGTCGGCTACGACGCCGTCAAGGGCAGCAAGGTGTGGACGCTCGACCTGCCCGGACCGGTGTGCGAGGCCAGCGACCACGTCACCGAGGACGGCAGGACGGCGATCGTCTACAAGCCGAGGATGCCCGCCAAGAACGATCCGCAGCGGTGCACCCAGGTCGCGGTCCTCGACCTCGCCACGGGCGAGAAGCTGTGGTCCGAGACGGCCAAGTCCGGCACCCAGGAGATCAGCTTCAACAACGTCACCGTCAGCGGGAACACCGTCGCGGCGGCCAGCACCAGCGGCGGCGCCGCCTGGGACCTCACCTCCGGCAAGCCCCTGTGGTCGCCCAAGACGTCCGACTCCTGCTACGACGCCGGCTACGGCGGCGGACCGAAGCTGGTCGCGGTGCGCAAGTGCGGTTCGTACGATCAGCGGCAGCTGCACATCCAGACCATCGACCCGAAGTCCGGCAAGGTGGTCTCCGAGTACAAGATGACCGAGGGCATCGAGTACGCCGCGGTCGTGTCCACCGATCCGCTGGTGGTGGCCGCCGACGTCGGCGACTCCGCCGGTGACGGCAGCGGCATCTCGGACTTCTTCTCCATCGACAACAAGACCGGCAAGCTGCGCACCCGCATCTCCGCGCCCGGTGAGGAGTTCGCGGCCCGCTGCGACGGCATCACCAGGATCGAGCACTGCAACGGGCTGGCGGTCGGCAACGACCGGCTGTACATCCCGACCGAGGAGCACGACGGCACGGCCGAGTACAGCAGGACCAACGAGGTCGTCGCCTTCGACCTGGCCACCGGCAAGCAGACCGGCCAGCGCGCCGACGCCGGCGACGGCTACACGATCACCCCGCTGCGCATGGACGGCGGCAACATCCTGGCGTACAAGCGGCCGCCCTACGACAAGGGCGGGCAGGTCGTGAGCATCGACGGCGGCACCTTCGAGCAGACCAAGCTGCTGGAGAACCCGGCGACGGATGCGGTGCGGGACGCGGAGACGGGGATGTCCCCCAGGAGCTCCGAGGTGCTGTTCGCGCAGGGACGCCTGTACATGTCGAAGGTGTACGCCAGCGACTCCTCCCTGGACAGGAAGGAGTACCTGGCGATCGCCTTCGGTACCGGATGATCGTTCTGTCGGCCCGTCCGTACGGCCCCGTCCCTGCTCAGGGGCGGGGCCGTACGCGTACCGCTCATCGGGTGCCCATCGCCACCGAATACGAGAATTTCGGTGATCCGGGGCGATTCTCACCGGTAGGGGGAGCGCAACGTCGAACAAGCGTGTAGCTTCCGGGACCGGACGGGGAGGCGGCGCACGGGGGTGCGCTCGCGGTATGGGGGGTTGATACATGGGTGTGCGGTTGATGGTGGTCGACGATCACCGGCTGCTCGCCGAGGCGCTGGCCTCGGCGTTGAAGCTGCGGGGGCACCGGGTGCTGGCCGCGGCGGCGCCGGTGGCGGGGGCGGCGGACCTGGTGATCAGCAGGGCGCCGGAGGTGTGCCTGCTGGGGACGGCGGCACCGGCGGAGGCCGGCATCTTCGATCCGGTGGTGAAGATCAGGCGGGAGCGGCCGCAGGTGGCGGTGCTGGTGCTGGGGCCGGTGCCCAGCCCGCGCGGGATCGCGGCGGCGTTCGCGGCGGGGGCGTCCGGCTATGTGCGGCACGACGAACGCATCGAGGGTGTGGAACGGGCGATCATGAAGGCGCGGGCGGGGGAGGCCGCGGTGGCGCCGCAGTTGCTGCAGGGGGCGTTCGGCGAGCTGCTGAATCCGGCGGCACAACCGGACGACGAGGGGCAGCGGCTGCTGCGGATGCTGACCCCGCGCGAGGTGGAGGTCCTGGTCCGGGTGGCCGACGGCGAGGACACCCGGCTGATCGCGGAGGGCATGGGCATAGCGCCGTCCACGGCACGGACGCATGTGCAGCGCGTGCTGATGAAACTGGGGGTGGGCTCCCGGCTGGAGGCGGCGGCGCTGGCGGCCCGGACGGGACTGCTGGACCGGGTGGGGCCGGTGCTGGGGACGGCGCGCTCCGGGCAGTAGGAGCAGGGAGCAGAGGTGGGGGTGTCCGCGGTGCCGGACACCCCCACCTCTGCTCCCTGCTCCTTTTTCTCCGGCGTGATGCCCGCGAGGGTGACATTGACGGTTGTGGTGTGTTGTGTTTTGGTGTGTTGGGTTCTGTTGGAAGAGTATGAAGGCGGCGCTGTGCAGAAACAGTGCTGTGCAGAAACAGTGCTGTGCGGAAAGCAGTGCGGTGAACGGCTCGAATGGAGCGTCCGGAGTGAAGAAGACCTCGACCCGGCTGGCCGACGGTCGCGAACTCATCTACTACGACCTGCGCGACGACACCGTGCGCGACGCGGCCGACCGCCGCCCCCTGGCCGCCACCGTCACGACGTCCGAGATCCGCCGCGACCCGCTGCTCGGCGACCGGGTCGCCGTCGCCTCCCACCGCCAGGGCCGCACCTACCACCCCCCGGCCGGCGAATGCCCCCTGTGCCCCTCCGAGGGCGACCGGCTCAGCGAGGTCCCGGACTCCTCGTACGACGTCGTGGTCTTCGAGAACCGCTTCCCCTCACTGGCCGGTGACTCCGGCCGCTGCGAGGTCGTCTGCTTCACCTCCGACCACCACTCCTCCTTCGCCGACCTGGGCGAGCGGCAGGCCCGGCTGGTCCTGGACGCCTGGACGGACAGGACGTCGGAGCTGTCCCATCTGCCCTCCGTCGAGCAGGTGTTCTGCTTCGAGAACCGGGGCGCCGAGATCGGCGTCACCCTCCAGCACCCGCACGGGCAGATCTACGGCTACCCGTTCACCACCCCCCGCACCGCCCTGATGCTGCGCCAAGTGGCCCTGCACAAGGAGGCGACCGGAGGGGGAAACCTGTTCGACGCCGTCCTGGCGGAGGAACTCGCGGGCGAGCGGGTCGTCCTGGAGGGGGAACACTGGGCCGCCTTCGTGCCGTACGCGGCGCACTGGCCCTACGAGGTCCACCTGTACCCGAAGCGCAGGGTGCCCGACCTGCTCGGGCTCGACGAGGAGGCACGCGCGGAGTTCCCCCGGGTCTACCTGGAACTGCTGCGGCGGTTCGACCGGATCTTCGACGGGGAGGGCGAGTCCCCGACACCGTACATCGCGGCCTGGCACCAGGCCCCGTTCGGCACACTGGCGGAGTCCGACGGGGTCACCCGCGACGACTTCGCGCTCCACCTCGAGCTTTTCACCATTCGCCGCACCTCCGGCAAGCTGAAGTTCCTCGCGGGTTCCGAGTCCGGTATGAACGTGTTCATCAACGACGTGCCGCCGGAACGCGCGGCCGAGCGACTGCGGGAGGTAGCGAGTCCATGAGCGGGAAATACCTGGTCACCGGTGGTGCGGGCTATGTCGGAAGTGTCGTGGCCCAGCATCTGCTGGAGGCCGGCCACGAGGTCGTCGTCCTCGACGACCTCTCCACCGGAGTGCGCGAGGCCGTCCCGGCCGGTGCGTCCTTCGTCGAGGGCGACATCCGCGGTGCCGCCACCTGGCTGGACGCCTCCTTCGACGGCGTCCTGCACTTCGCCGCGTTCTCCCAGGTCGGTGAGTCGGTCGTGCGGCCCGAGAAGTACTGGGAGAACAACGTCGGCGGCACCATGGCGCTGCTGGACGCGATGCGTTCGGCGGGCGTGCGCCGGCTGGTCTTCTCCTCCACCGCGGCGACCTACGGCGAGCCCGACCAGGTCCCGATCCCCGAATCCGCCCCGACCCGGCCCACCAACCCCTACGGCGCCTCCAAGCTCGCCGTCGACCACATGATCACCGGCGAGGCGGCGGCGCACGGCCTGGGCGCGGTCTCGCTGCGCTACTTCAACGTGGCCGGTGCGTACGGCCACTTCGGCGAGCGGCACGACCCCGAGTCCCACCTGATCCCGCTCGTCCTCCAGGTCGCCCAGGGCCGGCGCGAGGCGATCAACGTCTACGGCGACGACTACCCGACGCCGGACGGCACCTGCGTCCGCGACTACATCCACGTCGCCGACCTGGCCGAGGCGCACCTGCTGGCGCTGAAGGCGGCGGCCCCCGGCGAGCACCTGATCTGCAACCTCGGCAACGGCAACGGCTTCTCCGTCCGGGAGGTCGTCGAGACGGTCCGTCAGGTCACGGGCCACCCGATCCCCGAGGTCGTGGCCCCCCGCCGGGGCGGCGACCCGGCGGTCCTGGTGGCCTCGGCCGCCACGGCCCGCGAGAAACTGGGCTGGAAGCCGTCCCGCGCCGACCTCACGGGCATCGTCGCGGACGCGTGGGAGTTCGCGCAGCGGCACACCGGACAAGGCGTTTAGCAGTACGTGACGAACGTGACGAAGGGTCAGGGGCAGGGCATGAGCGAGTCCAACGTCGGCGGGGCGGCCGCGAAGACGGTCGGCGAGCGGTTCCGGGAACTGTACGGAGCCGCACCGCACGGCGTCTGGGCGGCGCCGGGCCGGGTCAACCTCATCGGTGAGCACACCGACTACAACGACGGCTTCGTCATGCCGTTCGCCCTGCCGCACACCGCGGTCGCGGCGGTCTCCCGGCGCGACGACGGCGTTCTGCGCCTGCACTCCGCGGACGTGGACGCGCCCGTCGTGGAACTGACGGCGGACTCCCTCACCCCCGGCACGGACAAGCACTGGACCGCCTACCCGGCGGGCGTCGTCTGGGCCCTGCGCGAGGCCGGCCACCCGGTGACCGGCGCGGACATCCACCTCGCCTCCACGGTCCCGGCCGGCGCCGGCCTGTCCTCCTCGGCGGCCCTGGAGGTCGTCGTCGCCCTGGCCCTGAACGACCTGTACGAACTGGGCCTGCGCGGATGGCAGTTGGCCCGTCTGTGCCAGCGCGCGGAGAACGTCTACGTCGGCGCCCCCGTCGGCATCATGGATCAGACGGCGTCCGCCTGCTGCGAGAGCGGCCACGCCCTGTTCCTGGACACCCGCGACCTCTCCCAGCGGCAGATCCCCTTCGACCTGGCCGCCGAGGGCATGCGCCTGCTGGTCGTCGACACCCAGGTCGAGCACAGCCACAGCGAGGGCGAGTACGGCAAGCGCCGGGTGGGCTGCGAGAAGGGCGCCGCCCTGCTGGGTGTCGACGCCCTGCGCGACGTGGCCCACGCGGACCTGGACGAGGCCCTGGCCCGGCTGGGCGACGAGGAGGAGGCCCGCCGCCTGGTCCGCCACGTCGTGACCGAGAACGAGCGGGTGGAACGGGTGATCGCCCTGCTGGAGTCGGGCGACACCCGCGCCATCGGCCCGGTCCTCACCGCCGGCCACGCCTCCCTCCGGGACGACTTCCGCGTCTCCTGCCCCGAACTCGACCTGGTCGTCGACACGGCCCTCGCCTCCGGCGCCCTGGGCGCCCGCATGACCGGCGGCGGCTTCGGCGGCTCCGCCATCGTCCTGACCGAGACCACGGAGGCGGCCGCCGTCACCGAGGCGATACGGAAAACCTTCACGACGGCCGGCTTCAGGACCCCCCGCATCTTCGAGGCGGTGCCCTCGGCGGGGGCACGACGGCTCCACTGAGCACCGGACGCACCACCGCCCCGCGCACCGGGGAAGCACTCGGGCGCCGCATGGCGTGCTGCGGTGGCGGTGCGGCCCTCGGCCGGTTCAGCGGGTTCAGTGGGTCCGGCGGGTTCGGCCGGTTCAGCGGGTCCGGTGAATTTCAGTGGTCGGCCCCAGGTGCTTGGTCAGGGTGTACTCCGTGATGCCCGGGGGGTAGTCGGGGATCGTGCAGACCACCTCGTAGCCGTGGCGCCGGTAGAAGTCCGGGGCCTGGAAGTCCCAGGTCTCCACGCGGGAGGAGCGGCAGCCGCGCCGGTCGGCGGCGATGCGCTCCGCCGTGGACAGCAGGAGGGTGCCGAGGCCCGCTCCCCGGTGGCGTTCGTCGACCCAGAGGTACGTCACGTGCAGCCAGGTCGTCCAGGTGTGGCCGACCAGTCCGCCCGCCAGGGTGCCGGCCGGGTCCGATGCCCACACGTGCAAAGGGGACTCGCGTTCGCCGGGGGTTCCGCGCAGGGCGCGCAGCACCGGTGAGGCGGCCGTGTCGGTGTCCCGCAGCCGCCTGCGGAGCAGATCACGTCGGGCTCTGTCGACTTCTGCCTCAAGACGAAACATGCGGCTCACCATAAACGCGCAAGGACGCCAGTTCTGCAAATAACCTTCCGCCGGCCGCCCCCGCCCGTACTCTGATGAACAGCGCCGGTGGGGGCCGGCGCCGTTCAGGGGGCGAGACACTCGGGTGCGAAACCCGGGGCGGGGCGGCGGGGGCGCACGGCGGCGGCCGGGCGGTGTCGAGCGGCCCGCCCCGGGTCCGGTCGGGGCCGGACCGGTGCGTCCGGGGCCGGGTTTCGGCCTCGCACCCGCCGGGGTGGGTGTCGTCCTTTGACTTCGGGGTAGTCCCCAGCTCTGCAGAGAGCTCGGGGAAGGGGGTTTCGTGCAACGTGTCCGAGTCCTGGTCGTCGACGACCATCGCATCTTCGCCGAGTCGCTCGCCGCGGCCCTGGCCGCGGAGCCCGACGTCGAGGTGTCCGCGGCGGGCAGCGGCCCGGCCGCGCTGCGCTGCCTGGAGCGCGCCGTGGGCGAGGGGCGGCGGTTCGACGTGATCCTCGTCGACGCCGACCTGGGCGGCACGGTGACGGGCGGCCGGTCCGCCGTACCGGTGCAGGCGGCCGGTGAGGACGGCCTCGTCGACGGCATGTCCCTGGTCACCGGGGTGCGTTCGGTCCACCCGAAGGTCCGGATCGTGGTGCTCGCCGAGAAGGACGACCCGCGCCGTGCCGCGCTCGCGCTGCAGGCCGGGGCCGGCGGCTGGGTGGCCAAGGACTGCTCGCTGAGCCGGCTGCTCACCGTCATCCGGGGCGTGCTGCGCGACGAGACGCATCTGCCGCCCGCCCTGCTCACCGGCGTGCTGCGCGAACTGACCGCCGCGCGCAAGCACCGCACGGAGAGCGAACGGCTCGTGGAGTCCCTGACCCCGCGGGAGCGGGAGGTGCTGCGGTGCATGGTCGCGGGCCTGGGGCGCAAGGCCGTCGCCGAGCGCCTGTACCTGTCCCCGCACACCGTCCGTACGCACATGCAGAACGTGCTCGGCAAGCTGGGCGTGCACTCCACGCTCGCCGCCGTCGCCCTCGCCCGGCGGGCGGGCGTGGGGCCCGCCGACCTCGGGCCGGCCTCAGCCCGGGACGTTGTCGAACGGGGCGGTCAGCCGGCGTAGCAGGCCCGCCAGTTCGCCGCGCTGGATGCGGGAGAGCTCGGCGAGGATCGCCCGCTCCTGCGCCAGCAGCCCGGCCAGCGCCTGGTCGGCGCGGTCGCGGCCCTCGTCCGTGAGGCGGACCAGGACGCCGCGCCGGTCGTTGGGGTCGGGCAGCCGGGCGACCAGACCCTTCTTGGCCAGGCGGTCGATGCGGTTGGTCATCGTGCCCGAGGTGACCAGCGTCTGGGTGAGCAGCTGTCCCGGCGAGAGCTGGTAGGGGGTGCCCGCGCGGCGCAGCGCGGTCAGCACGTCGAACTCCCAGGGCTCCAGGCCGTGCTCGGCGAACGCGAGCCTGCGGGCCCGGTCCAGGTGCCGGGCGAGCCTGCTCACCCGGCTGAGGACCTCGAGCGGTTCCACGTCGAGGTCCGGACGCTCCCGGCGCCATGCTGCGACCAGCCGATCGACCTCGTCCTCCATGGCGATCAGTGTAGTGGTTGTGTCGACGTGAAGTCTCTTGGTGTCAAGTTTCTTGACCGCGAGACAACGTGTGGGGGAGGGTGGGCACCCGTCGGCCGACTCCAGGAGGCTCCATGCCCGCGGCCACCGATCCCACCTGGGACCCCGCCCAGTACCTGCGCCACGCGGGCCCGCGGACCCGCCCCTTCCTCGACCTCCTGGCCCGCGTCCCCGGGCTCCCCGGCGACCCGCCCCGCATCGCCGACCTCGGCTGCGGCCCCGGGAACGTCACCGCCCTGCTCGCCGACCGCTGGCCGGCCGCCCGCATCACCGGCTACGACAACTCGCCCGAGATGCTCGACCGGGCCCGCGCCGACCACCGGGGCCCGACCCCGGGCGGCGGCCGGCTGGACTTCGCACGCGCCGACGTCCGCACCTGGACGCCCGACCGGCCGTACGACCTGATCGTCAGCAACGCCACCCTGCAGTGGGTCCCCGGGCACGCGGACCGGTTCGCCGACTGGATCGCCTCACTCGTCCCCGGCGGCGCCCTCGCCCTCCAGGTGCCCGGCAACTTCGACGCCCCCAGCCACACCCTCCTGCGCGGACTCGCCCACTCCCCGCGCTGGCGGGCCCGCCTCTTCGGCACCCTGCGCCACACCGGCGCCGTCCTCACCCCCGCCGCCTACCTGGACCGCCTCACCGGTGCCGGCTGCACGGCCGATGTGTGGGAGACGACGTACCTCCACCTGCTGCACGGGCCGGACCCCGTCCTGGACTGGGTCCGGGGCACCGGCCTGCGACCCGTCCTCACCGCCCTCGCCGACGACCCCGAGGCCCGGGACGCCTTCGTCGAGGAGTACCGCACCACCCTGCGCACCGCCTACCCCGCAGGCCCGCACGGCACCCCGTTCCCCTTCCGCCGGCTCTTCGCCGTGGCGCGGAAGGGCAAGTGACCGGTTTCAGGGCGTGCGGCCCAGGTGGGTGACGAGGATGTGGATGACATCGTCATCGATGATGTACAGCACGCGGTAGTTGCCGACGCGCAGGCGGCGGGCTGTCGGTCCGTAGGCGACGGAGTTGGCTGGTCGGGGTTCCTTGGCGAGAGTGTCGACTGCCTCATAGACCGAGGTCAGCCCGGCCGGGTCATCCCGGAGGAACCGCACAGCCGCGTCAGTGGCGTTCGGCTCCCAGATGATGCGGTAGGTCACGGGCGCAACCCCAGCATGCGTCCGACCTCTTCGTGCGGGACGCCCTCACCGAGCGTGCCCTGAGCCTTGCGTCGCTCGTAATCGGAAAGCGCCAGGGCGTCTTCCAGATCCTCTATCACCTGGGGGGAAACGAGCAGTGCGGCGACGTGTCCGTGGTCAGTGAGGGCGATGGTCTCGCGGCCGTGGGCGGCGCGACGCACCAGGTCGCCGAGGTGGGCACGGGCCGCGCTGATCGTCATCTCGGTCATGCGCACAAGATTACACAAGATTAATCTCTTGCGCTCTTGGTTCAGTTCTTGCGGTGCCCGATCAGCCGCGGCTTCGGCTCCAGGCCGTCCAGGCCGTGCCAGGCCAGGTTCACCAGGTGCGCGGCCACCTCCGCCTTCTTCGGCTTGCGCACGTCCAGCCACCACTGGCCGGTCAGCGCGACCATCCCCACCAGCGCCTGCGCGTACAGCGGAGCCAGCTTGGGATCGAAGCCGCGGCTCTTGAACTCGCGGCCCAGGATGTCCTCCACCTGGGTGGCGATGTCCGAGATGAGGGAGGCGAAGGACCCCGTCGACTGCGGGATCGGGGAGTCGCGGACCAGGATGCGGAAACCGTCCGTGTACTCCTCGATGTAGTCCAGCAGCGCGAACGCCGCCTGCTCGCACAGCTCCCGCGGATGCCCCGCGGTCAGCGAACTCGTCACCATGTCCAGCAGACGCCGCATCTCGCGGTCCACCACCACCGCGTACAGGCCCTCCTTGCCGCCGAAGTGCTCGTACACCACCGGCTTGGAGACCCCGGCCTTCGCCGCGATCTCCTCCACCGACGTGGCCTCGAAACCCTTCGCGGCGAACAACGTACGGCCGATCTCCAACAACTGCTGACGGCGCTCCGCACCGGTCATCCGGGTACGGCGCGTCCGCCGCGGCTTGTCGTTGCTCGACGTGCTGCTGGAGGTGTTGCTGGAGTCGGTCGCCACAGCGACCATCATGCCGCCTCGGCCGTCTCCTGCCCGCGCCGGGAGCCGCCCTCCCCGGTATTACGGCGGTCACGGCGCGAATCGATACGCGAGCGTGACGGCCACCGCACGTCGTACGCCCAGCCCACCTGCTCGAACCAGCGGATCAGTCGGGCCGAGGAGTCCAGCTGACCCCGCTCCACCCCGTGCCGCGCGGACGTCGGATCGGCGTGGTGCAGGTTGTGCCAGGACTCACCGCAGGACAGGACCGCCAGCCACCACACGTTGCCCGAACGGTCCCGCGACTTGAAGGGCCGCTTGCCCACCGCGTGACAGATCGAGTTGATCGACCACGTCACATGGTGCAACAAAGCCACCCGAACGAGTGACCCCCAGAAGAAGCCGGTGAACGCGCCCCACCACGACATCGTCACCAGACCACCGATCAGCGCCGGCAGCGCCAGCGACACCATCGTCCACAGAATGAACTGACGGGAGATCGCACGCAGCGTCGGATCCTTGATCAGATCCGGTGCGTACTTGTCCTGCGGGGTCTGCTCCTCGTCGAACATCCAGCCGAGATGAGCCCACCACAGCCCCTTCAGCAACGCCGGCAGCGACTCCCCGTACCGCCACGGCGAATGCGGGTCGCCCTCCGCGTCCGAGAACCTGTGGTGCTTGCGGTGGTCCGCCACCCAGCGCACCAGCGGCCCCTCCACCGCCATCGAACCCGCCACCGCCAGCGCGATCTTCAACGGCCGCTTCGCCTTGAACGAACCATGCGTGAAGTGACGGTGGAAACCGATGGTGATGCCGTGGCAGCCGAGGAAGTAGAAAAACACCAGCAGCCCGAGATCCAGCCAGCTCACCCCCCAGCCCCACCCCAGCGGCACCGCGGCCAGCAGCGCCAGGAACGGCACGACGATGAAGAGCAGCAGAGTGATCTGCTCGATGGAACGCTTGCGCTCGCCACCCAGCGTGGCGGACGGAACGGCGGCGGCATCGGAGCGGGAGTCGGGCGCGGGCCTCCGGGAGGCTTCGTCGATGACATCGGGACCTGAGGTCATGCGTGTCCCCTGTGAGGTGTGAGGGTCGAGGGTGACGCCGGGCAGCGGAACCGCGCGAGACTTCCTACGGCCCCGTAACCTACGGCAACGTAAGTATGGCAGTGCGTGGCCCGGCGGCACGAGCCCACGAGCCTGTGCGTCCCGGCCGACACCTATCCTGGAAGCCGGTCGGACAGCGCGGTCCGCTCTGATTCCTTCCCGGACGACCGGCCCGTATGCGGCACCAGCCGCCCGAGACGCCGTCCGGGTCCCCTCCAGACCAGCTTCCACACTGCAAGGAGCCGCACCTGTGAGCAGTGCCGACGACCAGACCGCCGCCACGGCGACCACGAGCAGCGAACTGCGGGCCGACATCCGCCGATTGGGTGACCTCCTCGGAGAGACCCTGGTCCGGCAGGACGGCCCCGAACTCCTCGACCTCGTCGAAAAGGTCCGCCGACTCACCCGCGAGGACGGCGAGGCCGCAGCCGAACTGCTGCGCGGCACCGAACTCGAGACCGCCGCCAAGCTGGTCCGCGCCTTCTCCACCTACTTCCACCTGGCCAACGTCACCGAACAGGTCCACCGCGGCCGCGAACTGCGCGCCCGGCGCGCCACCGAGGGCGGACTGCTCGCCCGCACCGCCGACCGCCTCAAGGACGCCGACCCCGACCACCTGCGGGAAACCGTGCGGCACCTCAACGTCCGCCCCGTCTTCACCGCCCACCCCACCGAGGCCGCACGCCGCTCCGTCCTCAACAAGCTGCGCCGCATCGCCGCCCTCCTCGACACCCCCGTCATCCCCTCCGACCGGCGCCGCCTCGACATCCGCCTCGCCGAGAACATCGACCTCGTCTGGCAGACCGACGAACTGCGCGTGGTCCGCCCCGAACCCGCCGACGAGGCCCGCAACGCCATCTACTACCTCGACGAACTCCACGCCGGCGCCGTCGGCGACGTCCTCGAGGACCTCACCGCGGAACTCGAACGCGTCGGCGTCAAGCTCCCCGACGCCACCCGCCCCCTCACCTTCGGCACCTGGATCGGCGGCGACCGCGACGGCAACCCCAACGTCACCCCCCAGGTGACCTGGGACGTCCTCATCCTCCAGCACGAACACGGCATCAACGACGCCCTGGAGATGATCGACGAACTCCGCGGATTCCTCTCCAACTCCATCCGCTACGCCGGAGCCACCGAGGAACTGCTGACCTCCCTGCAGGCCGACCTCGACAACCTCCCCGAGATCAGCCCCCGCTACAAGCGCCTCAACGCCGAGGAGCCCTACCGGCTCAAGGCCACCTGCATCCGGCAGAAGCTCGAGAACACCAAGCAGCGCCTCGCCAGGGACACCCCGCACCAGAGCGGCCACGACTACCTCGGCACCGGCGAACTCCTCACCGACCTGCGGATCATCCAGACCTCACTGCGCGAACACCGCGGCGGCCTCTTCGCCGACGGCCGGCTCGCCCGCACCATCCGCACCCTCGCCGCCTTCGGCCTCCAGCTCGCCACCATGGACGTACGCGAACACGCCGACGCCCACCACCACGCCCTCGGCCAGCTGTTCGACCGGCTCGGCGAGGAATCCTGGCGCTACGCCGACATGCCCCGCGACTACCGCACCAAGCTCCTCGCCAAGGAACTGCGCTCGCGCCGCCCCCTCGGCCCCATCCCCGCACCCGTCGACGCGGCCGGCGAGAAGACCCTCGGCGTCTTCCAGACCGTCAAGCGGGCCCTGGAGATCTTCGGCCCCGAGGTCATCGAGTCCTACGTGATCTCCATGTGCCAGGGCGCCGACGACGTCTTCGCCGCCGCCGTCCTCGCCCGCGAGGCCGGACTCGTCGACCTGCACGCCGGCTGGGCGAAGATCGGCATCGTCCCGCTCCTGGAGACCACCGACGAGCTGAAGGCCGCCGACACCATCCTCGAGGACATGCTCGCCGACCCGTCCTACCGGCGCATGGTCGCGCTCCGGGGCGACGTCCAGGAGGTCATGCTCGGCTACTCCGACTCCTCCAAGTTCGGCGGCATCACCACCAGCCAGTGGGAGATCCACCGCGCCCAGCGCCGACTGCGCGACGTCGCCCACCGCTACGGCGTCCGCCTGCGCCTCTTCCACGGCCGCGGCGGCACCGTCGGCCGCGGCGGCGGCCCCACCCACGACGCCATCCTCGCCCAGCCCTGGGGCACCCTCGAGGGCGAGATCAAGGTCACCGAACAGGGCGAGGTCATCTCCGACAAGTACCTCATCCCCGCCCTCGCCAGGGAGAACCTGGAACTGAGCGTCGCCGCCACCCTCCAGGCGTCCGCCCTGCACACCGCACCCCGCCAGTCCGACGACGCGCTCGCCCGCTGGGACGCCGCCATGGACGTCGTCAGCGACGCCGCCCACGCCGCCTACCGCCGGCTCGTCGAGGACCCCGACCTGCCGGCCTACTTCTTCGCCTCCACACCGGTGGACCAGCTCGCCGACCTGCACCTGGGATCGCGGCCCTCCCGCCGCCCCGACTCCGGCGCCGGCCTCGACGGACTGCGCGCCATCCCCTGGGTGTTCGGCTGGACCCAGTCCCGGCAGATCGTCCCCGGCTGGTACGGCGTCGGCTCCGGACTGAAGGCCCTGCGCGAGAGCGGCCTCGACACCGTGCTCGACGAGATGCACGAGCAGTGGCACTTCTTCCGCAACTTCATCTCCAACGTCGAGATGACCCTCGCCAAGACCGACCTGCGCATCGCCCGGCACTACGTCGACACCCTCGTCCCCGACCACCTCAAGCACGTCTTCGAGACCATCCGCGTCGAACACGACCTCACCGTCGCCGAGGTGCTCCGCGTCACCGGTGAAAGCGAACTCCTGGAGGCCGAACCGGTGCTCAAGCAGACCTTCACCATCCGCGACGCCTACCTCGACCCCATCTCCTACCTCCAGGTGGCCCTGCTCAAGCGCCAGCGCGACGCCGCCACCGCCGGCACGGAACCCGACCCCCTGCTCGCCCGGGCCCTCCTGCTCACCGTCAACGGAGTCGCCGCCGGCCTGCGCAACACCGGCTGACCCCCGCGGCACACGACGGTGCCCCCAAGCCGCTCACCGGCTCGGGGCACCGTCGTGTCGTACACCGGACCCGCGCACGGGCCCGCCCTCAGATCACCAGGAACGCCGCCGTCACCAGCGCCACGCCCGACACCCCCATCACCCACGCCGGCCGCGTCCGCAGCAACCCGCCCGCCACCACCACCGACGCCAGCATCAGCGCCCCGCCCAGCGGAACCCACGCGTGGAGCACCCCCGCCGGACCCGAACGCACCACCTCGGTCCCGCCCGGCTTCACCAGCACCGTGTACGTGCGCCCCTCCGCCACCGCCACCGTGTCCTCCAGCACGACCTCGGCCCGCGGCTGCGACCCCGGCGACAACGGCGTGTACGCACCCTTGCAGGTCCCCGCACCGCAGGACGTCACGGCGACCGTGCCCCGCTCCCGGCCCTTCGTCAGCATCACGTACTGCGCCGTACCCCACGACGCCCACACCCCCGCGATCAGGATCAGCACGGTGACCACGCCCATCGCCGCGAGCCGGACCAGCCGCAGCACGGCGGAGGAACGCCGGGAGACACGCCGGGAGGAGTGCCGGGAAGAGCTCCGGGAGGCGGAGACGGCAGGAGGCATGGCCGAGATCCTTGGCCATGCCTGTACGGTCGGTCAACCTCGGCCGGGTGCGAGGCACCGGAACCGGCTCACGAGTTGTACGTGCCCTGCGCCCGCTCCAGCCCCTCGATCACCAGACACTCCACCGCGTCCGCCGCCCGGTCCACGAAGTAGTCCAGCTCCTTGCGCTCCGCCGACGAGAAGTCCCGCAGCACGTAGTCCGCCACCTGCATCCGCCCCGGCGGACGCCCGATCCCGAACCGCGCCCGGTGGTACTCCCGCCCGAACGCCTTCGTCATCGACTTCAACCCGTTGTGACCGTTGTCCCCGCCACCCAGCTTCAGCCGCAGCGTCCCGTAGTCGATGTCCAGCTCGTCGTGGACCGCCACCACATGGGCCACCGGCACCTTGTAGAACTCCCGCAGCGCGTTCACCGGACCGCCCGACAGGTTCATGAACGACATCGGCTTCACCACGATCACCCGCCGGCTCGCCGGACCCGGCGGCCCGATCCGCCCCTCCACCACCTGAGCCTGGGCCTTCCCGGCCCGCTTGAACCGGCCCCCGACCCGCTCCGCCAGCAGGTCCGCCACCATGAACCCCACGTTGTGCCGGTTCATCGCGTACTCCGGCCCCGGATTGCCCAGCCCCGCGATCAGCCAGGGCGCCGCCGCGTCATCGGTCGTCACGTCCGTTTCTCCCTCATCCACGTATGCACGCATGCACGCGTCCATGCATCCGTACATTCACGCATCGGTGCATCCGCGTCCTGAACGCGTGTCCTGAATGCGCGTCGGCCGCTGCTCCGCACGGGAACAGCGGCCGACGCGCATCGAAGAATACGAAGCCTCCGCGGGCGACGAGGCCCACGAGGACGATCAGGCCTCGGCGGCCTCCTCGCCCTCCGAGACCTCCTCGGCCTGCGCGGCCAGCACCTGCAGCACGACGGTGTCCTCCTCGACCGCCAGCTTGACGCCCTCCGGCAGCACCAGGTCCTTGGCGAGGACCGCGTCACCGGCCGCCAGGCCCTGCACCGAGGCGGTCAGGCTGTCCGGAATGTTCGTCGCCTCCGCCTCGACCGGCAGCGCGGAGAGGACGTGCTCCAGCAGGTTGCCACCCGGGGCCAGCTCACCCTCGGCGTGCACGGGGATCTCGACGGTGACCCGCTCGCCCCGCTTCACCATCAGCAGGTCCACGTGCACCAGGTCACCGCGCAGCGGGTCACGCTGCACCGCCTTCGGGATCGCCAGCTGGCTGCCCTCGCCGTCGATGACCAGATCGATCAGCACGTTCGACGTACGCAGCGCCATCAGCAGCTCGTGGCCCGGGAACGTCAGGTGCAGCGGCTCGAGACCGTGCTCGTACACCACACCCGGGACCTTGTTGTCACGACGGACACGACGCGCGGCACCCTTGCCGAACTCGGTACGGGTCTCGGCGTGCAGCTTCACATCGGCCATGCTCATCACTCCTCGAAGACAGTTGTGGACGTGGTCACCCGGCCACGAACGGCCTGCTACGAAGAGCGCGTCGATTACGGACCGCCGTACCCCGCCCCTCACGAAGCGGTACGGCCTCCCTCGCCGAGCAACTGCAGCAGTCTACTCGGACAGGAAGGCCGTACCCAAAACGATCACCCGGGCCATCATCGGGACCGGGCTGCAGAACCCTTACTGCTCGTCGAACAGGCTCGTCACCGAACCGTCTTCGAACACCTCACGCACCGCACGCGCGATCGTCGGCGCGATCGACAGCACCTTGATCTTGTCCAGGTCGGCAGCCAGCTCGTGCGGAGTCGGCAGCGTGTCCGTGAACACGAACTCACTCACCCGCGAGTTCTTCAGCCGGTCCGCCGCCGGACCCGACAGCACACCGTGCGTCGCCGTCACGATGACGTCCTCCGCGCCGTGCGCGAACAACGCGTCCGCCGCCGCGCAGATCGTGCCACCCGTGTCGATCATGTCGTCCACCAGGACGCAGACGCGGCCCTTCACCTCACCGACCACCTCGTGGACCGTGACCTGGTTCGCCACGTCCTTGTCCCGCCGCTTGTGCACGATCGCCAGCGGCGCGCCCAGCCGGTCGCACCAGCGGTCCGCCACCCGCACCCGGCCCGCGTCCGGCGAGACCACGGTCAGCTTCTCCCGGTCCACCTTCGCGCCCACGTAGTCCGCGAGCAGCGGCAGCGCGAAGAGGTGGTCGACGGGACCGTCGAAGAAGCCCTGGATCTGATCCGTGTGCAGATCCACCGTCAGCACCCGGGTCGCGCCCGCCGTCTTCATCATGTCCGCGATCAGGCGCGCCGAGATCGGTTCACGGCCCCGGTGCTTCTTGTCCTGCCGCGCGTAACCGTAGAACGGCACGATGACCGTGATGGACCTGGCCGACGCGCGCTTCAACGCGTCGATCATGATCAACTGCTCCATGATCCACTTGTTGATCGGTGCCGTGTGGCTCTGGATCAGGAAGCAGTCGGCACCACGGGCCGACTCCTCGTATCGCACGTAGATCTCGCCATTGGCGAAGTCGAAGGCCTTCGTCGGGACGACCCCGACCCCCAGCTGGTGGGCGACCTCCTCGGCAAGCTCGGGGTGGGCGCGGCCGGAGAAGAACATCATCTTCTTCTGGCCGGTCGTCTTGATCCCGGTCACAGCACTTTCTCCTCAGAGGTTTCGCAGGTATCGCGGGGACTTGCGGGTTGCGCGGGGTTACACGGCTCGGTCACGAGCGGCCTCTCGGTCCGTACGCGAGGAGCCGTCTCGGCAGATGGGGTGTAGATGTGCATTTATCACGGTACGCCGAATCGGACGCGCCGCTCTCCGGTCACCCCTCCTCGGCCGACCCTCCCGAAGCGGCCTCCGCGGCCTTCGCGGAAGCACTCCCCGGACGCTTACGAGCCACCCAGCCCTCGATGTTCCGCTGCTGGCCACGGGCCACAGCCAGTGAACCGGGCGGCACATCCTTCGTGATCACAGAGCCGGCAGCCGTGTAAGCACCGTCCCCGACGGTGACAGGTGCCACAAACATGTTGTCCGACCCCGTCCTGCAGTGCGACCCGACCGTCGTGTGATGTTTGTCCTGTCCGTCGTAGTTCACGAACACACTCGCCGCACCGATGTTCGAGAAGTCGCCGATCGTGGCATCCCCCACGTACGACAGATGCGGAACCTTCGTCCCCTCACCGATCGACGCGTTCTTCGTCTCCACGTACGTACCGATCTTGCCCTTGCGCCCGAGCCGCGTCCCCGGACGCAGGTACGCATACGGCCCCACGGTCGCCTCCGGGCCGATCTCGGCACCCGCCGACACCGTGTTGTCCACCCGCGCGCCGGCCCCCACCCGGGTGTCCGTCAACCGCGCGTTCGGGCCCACCTCGCAGCCCTCGGCGAGATGCGTCGCCCCCTGCAACTGCGTCCCCGGATGCACGAGCACGTCCTGCTCGAACGTCACCGTCACATCCACCCACGTCGTCGCCGGATCGACCACCGTCACCCCGGCCAGCATGGCCTCCGTCAGCAACCGGTCGTTGAGGATCCGCCGCGCCTCGGCGAGCTGCACCCGGTTGTTGATCCCCGCGATCTCCCGGTGGTCACCCGCCACCGACGCACCCACCCGGTGCCCGGCCTCCCGCAGGATGCCCAGCACATCGGTCAGGTACTCCTCGCCCTGGCTGTTGTCCGTCCGCACCTTCCCCAGCGCGTCGGCCAGCAGCCGCCCGTCGAACGCGAACACCCCGGAGTTGATCTCCCGGATCGCCCGCTGCGTGTCGGTGGCGTCCTTGTGCTCCACGATCGCCGTCACGGCACCGGTGTCGTCCCGCACGATCCGGCCGTACCCGGTCGCGTCCGGCACCTCGGCCGTCAGCACGGTCACCGCGTTGCCGTCGGCGGAGTGCGTGGCCGACAGCTGCCGCAGCGTCCCACCGGTCAGCAGCGGGGTGTCGCCGCAGACGACCACCACGGTCCCCTCCACCGAACCGCCCAGCTCCTCCAGCCCCATCCGCACGGCGTGCCCGGTGCCGTTCTGCTCCGCCTGGACGGCGGTGCGGACGGCGGGGGAGACCTCGGCGAGGTGCGCGGCCACCTGCTCGCGGGCGTGGCCCACGACGACGACCAGGTTCTCCGGCTCCAGCTCACCGGCGGCGGCGAGCACATGGCCCACCAGGGAACGGCCGCAGATGTCGTGCAGGACCTTCGGAGTGGCCGACTTCATACGGGTGCCCTCACCCGCTGCGAGAACGACGACGGCTGCCGGGCGGTTGGCGCTCACAAGGATGCCCTTCGGCTGTAAGGGGGTGGGGGTGACAACCGCAGGATACCGGGGGTGTTCGAGGAGGGTACGAGTGTGGGTCCTGACCGGGGGTTGGCCGGTCAGGACCCACACTGAGGACGCTGTTGCTGTGGGCTCCCGGAGAAGGATTCGAACCCTCATTCAACGGACCAAAACCGTTTGTCCTGCCTTTAGACGATCCGGGATAATCTGTACGCTATGTCCGATTCGGGTGATCGGCTTCGCGTGCCGCTCCTACTATGCCGTACCAGGCGCCTTCCACGCGACGATACAAGTCGGCTCCTCCGAGTACGCGGATGACCAAGCAGCCTTTGTAGGCCTCTGCGGTGTTCTTTCGGTTCGTCTTCGGGTTGTGCCGCTTGATGGTCGCCTTCTGGAAGTCGGCAGCGTCCACGCCTGCGAGGTCGGCCCAGAACGCTTCTGCCGTTGTCGTGTCCGCCGACTCATGGATGCTCACCCGGAAGCGCAGGCGCTCGCGCTCCACGCCCAGTACGTCGAGCCAGCGCAGGTAGAAGCGGATGACGTTCGGATCGCTGTTGACGAACTGCAGTCTCTCGCAGCGTCGGTACGGCTTGTCCTTGGTGCCCTCTGCCCAGTAAAGGGCGACGCCGGCCAGAAGCACCTCCCGGTCGCTCATGTCGCCGATCTCTGCCATGGCTGTGGCTTTGGTCTGCTGTCGTTCCTCCTCGCGCACTCGCAGTTTCGCCTCCCAGCCTCGCCGTGCGATCGCCGCCGCCTCTTCGGAGCTCCGCTTGCGCTCCGGCTTCGGCAGGTCCCGTACCCACAGTGAGATCGAACCCTTGGAGCAGCCCAGCTCCACCTGGATCCGGTCGTACGTCCAGCCCTGGAGTCGGAGCTCCCTCGCCTTGGCCCGTAGGTCGTCCTTCGCGTTCGGGCGCTTCGTCCACTCCGGGGGCGGCTCGCCCTCCAGGAGGCGGTTGAGGATGTCGTTGTTGTCGACGTGGAGTCGGTCGCGGATCTGGCGTCGGCTCAGTCCCGCCCGCCGCAGCGCCACCGCCTGCTCCCGCAGTCCCTCGAAGTCGGCGTACTTGCCCGGTGCATGTGTCATACGCATACCGTCCGGGCGGAATGCGGGCTTCCGGGATCGAACGGTGTGCGATTCAGCAGTTCGAGTGATTTCGGCCCGTATCGCATCCGAACGGTCACGGATCGTGAGGGAGTGCGGTCGGGGAAACTGCCCGGAAAACCGGCACCTCGCGCCCGTAGGCTGGAGGGCATGACCACGACGGGGGAAGACCACGGGGCGGCCGGCGGAGGGCCGTGGTGGTGGGGAAGGCGGCGGAGTGCCGCGCTGGATGTGAGCCTTGCGGCGGTGTCCGCGCTGGAGTGCGGGCTGGAGGGGATCCCGTTCGCGCGGGACGCGGGGATCCCGGTGGCCGCGGGGGTGCTCTTCGGGCTGCTGGTGGGTTCCGTGCTGGTGGTGCGGCGGCACTGGCCGATCGCCGTGGTGCTGGTGGTGATCGCCGTCACGCCGGCCCAGATGGGCTTTCTGATGGGGCTGGTCGGCCTGTACACGCTGGCCGCGTCGGAGTTGCCGCGCCGGATCATCGGGTCGCTGGCGGGGATGTCGCTGGTGGGGACGCTCATCGTGACGTTCGTGCGGGTGCAGCAGGACATGGCGCGCGGGGAGCTGACCCTGGGGGACTGGTTCGTTCCGTTCGCGTCGATCACGACGTCGCTGGGGCTGACCGCGCCGCCGGTGCTGCTGGGGCTGTACGTGGGGGCGCGGCGGCGGTTGATGGAGAGCCTGCGGGAGCGGGCGGACAGTCTGGAGCGGGAGCTCCAGTTGTTGGCGGAGCGGGCCGAGGAGCGGGCCGAGTGGGCGCGTGACGAGGAGCGGAGGCGGATCGCGCGGGAGATGCATGACGTGGTCGCGCACCGGGTGAGTCTGATGGTGGTGCATGCGGCGGCGTTGCAGGCGGTGGCGCGGAAGGATCCGGAGAAGGCGGTGAAGAACGCCGCGCTGGTGGGGGACATGGGCCGGCAGGCGTTGACGGAGTTGCGGGAGATGCTCGGGGTGCTGCGGTCCGGCGGGAGCGGCGGGGGCCGGGGCGCGGGGGATGCGGTGCCGTTGGTGGCGGTGGGTGTGGCGGCGGCCGCGGCCGCGTCGCGGGCGGTGGACGAGGCGCGGGGTGCGGGGGGTGAAGGGCCGAGGCTGGTGGAGATCGGCGAGTTGGTGGAGCAGTCGGCGGCTGCGGGGGTGGTGGTGGATCTGTCGGTGGAGGGCGAGGGCCGGCCGTATGCGGGGGAGGTGGAGTCGACGGCGTACCGGGTGGTGCAGGAGGCGTTGACGAACGTCCACAAGCACGCGCCGGGGGCGAAGACGTATGTGCGGCTCGCGCATCGGGTGGCGGAGATCGCGATGCAGGTGGAGAACGAGCCGCCGCCGGAGGCGGGGGCGTCGGCGCGGTTGCCGTCGGGTGGGAACGGTCTGGTGGGGATGAAGGAGCGGGTGTCCGCGTTGGGCGGGGTGTTCGTGTCGGGGCCGACGGATGCGGGGGGCTTCCGGGTGTCGGCGGTGATTCCGGCGTCGTAGCCGGGGCCGGAGCAGGGCCGGAGCGGGAGCTGGGCCGGGGCCGGGTGCGTGGGCCTGGAGGTGAGGGTGAGGTCAGCCGGTGGTGAGGCGGGCGGGCCGGGTGCCGGTGACGAGGGCGGTGAGGGCCTGGTCGATGTGGTGGCCGAGGTACCAGTCGCCGGTGTGGTCGAGGGCGTAGACGCGGCCCTGGGTGTCGATGGCGATGAGGGTGTGGGTGTCGGTTTCGGCGCCGATGGGGCAGACCTCGGTGTCGAGGGCGCGGCCGAGGTCGCCGAGGGTGCGGGCCAGGTGGAGGCCGTGCAGGGGGTCGAGGTGGAGGGTGGCGGGGGCGAGTTGGCGGCCGGTGCCGGCGGGGGTGATGCGGAGGCCGCCGAATTCGGCCCAGACTTCGGCGGCGGAGGGGAGGACGGAGTGACGGTGTCCGGCGGGTGAGGTGTGGTCGCGCAGGGTGTCGGCCCAGATCTCGGCTTGGTTGATGTCCCAGCGGCCTGGTTTCCAGCCGGCGGTGCGCAGGGTGGTGTCGACGGGGGCGGGGAAGCGGGGTGAGGTCCCTCCGGGCTCGGGTGGGGCCGGGCGGTGGGGGGCGGGGGTGCGGTCGGTGTGCATCTGCCGTTCGTTCGTCGTCGGGGTGGTGGTGGCCGGTCGGTGCCGGGGAGGGGGGAGGGGGGAGGGGGGCGGGGGTTATCCGGGGTCGACGACGCGGACGCCGAAGTGGGCGGTGAGGGCGGTGCAGGCGCGGCAGGGGGTGGCGAAGCTTCCGTGGAGGGGGTCGCCGTCCTCGCGGATGTGGCGGGCGGTGAGTTTGCCCTGCTTGAGCGCTCTGCGTGCTTCGCCGTTGGTCATGGGTTTGCGTGCGGCGCGCTTGCTGCGGGCGTTGTCGGCGGCGGTGATGTGCCGGGAGATGAGGATGGTCTCGGCGCAGCGGCCGGTGAAGCGGTCGCGTTGGCCGCTGGTGAGGGTGTCGAGGAAGTCCTGGACGAGGGGGTGCAGGTCGGGGGGTGTGTCACCGCGGGCGGCGGTCCCGGTGAGGATGGTGCCGCGGATGGAGAGGGCGGCGGCGATGGTGGGCAGGATGCCGTCGCGGCGGTGGTGGAGGAGGGGGGTGTGGGCGGCGTCGGCGGCGCTCCAGTCGACGCGGGGGTCGCCGGTGCGGGGGTCGCCGGTGCGACCGGTGTGGGCCCCCTGGTGGGTCCCTGTGTGCGTCATATTCATGATCGTCTTTTCCTCCCGCGCATCCCCCGGAAGGTCACAGGGTGCCAAATGGCGTGGCTGATGGGGAAGCTGGGGCGAGGTGACACGCCCAGGTTCGGGCTGACCGTCACGGGAGGGTGACGGTTGGTCACGGAGGCGGGGGAGTGAGCGGCCGGTGCCCGGTGACCGGTGCCGCCGTACCGCATAGGCTGTCGGCACCGTGATTCCTGCGGTGATCCGTGCGGAGGGCGTGCGGGGAGCCGGTGGGGATGCGGCGGTAAGCAGTCGAAACAGACGTGACAGTCGAATACGTTCCGTAACGGTCCGAGGGTGGGCGGTGCGGGGCGTACAGAGTGCCGCAGGGGGCAACCGCCATGACGACAGGTCGGCTCGGGCTGGGGGCACCTCCCGGCCGCCAGGCTGGGGGAAAAACCGTGCCGCCGAACGCGGCCTATGCCGGGCAGGTCGTGCACTTCCCGGATCCGGTGCGGGCGGCCCGTCACCCGAGAGGGGTACGGGTGGACGAGCGTGGTTACCCTGATTTCTCTCCGTACGCGCGTGCGGCCGCGGAGATCGCGGAGCCGCCGGAGGGTTTCGGTGTCGACGAATTGCGGCTGACGGACTACGTGTCGGCGAACGCGACGCTGGCGGCGACCGGTCATGAGCTGTGGGACACGGTGCCGGCGGTGGCGACGCCGCACGGCTGGACGTGGCACCACGCGGTGGCCTCGCGGCGGCTGGAGCTGGTGCCGGTCGAGGTGAAGGCGTTGCTGCGGCACCACGGTGGTGTGGTGACGTCGGGTGTGGACCAGGACAAGCGGGGGACGCGGCCGTTGCAGGAGACGCGGCCGGCGCACTTCGGGCTGCCGAAGTCGGGGCTCGCGGTGACCGAGGCGCAGGTGCTGGAGGTCGAGGAGGACCTCGGGTACCGGCTGCCGGGCGCGTACCGGTCGTTCCTGAAGGTGGCGGGTGGTTGTGCCCCGGTGGGGACGGCGCTGGACGCGGAGCTGGGGCTGCTGGTCGACCAGCCGTTCTTCACGGTGCGGGACGAGGCCGCGGTCAACGACCTGGTGTACGTCAACAAGTGCCTGCGTGATCACCTCACCAAGGACTACCTGGGGGTCGCTTTCGTCCAGGGCGGTCTGCTGGCGGTGAAGGTGAAGGGCGACCGGGTGGGTTCGGTGTGGTTCTGCGCGTACGACGACGCGCGGGACGTGGATCCGTCGTGGACGCCGGCGGAGCGGGTGGAGCGGCTGCTGCTGCCGTGCGGGGACGACTTCGACGCGTTTCTGGCACGGTTGGCGGGGTCGCCGCCCGAGTTGGAGACGGTGGCGAATCTGATGGTGGACGGCGGCTTCGCGCAGGTCGTTCCGGTTTCCTCCGCGGGGGAGTGAGGTCTGGCGATGGTGACGTTCGCGCAGGCGCAGGAGCGTGCGGAAGAGTGGATCAACGGGGATGTGCCGTCGTATCAGCACCGTGAGGTGCGGGTGCGGGAGTTCGATCTCGGGTTCGTGGTGTGGGCGGAGGACCGCGCGGACGGGCCGCGTTCGGAGGGCGGCGCGCAGCGGCTGGTGATCGCCCGGGACAGTGGTGAGGCTTCGTTGTGGCCCGCGCTGGCGGTGGGTGAGGTGATCCGCCGGTACGAGGAGGAGTACGGCCGTGCGGAGGCGGTGCCGGAGCCGGCGCCCGCGGCGCGGGTGGATCTGAATCAGACGTCGTTCCTGCTGAGTCCGCCGGAGTGGTTGCAGGAGGCCGCGGACCGGCTGGGGATCCCGGATCGCCGGGGGGAGACGTCGGGCGGTGCGGCGGGGGCGGGCGGTACCGCCGGTACCGCCGGTGGTGCTGCCGTGGCGGCGGGTCCGGGGGCCGGTTCTTCCGGTGCCGTCTGGCCTGCTGCCGGCGGGGGCGACTCCCGGGCGGGGACTGCCGGTGCCGGTTCCGGTGCGTCGGGTGAGACGGCCGGGGCGACGCCGTGGGCCGGTACGGATACGAACGCCGATGCCGGTGAGGACCGTTCCGTGCCGCTGCCGGAGACCGTGTTCGCTCCGCCGCTGAGCCAGTCGGACGAGGGCACGCCGCCGCCGGCTGCGCCGGAGGCGCAGACGGCGCTGATCTCGGGTGGCAGCCGGCTCCCGCCGACGGCGGTGAGCCCGGCGCTCCAGGCCCCGGGTGCGCAGGTTCCGCCGGGTACGCAGGCGTACCCGGCGGCGCCGGGCGCCAGGGACATCGCCGATGCCGCGACCAGCAAGGCGCCGCCGCCGCGTCGTGCCTCCGGGCCGACGACGCCGCCTCCGCCGGGTGTCCCGGGTACGCCGGGCGTGTGGGCGGGGACCACGCCTCCGCCGCCGGCCGCGCCCCCGTCGGGCCCCGGCACGCCGGGTGGTCCGGCGGGCGGGTACGTACCGACGCAGATGATGTCGTCGCCGGGGTCCAACGGGCTCAGCGGCCTCGAGGGTCCGGAGGGACCGGGAGGGGCCCCGACGCCACCGCCCGGCGCTCCGACCGCGCCGCCGGGTACTCCGCCTCCGCCCGGGGCGCCGTCCGCGCCCGGTGGTACGCCGCCCGGTGGGGTGCGTCCCGCCGCGACGATGTTCGCCGACCCCGGCCGTCCGGGTGCCCCCGGTGCGCCGCAGCCGCCCGGTCCGCCGGGTGCTCCGGGGGGCGCGGGTGGGCGTGGTTCCGTGCACCACGCCGAGACCGTGCTGGGCGGTCCTACGGTCGGCAGCCCCGGCGCGCCTCCGCCTCCGCCGCCTCCCGCACCCCCCGGTGCCCCCGGCGGTGTGCCCGGCGCGGTGCCTCCGGCGTACGGCTATCCGCCGCCGCCCGTCGGACAGCCGACGGTCGGCCCCGGCTATCAGGCGGTCCTGCGCTACCGCGCGCAGGACGGTTCCGAGCAGCAGCTGATCCGGCGTTCGGCGCCGGGTACGCCGCACCCGGAGTGGCAGATCTTCCACGAGCTGCGTGCGATGAACGTGCCGCCGGGCCAGGTGCTGGAGCTGCACACGGAGTTGGAGTCGTGTGAGCTGCCGGGTGCGTACTGTGCCCGGATGATCCGGGAGCAGTGGCCGCAGGCGCGGATCACGAACATCGCCCCGTACGGCACGGATCACGCGAGCCGGCAGCAGGGCATGCAGCAACTGCTCGCACATCAGGGTGAGCTGCATCAGGTGGCGGACGGTCCTGCCCGGCCGGCGCCGGTGCGTGCGCCGTTGACGCCGGTCACGCCGGCGCCGCCGGTCCCGCCGGAGGTCATCGGGCAGGAGCTGGCGGGGGCGTTCGGGCCGGGTGTGTTCCGGTTCGAGCAGGCCGCGGTGTCCCGGCAGGGGGTGCCGCCGGTGGTGGCGCACACGCTGGTGGTGGCCGGACTGCCGCTGGACATGGGCCCGTTCTTCTGGGCGCAGGCCCAGCCGGGCCGTCCGGTGCCCACGCTGGCGGAGCTGGCCGCGGAGCGGGGCGTGCAGCCGGCCGCGGACGCGGGGTCGTACCTGGTGATGGGCAGCGACTTCGGCAAGGCGATCTGTGTGCAGTACGGCACGGCGAACATCGTCGCGGTGCCGGTGGAGCCGGGGCCGGGCGGTGCGCCCGTACCGCCGCAGTTCGTGAACACGGGTCTGCCGGAGTTCGCGCGCTGCCTGGCGTTGCTGGGGCGGATGTGGCGGCTGCGGTTCGGCCTGAACCAGGAGCAGGCGGGCCGCTGGACCGTCGACTTCCAGATGCAGCTGGCGGCGCTGGACCCGGCGGCCCTCGGTTCGCCGGACAGCTGGTGGTCGGTCCTGCTGGAGCAGATGTGGGACGGCCTGCTGTGACCTCTCGCCGCTGAGGGCGGCGGACAGGCGGGAGCCGGGCCCGGTCGGATGCGTCGACCGGGCCCGGCTCCCTGTGTGTTTGCCCGTCCGCCCCGCTCGTGCGGCGTCCTCGAGGCGTCTCAGGGTGTGTCCCGGCCTCCGAGGTCCCGGCGGACGTAGCTCACCCCGGGGCGGCCGTCGACCGTGATGTCCCGCACGCGGGTGAAGCCGTTGCGGGTGAGGACGGTCATCGACGCGGGATTGTCCGACGTGGTGACCGCGGTCAGTGTCGTGAGGCCGTACGGCCGCGCTGCCAGACGGCAGACCTGGGTCACCGCCGCCGTCGCCACGCCGCGGCCCGCCGCGCGCTCCCCCACGCGGTAGCCGAGTTCGGCCGAGCCGTCCACGACGTCGATCAGGTTCACCCGGCCGACGACCCTCCCGTCCTCCTCCAGGAGGACGTGGAAGTGGCAGGTGCCCGCCTCCTGTTCGGCCAGGAGCGAGGCGTGGCGGGCGGCGAAGCCGGACGGGGTGAAGTACGCGTCCCCCCGGTCCGGTATCGAGCGGGCGAAGTAGGCGCGGTTGTCGTGCTCGAAGGCCAGCAGTGCGGGCGCGTGCTCCACGCGGAGGCGTTCCAGGGTCGGCATGCCGGAACGGTACGCGGGGGCCGCGACCGGGGCACCGGGGTTTTCGCGGCTTGACCCTGACGCGGCGGAAGGGTGGAGGCTGAGGGGGCCGTCGGGAGGAGGCAACCCTGAGACGCGCTCCGCCTGCCGGGGGAGAGCCCTTAGGGGTACCTCCGTACTACGGCTCGGGGAGGGTTCGTACCGACGGATGACGAGACGGGGCGGTGTCGGTCCTTAACCTGGCTTTACGCCGCTGGGGGGTGGCGGAGCACACCGCCGGGGGTGGGGTTTTCCTCAGGAGAAGACTGCGCCGGGCACCAGGGCGCACGATCCTCCCCGCCGCCAGACTGAACCACGTCGAACGAACACGCACGCAGCGGCCGTCGGGCACGACGGCGGTCGCGCCGGGCACTGCTGTCCCACCTGCTGACCGACATAGGAGAATTACCGTGACATCGGCTGTGACCATTCCCGGGCACGGGGGCGATTCGGAAGGTGCGGCGCGAAGCGCCTCGATGAGGGGTGGTGGCCGGGCGACGGGAGGGAGTACGGCCGTTGCCGCGCGGGCGCGGCAGGTCGTGAAGGCGTACGGGGCCGGTGAGACCCGCGTCGTCGCGCTCGACCACGTCGACGTGGACATCGCCCGCGGCCAGTTCACCGCGATCATGGGCCCCTCGGGGTCCGGCAAGTCCACACTGATGCACTGCCTGGCCGGGCTCGACACCGTGACCAGCGGGCAGATCCATCTGGACGAGACCGAGATCACCGGCCTGAAGGACAAGAAGCTCACGCGGCTGCGCCGGGACCGGATCGGGTTCATCTTCCAGGCGTTCAACCTGCTGCCGACGCTGAACGCGCTCGAGAACATCACGCTGCCCATGGACATCGCCGGCCGCAGGCCCGACCAGGAGTGGCTGGACCGGGTGGTGGAGACCGTGGGGCTCGCCGGGCGGCTGAAGCACCGGCCCACCCAGCTGTCCGGGGGTCAGCAGCAGCGCGTCGCCGTGGCGCGGGCGCTGGCGGCCCGGCCGGAGATCATCTTCGGTGACGAGCCGACCGGAAACCTCGACTCGCGGGCCGGTGCCGAGGTCCTCGGCTTCCTGCGCCGCTCGGTCGACGACCTGGGCCAGACCATCGTGATGGTCACCCACGACCCGGTCGCCGCCTCCTACGCGGACCGGGTGCTGTACCTCGCCGACGGCCGCATCGTCGACGAGATGCACCAGCCGACGGCCGAACAGGTCCTGGACCGGATGAAGGACTTCGACGCCCGGGGGCGCACGTCATGACCGTGTTGAAGACCTCGATGCGCAACTTCCTCGCGCACAAGGGGCGGATGGCGCTGTCGGCCGTCGCGGTGCTGCTGTCGGTGGCCTTCGTCTGCGGGACCCTCGTCTTCACCGACACGATGTCCACGACGTTCGACAAGCTGTTCGCGGCCACGGCGTCGGACGTCACGGTCAGCGCCAAGGACGCCTCCGACGGCGGCGAGACGACCTCCGACAACGGCAAGCCGCCGGTCATCCCGGCCTCCGTGCTCGCCGAGGTGCGGAAGGTGGACGGGGTGAAGTCGGCCGAGGGGGCGCTGCACTCCACCTCGCTGACCGTCGTCGACGGCGACAAGGAGAGCCTCTCGCCCACCAGCGGCGGCCCGACCATCGTCGGCAACTGGACCGCCAACGACGCCCGCACCATGAAGATCACCTCCGGTGCGGCGCCCGAGGGCCCCGACCAGATCCTGGTCGACGCCGACACCGCCGACAAGCACGGCCTGGAACTCGGTGACGAGATCGGCGTGATCAGCGTGGTCGGCACGCACACCGCGAAGGTCTCCGGCATCGCCGACTTCACCGTCACCAACCCCGGTGCCGCGATCTTCTTCCTGGACACGAAGACCGCCCAGCAGGCCCTGCTCGGCGAGAGCGGCGTCTTCACCAACGTCAACGCCACGGCCGCCGACGGCGTCAGCCACGCGCAGCTGAAGAAGAACGTCGCCGCCGCGCTGGACGGCGACTACAAGGTGCTGACCGCGAAGGAGAGCGCGGAGGCGGGCCAGAAGGACGTCGAGGGCTTCATGAGCGTCCTGAAGTACGCGATGCTCGGCTTCGCCGGGATCGCGTTCCTCGTCGGCATCTTCCTGATCATCAACACCTTCTCCATGCTGGTCGCCCAGCGCACCCGGGAGATCGGCCTGATGCGGGCCATCGGCTCCTCCCGCAAGCAGGTCAACCGCTCGGTGCTGATCGAGGCGCTGCTGCTCGGCGTCGTCGGTTCGGTGCTCGGGGTGGGCGCGGGCGTGGGACTCGCCGTCGGGCTGATGAAGCTCATGGGCATGGCGGGCATGGAGCTGTCCACGGACGACCTCACCGTCGCCTGGACGACTCCGGCGATCGGACTGCTCCTCGGTGTCGTCGTGACCGTCCTGGCCGCCTATCTGCCGGCCCGGCGGGCCGGCAAGATCTCCCCGATGGCCGCGCTGCGTGACGCGGGTGCCCCCGCGGACGCCAGGGCCGGCCGGATCCGGGGCGGCGTCGGCACGCTGCTGACCGCGGCCGGCGCGTTCGCCCTGTACCTCGCGGCGGCCGCGGAGAAGGCCGCGGAGGGCTCGATGTGGCTGGGCTTCGGCGTGGTGCTGTCGCTGATCGGCTTCGTTCTCATCGGTCCGCTGCTCGCCGGTGGTGTGGTCCGTGTCCTCGGCGTCGTCGTGCTGCGGGTCTTCGGCCCCGTGGGGCGGATGGCCGAGCGCAACGCGCTGCGCAACCCGCGCCGCACCGGTGCCACGGGCGCCGCGCTGATGATCGGGCTGGCCCTGGTGGCGTGCCTGTCGGTGGTCGGCGCCTCCATGGTGGCCTCGGCCACCGACGAGCTGGACAAGAGCGTCGGCACGGACTTCATCATCCAGTCCGACAGCGGCCAGCTGATCACCCCGCAGGCGGTCCAGGCCGTGCAGGACGCCCCGCAGGTGGAGCGGGTCACCGAGTACAAGTGGACCGAGGCCGACTTCACCACGCCCGACGGCAAGACGCTCAAGAACACGGCGATCACGGCGGCCGACCCGACGTACGCCACCGACCTGCGGGTCGAGACGGTCGAGGGGAAGCTGGAGGACGCCTACCGGCCCGACTCGATGTCCGTCCACGAGAAGTTCGCCGAGGACCACGGCATCGGCCTCGGATCGAAGATCGACGTCGCGTTCAAGGACGGGGAGACCGCCGGCCTGACCGTCCGGGCGATCACCAGCAGCGACGCCGTGGTCGACGCGGGCGCGATGTACACGTCGATCGACACCATGGCCAGGTACGTCCCGGCCGACAGGATGCCGCTGGACATGCTGCTCTTCGTCTCGGCGAAGGACGGCCAGCAGGACGCCGCGTACACGGCGCTGAAGGACTCGCTGCACGAGTACCCGCAGTACACCGTGCGCGACCAGACCGACTACAAGGAAGCGCTCAAGGACCAGATCGGCCAGCTGCTGAACATGATCTACGGTCTGCTGGCCCTGGCGATCGTCGTCGCGATCCTCGGTGTGGTCAACACCCTGGCCCTGTCGGTGGTCGAGCGGACGAGGGAGATCGGCCTGATGCGGGCCATCGGCCTCTCGCGCCGCCAGCTGCGCCGCATGATCCGCCTGGAGTCGGTCGTCATCGCCCTCTTCGGTGCCCTGCTGGGCCTGGGGCTGGGCATGGGCTGGGGCGCCACCGCCCAGCAGCTCCTCGCGCTGGAGGGCCTGAAGGTCCTCGAGATCCCGTGGCCGACGATCATCGGTGTGTTCATCGGCTCGGCGTTCGTGGGTCTGTTCGCGGCCCTGGTCCCGGCGTTCCGGGCGGGCCGGATGAACGTCCTGAACGCGATCGCCACCGAGTGACCACCGCCCGGCCACCGCGCACGGGGGCAGCGGGGGAGCGCCCGGCGCCGGGAAGTCCTGAGGGACTTTTCGGCGCCGGGCCCGTTGACGCCCGGACTTGTGGCCGACCGGCCGGCCGACCGGCTCGGGCGGCGCACCGGCCCCGGGCGCCGGACGCCATCCATGGGCTTCGGCCGTGTCGTCCGCGGGTTTCGGCCGTGTCGTCCGTGGGCTTCGGGCGTCGTCCACAGGCTTCCGGCGTCCAGGGGCTCGGCGTCGTACGCTTGGACACCCCCGGCCCGCGGCGCGCGTCGGGCCTGTCGTGATGCACACCCCCGGATGGAAGCGCCTCGAATGAGCCTGCACGGTCTGCTGGACGCCGTCGTCAAGGACACCGCCCTCGCGGAAGCGATCGCGGCGGCCGCCGACGGCAACCGGATGCACGTCGACCTGGTCGGCCCCCCGGCCGCCCGCCCCTTCGCGGTCGCGGCCCTGGCCCGGGACACCGGCCGTACCGTGCTGGCCGTGACGGCGACCGGCCGTGAGGCGGAGGACCTGGCGGCGGCCCTGCGCTCCCTCCTCCCGCCGGAGGGGGTCGTGGAGTACCCGTCCTGGGAGACGCTGCCGCACGAGCGGCTCAGCCCCCGCAGCGACACCGTCGGACGCCGCCTGGCGGTCCTGCGCCGGCTGGCCCACCCCCGGCCGGACGACCTCGAGACCGGCCCCGTCTCGGTCGTCGTCGCGCCCGTGCGTTCCGTGCTCCAGCCGCAGGTCAAAGGGCTGGGCGAACTGGAGCCCGTCGCGCTGCGGACGGGACAGACCGCCGATCTGAACGAGACCGTCGAGGCGCTCGCCGCCGCCGCGTACGCGCGGGTGGAACTGGTCGAGAAGCGCGGCGAGTTCGCGGTGCGCGGCGGCATCCTCGACGTGTTCCCGCCCACCGAGGAACACCCCCTGCGCGTCGAGTTCTGGGGCGACGACGTCGAGGAGATCCGCTACTTCAAGGTCGCCGACCAGCGCTCCCTGGAGATCGCCGACCACGGCCTGTGGGCCCCGCCCTGCCGGGAGCTGCTGCTCACCGACGAGGTGCGGGAGCGCGCGCGGGTCCTCGCCGAACAGCACCCCGAGCTGGGCGAGCTGCTCGGCCGGATCGCCGAGGGGATCGCGGTCGAGGGCATGGAGTCCCTGGCCCCCGTCCTCGTCGACGACATGGAGCTGCTGCTGGACGTGCTGCCCGAGGGCGCCATGGCCGTCGTCTGCGACCCGGAGCGGGTGCGCACGCGGGCCGCCGACCTGGTGGCGACCTCGCAGGAGTTCCTGCAGGCCTCCTGGGCGGCCACCGCCGGCGGCGGGGAGGCGCCCATCGACGTCGGCGCGGCCTCCCTGTGGTCCATCGCGGACGTCCGCGACCGGGCGCGCGAGCTGGACATGATGTGGTGGTCGGTGTCGCCGTTCGCCGCCGACGAGGAACTGGACAACGACACCCTCAAGCTCGGCATGCACGCCCCCGAGACCTACCGCGGGGACACCGCGCGGGCGCTCGCCGACACCAAGGGCTGGCTCGCCGACGGCTGGCGCACGGTGTTCGTCACCGAGGGCCACGGCCCGGCCTCCCGCACGGTGGAGGTGCTGGGCGGCGAGGGCATCGCGGCCCGGCTGGAGGCGGACCTCGGCGCGATCGCCCCGTCCGTGGTGCACGTCGCCTGCGGCGGCATCGACCACGGCTTCGTCGACCCGGCGCTCAGGCTCGCCGTGCTCACCGAGACCGACCTGACCGGCCAGAAGGCGTCCGGCCGCGAGGGCGCCCGGATGCCGGTCCGGCGCCGCAAGACCATCGACCCGCTCACCCTGGAGCCGGGCGACCACATCGTCCACGAGCAGCACGGCGTGGGCCGCTACGTCGAGATGGTGCAGCGCACCGTGCAGGGCGCGACCCGCGAGTACCTGGTGGTGGAGTACGCCCCCGCCAAGCGCGGCCAGCCCGGTGACCGGCTCTACATCCCCACCGACCAGCTGGAGCAGATCACCAAGTACGTCGGCGGCGAGGCACCCACCTTGCACCGGCTCGGCGGCGCCGACTGGACCAAGACGAAGGCGCGGGCGAAGAAGGCCGTCAAGGAGATCGCCGCCGACCTGATCAAGCTGTACAGCGCGCGCATGGCGGCCCCCGGGCACGCCTTCGGCGGGGACACGCCCTGGCAGCGCGAGCTGGAGGACGCCTTCCCGTACGCGGAGACGCCCGACCAGCTGACCACGATCGCCGAGGTCAAGGAGGACATGGAGAAGTCGGTCCCGATGGACCGGCTGATCTGCGGCGACGTCGGCTACGGCAAGACGGAGATCGCGGTGCGCGCCGCGTTCAAGGCGGTCCAGGACGGCAAGCAGGTCGCCGTGCTCGTCCCCACCACGCTGCTGGTGCAGCAGCACTTCGGGACGTTCGGCGACCGGTACGCGCAGTTCCCGGTGAACGTGCGGGCGCTGTCCCGGTTCCAGACCGACACCGAGGCGAAGGCCGTCCTGGAGGGCCTGAAGGACGGCTCGGTCGACGTCGTCATCGGCACCCACCGGCTGTTCTCCTCCGAGACCAGGTTCAAGGACCTGGGCCTGGTCATCGTCGACGAGGAGCAGCGCTTCGGCGTCGAGCACAAGGAGCAGCTGAAGAAGCTGCGGGCCAACGTCGACGTGCTGACCATGTCGGCCACCCCCATCCCGCGCACCCTGGAGATGGCGGTCACCGGCATCCGTGAGATGTCGACGATCACCACGCCGCCGGAGGAGCGCCACCCGGTGCTCACCTTCGTCGGCCCCTACGAGGAGAAGCAGATCGGTGCGGCCGTCCGCCGTGAACTGCTGCGCGAGGGGCAGGTCTTCTACATCCACAACCGGGTGGAGTCGATCGACCGCGCGGCGGCCCGGCTGCGGGACATCGTGCCCGAGGCGCGGATCGCGACCGCGCACGGGCAGATGTCGGAGTCGGCGCTGGAGCAGGTCGTCGTCGACTTCTGGGAGAAGAAGTACGACGTACTGGTGTCGACGACGATCGTCGAGTCCGGCATCGACATCTCCAACGCCAACACCCTGATCGTGGAGCGCGGCGACAACTTCGGCCTCAGCCAGCTGCACCAGCTGCGCGGCCGGGTCGGCCGGAGCCGGGAGCGCGGATACGCGTACTTCCTGTACCCGCCGGAGAAGCCGCTGACGGAGACCGCGCACGAGCGGCTCGCGACGATCGCCCAGCACACCGAGATGGGCGCGGGCATGTACGTGGCGATGAAGGACCTGGAGATCCGCGGCGCCGGAAACCTGCTCGGCGGCGAGCAGTCCGGCCACATCGCGGGCGTCGGCTTCGACCTGTACATCCGGATGGTCGGCGAGGCCGTCGCGGACTACCGGCGCCAGCTGGAGAGCGGGGAGATCGAGGAGGAGCCGCCGCTCGAGGTCAAGATCGAGCTGCCCGTCGACGCGCACGTCCCGCACGACTACGCGCCCGGCGAGCGGCTGCGCCTGCAGGCGTACCGGGCGATCGCCTCCGCGAACTCGGAGGAGGACGTCAAGGCGGTGCGCGAGGAACTCGTCGACCGCTACGGCAAGTTGCCGGAGCCGGTGGAGAACCTGC
The DNA here is from genome assembly GCF_029760955.1 of Streptomyces cathayae. GTDB lineage: Bacteria > Actinomycetota > Actinomycetes > Streptomycetales > Streptomycetaceae > Streptomyces > Streptomyces cathayae. Next base: position 4,665,176 of record NZ_CP121682.1, read on the forward strand.
TGCTGGTGGCGGGCCTGCGCATGCTGGCGCGCGCGTGCGGCGTCGGGGAGATCGTCCTGCAGGGCAACACCATCCGGTTCGCCCCGGTGGAGTTGCGCGAGTCCCAGGAGCTGCGCCTCAAGCGGCTCTACCCCGGCACGGTCCTCAAGCCGGCCGCCCACCAGGCGCTGGTGCCCCGGCCGAAGACGGCGAAGGTGGGCGGAAAGCCGCTGGTCGGCCGGGAGTTGCTGGCGTGGGTCGGGGAGTTCCTGACCTCGGTCCTGGGGTCGTGACCCGGGGGCCCCGCCGGTCAGGCCAGGTGCGCGGGGTGGACGGGGCACACGGGGTGCACGCGGCACTCGGGGCATGAGCGAAGCCGCCCACGGCAGGGGGTTCCGTGGGCGGCTTCCGGCCCGGACGCACGCCTATGGCTGATCGGGGCGGTCGCGCTTCATGCCGAGCCGCTCCTCTGCCTGCCGCTGCCCGGCGTCGATCTGGTCCTCGTACTTTCCGCCGGTCCGCTCGTTGAGCTTCTTCTCGGCGGCGTCGGAGGCTTTCCTGGCCTTCTCCTGTGCCGACTTGTTGCTCTTGAACTTGTCGAAGATGCCCATCCGGAGCTCCTTCCGAGGTGACTCAGCATCGACCCTACGCGCGACATGCGAGGAATGCTCCTTTTGGGCCCGTATGGTCTGGACCTCTCTCTGGCTACGGTGGACCGGGCGCGATATCGCTCCTGCGCGAGCGGGTAAGAAGAACGTGCAGCACGGAACAGCAAGGGAGGGGTGCCGTGACGCGGTACTCGACGTGGGACGGGGCACGACGTACGGGGCGGGCCGGCGGGCGAATACGCCGCGGCGGCGGACCGGGGCTCTCACGCCGTACGGGGACCGCGGTGTCGGCGCTGGCCGCCGTGGCGCTCCTCGCCGGCTGCGAGGGCGTGGTGGACACCGGTTCCCCCGCCGGGGACAGCCCGGCGGCAGTGGACGGACGCGCCGTCAGCCCCCTGGACAACCCGGACGGCACCGCGCCGGGCCTCGCACCGCTGACCGGGGAGACGGACCGGGCGGCGGCCGTCGACCTCATCGAGAAGGTGACCACCAAGGGCCGCGGACCGAAGACGGGTTACGACCGCGACGAGTTCGGCTACGCCTGGAAGGACACCGCCGACGGCGTCCCCCTCGCGCGCAACGGCTGCGACACCCGGAACGACCTGCTGCAGCGCGACGGGCAGGAGGTGCGCTTCCGCTCCGGTTCCGACTGCGTGGTGGTGGCCATGACCCTGGCCGACCCGTACACCGGCAAGACCATCGAGTGGCGCAAGGAGAACGCCTCCGAGGTCCAGATAGACCACGTGGTCCCGCTCTCCTACAGCTGGCAGATGGGCGCCTCCCGCTGGTCGAAGGAGAAACGGGAGCAACTGGCGAACGACACCCTCAACCTCATCCCGGTCGAGGGCCGCGCCAACTCCGCCAAGAGCGACTCCGGGCCCGCCGCCTGGCTCCCGCCGAGCAAGCCCGTACGGTGCTCGTACGCGGTCCGCTTCGCGCAGGTCGCCGTCAAGTACGAGATGCCGGTGACCACGGCCGACAAGCGCATGATGCTGGAGCAGTGCGGCGGCTGACCGCCGCCGGGTGAGGGACGGCGAAGGGATCGGGACGACAACGGTTCGGTACAACCCGGACCAGTTGTCCCCGGTGGCCTATACGCTCGGACTTCCACCCGAGTTCCGCCCCCGTGCGGACTTATCACCCGTCCCATCGGCCACACCGGTTCAGGAGCAGTCATGTACGGCCACGGCGTGGCACCGCCCACCCGCAGCACGGCAACGGTCATCACCCTGCGCGTGCTGTTCGTCGCCGCCGGTTTCCTGTCCTGCGGGCTGCTCGCCTGCGTGCCGCTGTTCCGGGTCGCGCTCCTGCGGGGGCGCGTCGCCGACTGGGTGGCGGCCTGGGCGAGCCTGCCCGTGTCCGTCGTCCTGCTGATGGTGATCGGTACGCTGCCGGAGTCGGACACCCGTACCGACGTCGCCGTGGCCATGCTCCTGATCCTCGGCACCGGCGCCGCCGCGTACTACCTGACCGTGGACATCCGCTTCCACCACAGGCTGCGCCAGTACGGGGTGCACGGCCCGCCGTCGCCCCACGCCACGACGATGCACGCGTCGGGCCCCGGCACTCCCTCCCCGTACGGCTATCCGCAGCCCGCGTCGCCGTACGCGCCCACAGTCGTGTCGCGGCCCCAGGCGCAGATGCCCGGGACACCCGGGCCGTCCGCACCGCCTCCCACGCCCGGACCGCACCGTTCCACGCCGTCCGCCCCCGTGCCCCCGATGCCGCAGCAGCATCCCGGGCAGCCGGCCCGTATCGACCAGGTGCGCGCCGAACTCGACGAGCTCAGCGACTACTTGCGCAGGAGCGACGGGCACGAGGGCGGCGACCAGGGCCACGGCCACGGCCACGGTGGACGGTGAGTGTGACGGCGAAACGGGTCATCGCCGGCCGCTACGAACTGTCCACGCTCATCGGGCAGGGCGGCATGGGCCAGGTCTGGACGGCCTACGACAAGCGGCTGGACCGGCGGGTGGCGGTCAAGCTGCTGCGCCCGGACAAGGTGGCCGGGCAGGAGGCCGACGAACTGCGCCGCCGGTTCGTGCGCGAGTGCCGGGTGACCGCCCAGGTCGACCACCCCGGTCTGGTCACCGTGCACGACGCGGGCAGCGCGGGCGAGGAACTGTTCCTCGTCATGCAGTACGTCGACGGCGCCGACCTCGGCGACCACCTCGCCGAGCACAACCCGTACCCGTGGCAGTGGGCGGTGGCGGTCGCCGCGCAGCTGTGTGCCGCGCTGAGCGCGGTGCACGCCGTGCCGATCGTCCACCGCGACCTCAAGCCGCGCAACGTGATGGTCAAGCAGGACGGCACGGTCACCGTGCTCGACCTGGGGGTCGCCTCCGTGATGGACAGCGACACCACCCGCCTGACCCACACCGGTTCGCCCATCGGCTCACCCGCCTACATGGCCCCCGAGCAGGCGATGGGCGGCGCGGTCGGCCCCTACACGGACCTGTACGCACTCGGTGCGCTGCTGCACGAACTGCTCAGCGGCGACGTGCCCTTCGCGGGCTCGACCGCGCTCGGCGTGCTGCACCGGCACCTCTACGAGGCACCGCGGCCGGTGCGCCAGATCCGCCAGGAGGTCCCCGAGGCCCTGGAGGCTCTGGTGCTGCGCCTGCTCGCCAAGGACCCGCAGCACCGCCCCGCCTCCGCCCAGGAGGTCTACGAGCACCTGGCGCTGCTGCTGCCGTCGCGGGGCACGCCCACCGGGGCGCCCCTCGACCCCACACGCCCCTTCCTGCGCCCGCACGCCCCCTGGCCGGACCTCGCGCGCACGCCCGCGCCCCAACCCGCCCCCGTCGTACCGCCCGCGCCCGTCGCGGAGAAGGCCGATGTCGCCGCCGCCGTGGACGAGGTCAAGCGGCTGCTCGGCGAGGGCCGGATCACCCAGGCCGTGGACATCCTCGGCAGGATCCTGCCGATCGCCGCGGAACAGCACGGCGAGCGCTCCCCGGTCGTGCGCACCCTGCGCAAGCAGTACGCGGCCACCCTCCTGGACGACGGCCAGTACCGGCGCGCGCTGCCCGAACTGCGCCGCCTCGCCTCCGAACGCGCCGCCGAGGCGGGCCAGGCCGACCCGGAGTCCCTGCGCCACCGCTACGAGGCCGCCCAGTGCCTGGAGCAGCTCGGCGACCCGGCGGCGGCGCTCGCCGAGTACCGGGCCCTGCTGCCGTACTACGAGAACCGGTACGTGGCCGCGGGCGACCCGCAGCTCGCCCATGACGTCCGCCGCCGCATCGGCCACCTCCTGCTCGCCCTCGGCGACCGCCCCGCCGCGCACGAGACCCTGGCCCGGCTGCTGCACGACGTGGAGCGCGCCCAGGGCCCCGGCCACCCCCTCGCCGCCGACATCCGCCGGACACTGGGCTGGCTGGGACAGATGCGCGGATGACCTGAACGAACCGGAGGGAAGCCCCGGTCCCGGTGCGCGAGTACGCCGGATGTCAGGTGTCGAAGTCTGCATGCAGCGAGAGAGTTCCGCCGAGGGCGGCGACATAGGCGGCGAGGGTGTCCAGCTGGGGGTTGTTGGCGCCGCTTTCGAGGCGAGCCACGCGGGCCTGGCTGACTCCGAGCCGGGTGGCCAGGGCACGTTGGCTGAGGCCATGGGCTTCGCGGAGCTGCCGGAGGAAACGGGCGACGTCTTCGGGGCCGGTACGCAGTTGGGTCTTGGTATGCATAAGAGTGCCTCTACGGGGCCTCAGTCCACCGAACCGCGTGGAGCGATCCAACGGTGCGGCTGTCCGGTGGCCTTGGCGATCGCTTCGAAGTCGGCGTCGTAGTGGAGGAGGACCAGGCCGGAGAGTTCCGCGGTTGCGGCGACCATCAGGTCCACTGCTCCCGGGCCGTGGTGTTGTCCTGAGGTGACCAGGAGTTCTTGGACCTGGCGGGCGCGCAGGAGGGTGCGTTCCGGAGCGGGAGTCCAGCCGAAGGCATCGTGGAGATAGCGATCCAGGAGAGCACGTTCTTCGCGACCTCCGGCAGCCCGCACCAGCTCGAGTTCGGTCACCTCGCATACGCTGACGCGTCCGGCGTCGAGCACCTGGGCCCATTCCCGCTCCACGCCCGGCAGGCGGAACAGGCGATTGCAGGCACTCGTGTCGATGAGGAAGGCCTTGCTCACGCTGACGGAGCCTCACCGAACGCTCCGCCTTCGTGGGCGAGTTCGCTGAGCCGACGCCGGGCGGCCCGGCGTTGGTAGATGGCCCCGGCCGCGATCTCGACGGCCCGGGTAAGGGTCTCGCTGTCGTCCTCGGTGTCCAGGAGCTGCTTCATCTCGGTGAGACGGTCGTCGTCGATCTCGACGGTGATCGTGGCCATGGAGTCCTCCCGCTGTGGTTCCGTACACCGTCATGATAACAAATGAGTTATTTTTGCACGGGCAGTCGTGTGCCCCACGCCATCCCCACCCCCAAGGCGCTGCAAGGAGGCAAGGTCAAGCAATCGGGCGGCACAAGCGGGCCCGGCCAGGAAGTCTGCTGCACGTTCTTCGGCGCGTCCGCCGCCCTCTGCCCCGGGGATCCCGGTGATCTCTTTCCCAGCGGTGTCGCCGGAGTCCCCGGCCTTGCTCGGGCCGACGGTGAAACCGGAGCGCCGATGTCGGCAGTGCTCGAAGTCGCGGTGAATCGTTGGTCGAATGGGTTGGCCAGAGCCCGGCCGCTGCCTACTATCGATCACCGCAGGACTTTGTGCACCGCCGCACAAGCTCTCCTCAGGAGGTTTCCTTGCACCGCCGTCGTCGCACCGCGCTCCTCCTCACCGCCGCCCTCACGATGGCGGCCCCCCTGCTCACCGCCTGCGGGAACGACGCGCATCCCGGCGCGGCGGCCGTCGTGGGCGGACAGCGGATCACGGTGTCGCAGCTGGAGGACCGGGTCGGCGAGATCCGCGCGGCCCAGCGGGAGGCGGTGCCGGAGGCGCAGTACGAGCAGGCCGTCGCCCGCACCGGCAGCCTCACCCGCGACACCCTGCACGGCATGGTCCTGGACCGTGTGCTGGAGCGCGCCGCGCGCGACGCCGGGGTGAGCGTCACCCCCAAGGAGGTCCAGCAGATGCGGGCCGGTCTGGAGCAGCAGGCCGGCGGGGCCGAGGCGCTGGAGACGGCCTGGCTGCAGCAGTACGGCATCCCGCCGCAGCGCCTCGACGACAACCTCCGCCTCCAGGTCCAGGCGCAGAAGCTCGCCCAGCGGCTCGGCGCCGACACCAGCCGGCCCGAGTTCTGGCAGGCCCTGTCCGAGGCGAGCAGGAAGCTCGACGTCGACCTCAATCCGCGCTACGGCACCTGGGACGACGAGAAGAGCAGCCGCGTCGACGCCAGGACCCCGTGGGTCCGGGACGTCACGGTGGACGGAGTCCAGCCGATCGCCTGAGGCGGCAGGCTTACTGTCACACCGCGTCGGCCTCCCTGTGGACAACTTTCGGGGGCCGGCGGTTCCGTGGGTTAGTTTCGGATCGTGAACGCAACCAGTCCCGCAGCCCCCTCCGCCGTACTGCCCGGCCGCATCGTCCTGCTCACCACCAGCCACCGTGTCGCGCCCGGCCTGCTGTCCTGGCCCGCCTGGCAGGCCCTGCACGCGGCCGACCGGGTGCTGTGCGCGGACGGCGCCCATCCGCAGCTGCCGTACCTGCGGGAGGCGGGCATAGCCGTCGAGGAGGCGGCACCGGCCGCCCGGGACCTGGTCGAGGCCTGCGCCGGCGGGCGGACCGTGGTCGTCGTGGCGACGGGCGAGGGCGAACCCGCCCTGACCGACGGACTGGCCCGCCTCGCGGGCACCGGCCGCGTGCGGATGCCGGAGCTGGAGCTGCTGCCCGCCTCCTACGACCTGCCGGGCGCCCGCCTGCTCGACCTCGTCCAGGTCATGGACCGCATCCGCGCCGAGTGCCCCTGGTCGTCACTGCAGACCCACAAGGGCCTGGCCAAGTACGGCATCGAGGAGGCGTACGAACTCGTCGAGGCGATCGAGGAGGGCGACCGGGAGGAACTGCGCGAGGAACTGGGCGACGTTCTCCTCCAGGTCGTCTTCCACGCCCGGATCGCCGAGGAGCACCCGGAGGAGCCCTTCTCCGTCGACGACGTGGCCGGCGGCATCGTCGCCAAGCTCATCCATCGCCACCCGCATGTCTTCGGCGGCGAGACGGCGACCACCCCCGAGGAGGTCAAGGCGCACTGGCTGCGCACCAAGGCCGTCGAGAAGCAGCGCACCTCGGTCACCGAGGGCATCCCCATGGGCCAGCCGGGCCTGGCCCTCGCCGCCAAACTGGCCTCCCGCGTCCGCACCGCCGGCCTGGACGTCCCCCTGCCCCGGGTCGAGGGCATCGGCTACGAGCTGCTCGCCCTGGCGGTACGGGCCGAAGCGGAGGGCGTCGACCCGGAGGCGGCCCTGCGCGCGGCGGCCCGCGCGTACCGGGACGCGATACGGGCCGCGGAAGGGACCGGCGAGGAGGCCGGCGGGGAAGCAGCCGGGGAGTAGGGGAGTAACCGGGGGAGTAAGGGGAGGGCTTTCGGGGAGAAGGGGACAGATACGGTCGGGGCGTGACCGACCAGCCCCAGCACCAGCACCAATCCGAGAGCACCGCGCCCGAACTCTTCACCTGGGAGTTCGCGAGCGATCCGTACCCCGCCTACGCCTGGCTGCGCGAGCACGCGCCCGTGCACCGGACGCGGCTGCCCAGCGGGGTGGAGGCCTGGCTGGTCACCCGGTACGCCGACGCCCGGCAGACCCTCGCCGACCCCCGCCTCTCCAAGAACCCGGCGCACCACGACGAGCCCGCCCACGCCAAGGGCAAGACCGGCATCCCCGGTGAGCGCAAGGCCGAGCTGATGACGCATCTGCTCAACATCGACCCGCCGGACCACACCCGGCTGCGCAGACTGGTCAGCAAGGCGTTCACACCGCGCCGCGTCGCCGAGTTCGAGTCCAGGGTGCAGGAGCTCACCGACGGGCTCATCGACCAATTCGCGGACCGCGGCTCCGCCGACCTCATCCACGAGTTCGCCTTCCCGCTCCCCATCTACGCCATCTGCGACCTGCTCGGCGTCCCCCGGGAGGACCAGGACGACTTCCGGGACTGGGCGGGCATGATGATCCGGCACCAGGGCGGGCCCCGGGGCGGGGTCGCCCGGTCGGTGAAGAAGATGCGCGGCTACCTCGCCGACCTCATCCACCGCAAGCGCGAGGCGCTGCCCGCCGAACCCGCCCCCGGCGAGGACCTCATCTCCGGCCTGATCCGCGCCTCCGACCACGGCGAGCACCTCACCGAGAACGAGGCCGCCGCCATGGCGTTCATCCTGCTGTTCGCCGGTTTCGAGACCACCGTCAACCTCATCGGCAACGGCACCTACGCCCTGCTCACCCACCCCGAGCAGCGCGAGCGCCTGCAAGCCTCACTCGCCGCCGGGGAGCGCGGGCTGCTGGAGACCGGTGTGGAGGAACTCCTGCGCTACGACGGGCCCGTGGAGCTGGCCACCTGGCGGTTCGCCACCGAGGCGCTCACCCTCGGCGGACAGCACATCGCGGCCGGCGACCCGGTCCTCGTCGTCCTGGCCGCCGCGGACCGCGACCCGGAGCGGTTCGCCGATCCCGACGTGCTCGACCTCGCCCGGCGCGACAACCAGCATCTGGGGTACGGCCACGGCATCCACTACTGCCTGGGCGCCCCGCTGGCCCGGCTGGAGGGCCAGACCGCGCTCGCCACGCTGCTGACCCGGCTGCCGGACCTCAGGCTCGCGTCGGATCCGGCCGAACTGCGCTGGCGCGGCGGGCTCATCATGCGCGGACTGCGGACCCTGCCGGTGGAATTCAGCCCATGGCCGAAGTGATTTCCTGAACGGTCACCGGACATTTGACGTAGCGATCCGCCGGACGGGCCCGTGACGGCCGCCGGGTTGCCGCCGAAGTGGCTTTTGTGCAGCCTCCGCACACCTCCGGCGTGACCGTCGGGACCCCTCCGGACACGGTCCGTCGCCTCGTCGCCGAAGTGGCACAAACGTGACACCCACTCAACTCTGTGATCTTCATGTGATCTGCGCGGCATGAACTTGTGACAAGTGATTGTCTGCGGCTACGTTCACCCATCAAGCACGGTGCATCGGTTGCACAGCTGCGCAGTTCGACTCGCCGTGCGGGTAACTGTTGTCCTGCGAAAGGTCTCCGCATGCTCTCCGGGAACGGGCGTCACCGTCGCCCCCGCCAGGCTCCGGCTCTCGTCGTCGCTGCCGGAGTGACCGGCTCAGCCATCGCGATTCCGCTTCTCGGGGCCAGCGGCGCCAGCGCGGCCGAGGGTCCGACCTGGGACCGGGTCGCGGAGTGCGAGACCGGTGGCTCATGGAGCCAGAACTCCGGCAACGGCTACTACGGCGGCCTGCAGTTGACCCAGGCGGACTGGGAGAAGTACGGCGGCCTCGACTACGCGTCCAGTGCCGACCAGGCCAGCCGTGGGCAGCAGATAGCCGTGGCCGAGAAGGTCCTCGCCGACCAGGGGGTCGGTGCGTGGCGGGCCTGCGGCCTGCTGTCGGGCCTGGGCGGCGACTCGGGCAAGGCCGGCGCCGACACCGGCGCGGACGGCGGCTCGTCGTGCGACTCGTCCGGCACCGGAGGCTCCGCCACCCCGGCGCCCTCGCAGTCCTCCGGCGCCTCGTCGGACGGCAAGGGCGGCAACGGGGGCAACGGCGACAAGAGTGCTGAGGGAGGTAAGGGGCAGGAGGTGGACGAAGGGTCCAAGTCCGGCGGTTCGGACGCCGAGCCGGACGCCTCTCCCTCCGCTTCCGCTCCTCCCTCCGCCTCGGCCTCCGCCAAGGGGGGCGACTCGGGCAAGTCGGGACAGAAGGCGGGTTCTTCGGACACATCCGCGAGTGAGGCCCCCACCGGCCGTCACCGCGGCGCCAGCGCCGAGGAGCAGGTGCGCGAGGACCGCGAGTCCGGAAGCTCCGGCCGGCACGCCTCGCGTGGCGGTCTCGGCCTCTCGCGCGGCCTCGACGGCTCGCCCCGGACCGACAGGGCTCCCGTGGGTGCCGGAATCGGTCCCTCGGTCGCCGCCGACTCCCTTGCGCTCGGCGGTGGATGGCTCACCCAGTACAGCGGGGGCGACGAGGCCGCGGGCGCGGCGGTCTCCGACCCCATCCTTCCCGGTCAGGCGCTTGTGTTCGGATTCGGGTCGGGCGAGGGCTGACATTCGAAAAGGCGCGTCGATGGCGGCAGTTGAGGTCATATTTCGTGCTGAATGTCCGTTATAAAGGCGATGAGAGATAGGTCTCAGAAGCCCTGATCGTCTTTGATTATCCGCAGGGCGCGTGTCTACGGTCAGGACCGCTCGCCACCGCGGGCCCCGGCTGCCGCCACGCCGAATCCTGCCAGTGGCAGCACGGGAACACTCGTCGCGTCATGCGCCGTAGGCAGGAGCGGGGGAACCAAGGTAGGCGCCGCATCCGGAGATTGACGCCGGATCGGCTAGGGGTGAAGCCGTGTCCCGGGAGGGACGCGGCCGGGCAACTCAACCGGCCCGAACCCGACAGCTCACCTCGTAGGCGTCGGTGAGGGGATCCTCCATGCTGTTTTCCGGCAAGGGCAAGCACCGTCGTCCGTCCAAGGCCACCCGGGTCATCGCCGTCGCCGGCGTCACGGGTGCCGCCGTCGCCGCCCCGCTGATGGCGGCCGGCAACGCTTCCGCCGCCACCGCCTCCGAGTGGGACACCGTCGCCCAGTGCGAGTCCGGCGGCAACTGGTCCATCAACACCGGCAACGGCTACTACGGCGGCCTGCAGTTCTCCGCCTCCACCTGGGCCGGCTACGGCGGCACGCAGTACGCCGCCACCGCCGACCGGGCCAGCAAGTCCCAGCAGATCGAGATAGCCGAGAAGGTCCTCGCGGGCCAGGGCAAGGGCGCCTGGCCGGTCTGCGGCAAGGGCCTGTCCAACGCCGCCCACACCGGTGGCGGCTCCGGCAACCAGAACGCCGGCAACCAGAACAGCGGTTCCTCGCAAAACACCCAGAACTCGCAGAACACCCAGAAGCAGGACGCTCAGGAACAGAGCGCCCGGAAGCAGAGCACTCAGAAGCAGAGCACCGGCTCCGCCCCCGAGCGCTCCACCGAGCAGAAGGCCTCCCGCTCCGACGAGCGTCCGGCCGCCGAGAAGAAGACCGTCACCACCCCGACCGGCGAGAAGGTCGAGAAGGGCGACGGCGAGTACAAGGTGGTCAAGGGCGACACCCTCAGCTCGATCGCCGAGGAGCACGACGTCAAGGGCGGCTGGAACAAGGTGTTCGAGCTGAACGACGACATCGTCGAGGACGCCGACCTCATCTACCCGGGTCAGCAGCTGCACCTGAAGTAAGGCGCGGCCGCAGGCCCAGGGGGCTCCGTCCCCACGGAGCCCCTCCCCGTCCCCACGGGGTTTCCCCCGCCCCGGTGCGTGTTCCCCGTACGCACCGGGGCGGGGCTTTTCCGTACGGGCGGGTCCTTGCCGACGCCCGGTGCCCGACGTCCGGTGCTCGGTACCGGTCGGCGGACACGAGGGACCCGGTTTCCGGATCCGTCTTTGTTCCATTCGGAAACAATTTACTCTCGGTTCCGTCCGAGGGGCGGCCGACCGGATGGCCGATCGCCCGGAGCCGGATAGGCTCGGTTCCGCAGGGCCCCGTGGCCCGGCTGATCCACGTCACATCCATGAAGGAGATGCTCGTGCCGTCCATCGACGTCGTCGTAGCCCGGGAAATCCTGGACTCCCGAGGCAACCCCACCGTCGAGGTCGAGGTCGGCCTCGACGACGGCAGCACGGGTCGTGCCGCCGTTCCGTCCGGTGCCTCCACCGGCGCCTTCGAGGCCATCGAACTCCGTGACGGTGACCCCGACCGTTACCAGGGCAAGGGAGTGGAGAAGGCCGTCCTGGCCGTCATCGAGCAGATCGGCCCGGAGCTGGTCGGCTACGACGCCACCGAGCAGCGCCTGATCGACCAGGCGATGTTCGACCTGGACGCCACCGACAACAAGGGCTCCCTCGGCGCCAACGCCATCCTCGGCGTCTCCCTGGCCGTCGCCCACGCCGCCTCCGAGGCCAGCGACCTGCCCCTCTTCCGCTACCTGGGCGGACCCAACGCGCACCTGCTGCCGGTGCCGATGATGAACATCCTCAACGGCGGCTCGCACGCGGACTCCAATGTGGACATCCAGGAGTTCATGATCGCCCCGATCGGCGCGGAGTCCTTCTCCGAGGCCCTGCGCTGGGGCACCGAGGTCTACCACACGCTGAAGAAGGTCCTGAAGAGCAAGGGCCTGGCCACCGGCCTCGGCGACGAGGGCGGCTTCGCCCCGAACCTCGGCTCCAACCGCGAGGCCCTCGACCTCATCCTCGAGGCCATCAAGGAAGCCGGTTACACCCCCGGCGAGCAGATCGCCCTGGCGCTCGACGTCGCCGCCTCCGAGTTCTACAAGGACGGCTCGTACGTCTTCGAGGGCAAGGAGCGCTCCGCCGCCGAGATGACGGAGTACTACGCCGAGCTGGTCGAGGCGTACCCGCTGGTCTCCATCGAGGACCCGCTGTTCGAGGACGACTGGGACGGCTGGAAGGCCCTCACCGACAAGCTCGGCGACAAGGTCCAGATCGTCGGCGACGACCTGTTCGTCACCAACCCGGAGCGCCTGGCCCGCGGCATCGAGGAGGCCACCGCCAACGCGCTGCTGGTGAAGGTGAACCAGATCGGTTCGCTGACCGAGACCCTGGACGCCGTCGAGCTGGCCCAGCGCAACGGCTTCAAGTGCATGATGTCGCACCGCTCCGGCGAGACCGAGGACGTCACCATCGCCGACCTGGCCGTCGCCACCAACTGCGGCCAGATCAAGACCGGCGCCCCGGCCCGTTCCGAGCGCGTGGCCAAGTACAACCAGCTGCTGCGCATCGAGGAGATCCTCGACGACGCCGCGGTGTACGCGGGCCGCAGCGCCTTCCCGCGGTTCCGCAACGCCTGACGACCCGGCTCCGCCAGTCGTCCGTACGTCCCCGGAGACGGTCCCGTACCGTGTCCGGGGACGTACGCGCGTATGAAATGTGAACGGGAGACGGGGACATGGCCGTGAAGGACCGGGACCGCTTCTCCACCGCTACCAGGATCCGGCTGATCGGTGAGCAGACCGCGGCCCGGGTCTACCGTTCGCAGACCAGACGCCAGGCCCGCCGTTCCCGGCTGACCGGCCGGGCCGCGCTGCTCGCCCTGGTGGTCTGCTCGCTGATCGTGGCGCTCGCCTACCCCATGCGGCAGTACGTGTCCCAGCGCGCCGAGATCGCCGACCTCCAGCAGGAGCAGGACGAGGCCCGCCGGCGGGTCGAGGAACTGCGCGACCTCAAGGCACGCTGGCAGGACGACGCCTACGCCGAGCAGCGGGCCCGCGAGCGGCTGCACTACGTCATGCCCGGCGAGACCGGCTACATCGTGATCGACCCGGGCACGGCCGAGAAGTCGCGCACCGACCTCGGAGCGGCCGACCGCCCCTGGTACGCGAACGTCTGGGACGGGGTCGACAGGTCCGACGCCGCCGCGCGGTGAGCCCCGGGTTTAGCCTTACTACCCTCAGCCGTCGTTCCGGGCCACCGCCTTCCGGAGCCCTCTGGGCCCGCTGAAGCCCTTCAGGAGCCCTCCAGGAGTCCGGGAGGGCCGCACGTCCCGTACAGAGACCCGCAGAAAGACACGTATGGACACCCCTCCGCCCACGACCCCGCGCACCGAGCCGACCGACGCGGACGTCGAGGCCTTCAAGCAGCAGCTCGGGCGGCCCCCGCGCGGGCTGCGCGCCATCGCGCACCGCTGTCCCTGCGGACAGCCCGACGTCGTCGAGACCGCGCCGAGGCTGCCCGACGGCACCCCCTTCCCGACGCTGTACTACCTGACGTGCCCGAAGGCGAACTCCGCGATCGGCACGCTGGAGGCGAACGGCGTGATGAAGGAGATGACGGAGCGGCTGGCGGCGGACCCGGAGCTGGCGGCCGCCTACCGCGCGGCGCACGAGGACTACATCCGGCGCCGCGACGAGATCGAGGAACTGAGGAACTTCCCGAGCGCCGGCGGGATGCCGGACCGGGTGAAGTGCCTGCACGTCCTGGTCGCCCACTCGCTGGCCGCCGGCCCCGGCGTCAACCCGCTGGGCGACGAGGCGCTCGCGATGCTGCCCCAGTGGTGGCGCAAGGGCCCGTGCGTGACCCCGCCCGGCGACGAGCCGGCCACTTCCAAGGAGGACGACCGATGACCCGGGTCGCCGCCGTCGACTGCGGTACGAACTCCATCCGGCTCCTGGTGGCCGACGCCGACCCCCGGACGGGTGAACTCGTCGACCTGGACCGGCGCATGACGATCGTCCGGCTCGGCCAGGACGTCGACCGCACGGGCCGGCTCGCCCCCGAGGCGCTGGAGCGGACGTTCGCCGCCTGCCGTGCGTACGCGGAGGCCATCAAGGAGCACGGCGCGCAGCGCCTGCGCTTCGTCGCCACCTCCGCCTCCCGCGACGCCGAGAACCGGGACGAGTTCGTGCGCGGGGTGCTGGACGTCCTCGGCGTGGAGCCCGAGGTCGTCACCGGCGACCAGGAGGCCGAGTTCTCCTTCACCGGCGCCACCAAGGAACTGACGGGGCGGGCTGACCTGCGCCGCCCGTTCCTGGTGGTGGACATCGGCGGCGGCTCCACCGAGTTCGTCGTCGGCGACGACCGCGTGGGCGGGGCCCGGTCCGTCGACGTGGGCTGTGTGCGGATGACCGAGCGGCACCTGGTGCGGGACGGGGCGGTGGCGGACCCGCCGACCGAGCGGCAGATCGCGGCGATGCGCGCCGACATCGAGGCCGCCCTCGACCGGGCCGAGGAGACGGTCCCGCTGCGCGAGGCGCGCACCCTGGTCGGCCTGGCCGGCTCGGTCACGACGGTCTCGGCGATCGCCCAGGACCTTCCCGCGTACGACTCGGCGGCCATCCACCACTCCCGGGTCTCCCGGGAACGCGTCCGCGAGATCACCGAGTGGCTGCTGCGCGCCACCCACGCCGAGCGCGCGGCGGTCCCGTCCATGCACCCGGGCCGCGTCGACGTGATCGGGGCGGGTGCCCTCGTCCTCCTCTCGATCATGGAACGGATCGACGCGAAGGAGGTCGTGGTCAGCGAACACGACATCCTGGACGGCATCGCGTGGTCCTTGGCGATCGACGAGGGATGAGAGAGGGGACGGGGCGCTACAGGTTGCGGTAGACGTCCCGTCGGTCGCCCACTTTGACGACGAGGATGACGAGTTCGCCGTCGTTGATCTGGTAGGCGACCCGGTAGCTGCCGACCCGCAGCCGGTAGAGCCCCGACGGGCCGGTGAGCTTCTTGACGTCGGCGTCCTCGCGGTACGGATCGTCGCCGAGCGCGGTCAGTGCGGTGAGGATGCGCATCGCGTCGTGCCGGCTGATGGACCGGAGCTGCCGCTGTGCTGCCGTGGTGAACCGGAACGCGTACTTCACGCCGCGCCTTCACCGCGCTCGCTGAACAGGTCCGCCAGCAACTCGGCCATGGAAACGGTGGGC
Source organism: Streptomyces cathayae (assembly GCF_029760955.1). GTDB lineage: Bacteria > Actinomycetota > Actinomycetes > Streptomycetales > Streptomycetaceae > Streptomyces > Streptomyces cathayae. The sequence goes on from NZ_CP121682.1 coordinate 4,680,298, forward strand.
CCGCCGTCGGCCAGAACTGCTTCCGCCTCGCGGGCCAGCATCACGTCAGCAGCCTCCTCCAGTGCTTCGAAGTCGGAGATCGGCACGACTGCGGCGACCGGGGCGCCGTTGCGTGTGATGACCGTCGGAGTGCCTTCCTCGGCCCGGTTGATGTGTTCCGAGAGGTGTGCGCGTGCGTCCCTGACGGTCACGGTGTTATCGGTCATGAGTCAAGTGTACGCGCTCGCGTGTACACGCTGCTGGATACGGGAGCCGCGTCCGTGGGGCATCCTGGACGGCATCGCGTGGTCCGTCGCCGTCGGTGAGCAGGACTCTGCTGAGCAGGGTGGATACCGTTTGAGCGGTGATCGGTAGGGCCGATGGGCCCCTTCCGGCGGGTGTCGGCGGGAAAGTTCGTGAAGTTCTTCACAAGGAATCGGCCTCCGTGAGTCGAAGAAGAGGGCCCGGTTGACCCTTTCGGGCACCCAAACCCCCTTTGAACACGTTCAGAAGGGGCGGGCGGATACCCCCGGACCGGTCGCCGCGGAAGCCCTGCTCATGGTCTCGCGGTGCCCGAAAATCCAAAGAGATGCAGCTCACGAGGTATTGACAACGGATCGGGCCGAGTACTCGTTCCCGTTTCCCGGCGTGGACTTGATCACAAAAGTCGGGAAGTGTAACACAGGCACTGACCGAGCTTGTGAAGGGGCGCACGAGCTCACCCCTGAGGGCGGGGGGATACTCGATGGCATGAGCACCACGGAGCGTCCCAGGATCCTCGTAGTAGGCGGTGGGTACGTAGGCCTGTACGCAGCTCGGCGCATCCAGAAGAAGATGCGCTACGGCGAGGCGACCGTCACCGTCGTCGACCCGCGGTCGTACATGACCTACCAGCCCTTCCTGCCCGAAGCCGCCGCCGGCAACATCTCCCCGCGGCACGTCGTCGTCCCCCTGCGACGCGTGCTTCCCAAGGCGGAGGTCCTCACCGGCCGGGTCACCACCATCGACCAGGACCGCAAGGTCGCCACGGTCGCGCCGCTGGTCGGCGAGGCCTACGAACTGCCCTTCGACTACCTGGTGATCGCGCTCGGCGCGGTCTCCCGCACCTTCCCGATCCCCGGCCTCGCCGAGCAGGGCATCGGCATGAAGGGCATCGAGGAGGCCATCGGCCTGCGCAACCACGTCCTCGAGCAGCTCGACAAGGCCGACTCCACCACGGACGAGGAGATCCGCCGCAAGGCGCTCACCTTCGTCTTCGTCGGCGGCGGCTTCGCGGGCGCGGAGACCATCGGCGAGGTCGAGGACCTGGCCCGGGACGCGGCCAAGTACTACAAGAACGTGTCCCGTGAGGACATGCGCTTCATCCTCGTCGACGCCGCCGACAAGATCCTCCCCGAGGTGGGTCCGAAGCTCGGCCAGTACGGCAAGGAGCACCTCGAGAGCCGCGGCGTCGAGGTCTACCTCTCCACCTCCATGGACTCCTGCGTCGACGGCCACGTCGTGCTGAAGAACGGCCTCGAGGTCGACTCCCACACCATCGTGTGGACGGCGGGCGTCAAGCCCAACCCGGCCCTGGCCCGCTTCGGCCTGCCGCTGGGCCCGCGCGGCCACGTCGACACCCAGCCGACCCTCCAGGTCACCGACAGTGACTACATCTGGGCCGCGGGCGACAACGCCCAGGTGCCGGACCTCGTGGGCCGCAAGGCCGGCAACGAGAACGCCTGGTGCCCGCCGAACGCCCAGCACGCGCTGCGCCAGGCCAAGGTGCTCGGCGACAACGTGGTCTCCGCCATGAGGGGCTTCCCGCAGAAGGAGTACAGCCACGCCAACAAGGGCGCGGTGGCGGGCCTCGGCCTGCACAAGGGCGTCGCGATGATCGTCGTCGGCAAGATGAAGATCAAGCTGAAGGGCCGGCTGGCCTGGTACATGCACCGCACGTACCACGGCATGGCGATGCCGACCTTCAACCGCAAGATCCGTGTCTTCGCCGACTGGACCCTCGCCATGTTCCTCAAGCGCGAGGTCGTGTCCCTGGGCGCGATCGAGTCCCCGCGCGAGGAGTTCTACGAGGCCGCGAAGCCGGCGCCGGTGCCCGCGGCCGCGGAGCCGGTGAAGACCGAGAAGACGGAGAAGGCCGAGGCCAAGGCTTCCTGAGCCGCCGGTCCCCGGACCGGTCCCGGACCCGTCCGGTCCCAGGCTCATCGGTCACCCGAAGGGGTCGCCCGCCATCCGTGGTGCGGGTGGCCCCTTCGGTGCTTTTGCCTGTTTCTGACGCGTGCCGGGTACGTTCCGGCGGCCGCAGGTGTTTACGTGGTGAGGACATTCCGGGATCGCCTTCCCCGAGCTCTCGACCTCGCTCGAGCAGGGGACGCACCTAGCGGAGGTGTACACCATGAGAGACGCCGCTCCGCGGCTGAAGGGCCTCGTCGAACAGTTGCTGGGCACGCCCGTCCCGCTGCGCATCCGCGCCTGGGACGGATCACAGGCCGGCCCCCCGGGCGCACCGACCCTCGTCGTACGCAACCGCCGGGCCGTGCGCCACCTGCTGTGGAAGCCGGGCGAACTCGGCCTCGCCCGCGCCTGGGTGGCCGGCGACCTGGGCGTCGACGGCGACCTCTACACCGCCCTCGACCTGCTCTCCGGCCTCCTCTGGGAGCGCGCTGAGGGCGCCCCCGCCCCGGCCCGGTCGCTGCGCGACCCCGAGGTCCGTTCCGCCGTCCGCGGCCTCCTCGCGCTGGCCGGCCCGCCGCTGCCGCCCGGCCCGCCCCCGGAGGAGGCCCGCAGGCCCCGCCGCGGCCTGCACACCAAGCGCAGCGACCGACGCGCCATCAGCCACCACTACGACGTCGGCAACGACTTCTACGAGATCGTCCTCGGCCCGTCCATGGTGTACTCCTGCGCCTACTGGCCGGCCCCGCCCCCGCGGGGCACCCTCGAGGAGGCCCAGCGCGACAAGCTGGAACTCGTCTGCCGCAAGCTCGCCCTGACACCGGGCCGGCGCCTGCTGGACGTCGGCTGCGGCTGGGGCTCCATGGCGATCCACGCCGCCCGCGAGCACGAGGTGGACGTCGTCGGCATCACCCTCTCCGGGGAGCAGGCCGCCTACGCCCGTAAGCGCGTCGCCGACGAAGGGCTCACCGACCGCGTCGAGATCAGGGTCCAGGACTACCGGGACGTCCCGGACGGCCCCTACGACGCGATCTCCTCGATCGGCATGGCCGAACACGTCGGCTCCCAGCGGTACCTGGAGTACGCCACGGTCCTGCACCGCCTCCTGAAGCCCGGCGGACGGCTGCTGAACCACCAGATCGCGCGCCGCCCGCAGCGGGACGAATCGGCGTACCGCCTGAACCCGTTCATGGACGCCTACGTCTTCCCCGACGGTGAACTCGCCCCCGTGGGCACCACGGTGTCCCTGCTGGAGCGGGCCGGCTTCGAGGCGTGTGACGTCGAGTCGCTCCGCGAGCACTACGCCCTCACCCTGCGCCGCTGGGTGGCGCAGCTGGAGGCGGGGTGGGACCGGGCCGTCGAACTCGCCGGCCCGGGACGTGCCCGCGTCTGGCTGCTGTACATGGCCGCCTCCGCGCTCGCCTTCGAACACGGCCGCATCGGCGTCAACCAGGTGCTGGCCGTGAAGACCCCCGCCTCCGGCACCTCCGGCCTCCCCCTGCGCGCCCGCACCTGGAACTGACCGGCTCACCCCGGGCCCCGACGCGGAAGGGGCGGGCCCCGTCGCGGTGACCGGTCGTCGGTCACCGCGACGGGGCCCGCCCGCGCGTGCTGTTCGGCCGCGCGTGCCGCGCCTCCTGCCCGGTCACTCGGTCTTGATCGCCTGCAGCATGTTCAGCCGGGCCGCCCGCCGGGCCGGCCACAGCGCCGCCAGCACGCCCACGACACCGGCCAGCAGCAGGAAGAGCGTCAGCCGCTCCCAGGGCAGGACCAGTTCGTACGTCGGCATCCTGGCACCCAGGAGCTGACCGGCCGCCCAGCCGAAGAACACGCCCAGCCCGATGCCGAGCACCCCGCCGAACAGGGAGATCACCAGGGACTCCAGGCGGACCATCCGCTTGACGCCCTGGCGGTCCAGGCCGATCGCGCGCAGCATGCCGATCTCCTGGGACCGCTCGAACACCGACATGGCCAGGGTGTTGATGACCCCGATCACCGCGACCAGCACGGCCATGGCCAGCAGGCCGTAGACCATGTTCAGGATCAGCGTGAACATCTGCGCCAGCTCGTTGGAGAGGTCCTGCTTGTCCTGGACCTTGATCGCGGGGTTGGCGCCGAGGGCCTTCGCCAGACTGTCCTTCGCCGCGTCGGAGGCGCCGTCGGAGGTCTTCACCAGGAGCAGCATGTCGTCCGGGTCCGACTGGTGCGGGGCGAGCGTCGCGGTGTCGAGCATGATGCCGCGGAACATCTCGTTGCCCTCGTAGACACCGGCGACCGTCAGCTTCTGCTTCTTGCCGTCCTCGTAGGCGATGGTGAGGCCGGAACCGGCCTTCCAGCCGCGGCGCTCGGCCGTCTCGTGGTCGACGACGATCCGCGTGCCGCCCACCTCGAAGGCGCCCTCCCGGACCGGGAACTCGGTCAGCCCGCCGATCGCGGCGCCGTCGACACCGGTCAGGAACGCGGTCTCCCCGTCGATGCGGGCCGCCGCGTTGCGCATGGGGCTGACGGCGGTGACGCCGTCGGCCTCCCGCAGCATGCGCCCCACGTCCGGCGTCAGCCCGTGGCCGTTCGCCATGGACACCACGTAGTCGGCCTTGATCGAGGAGGACGCCATCTTGTCGATGGACTTCTGCAGGCTGCCCGCCACCACCGTCATACCGGTGATCAGGGTGAGACCGATCATCAGCGCGGACGCGGTCGCGGCGGTACGGCGCGGATTGCGCACCGAGTTCTGCCGGGCCAGCTTCCCGGACACCCCGAAGAGGCGGAGCACCGGAGCCGCGGCGGCGATCAGCGGGCGGGACAGCAGGGGCGTCAGGACGAACACACCGATGATCAGCAGCACCGCGCCGAGCCCCATGGGGGCCTGGCCGTCCGAGGCGTCCATCGTCGTGGCCACGAGGACCACCGCGACACCGGCCCCCGCGAAGAGCGCGCCGAGCGTGTTGCGCAGCACCAGCGACCTGGTCGTCGCCTGGGCGTGCACCGAGCTCATCGCCGCCACCGGCGGGATCTTCGCGGCCCGCCGCCCGGGCAGCCAGGCGGCGAGCATGGTGATCAGGATGCCGACCGCGAACGCGGTGCCGACGGTGCCCGGCGTGACCACCAGGGGGCCGTCGGGCATGGTCGCGCCCAGCGACCCCACCAGGGACCGCAGCCCGGCGCCGATGCCGACACCGGTGAGCAGCCCGACCACGGCGGCGACCGCACCCACCAGGAACGCCTCGATCAGCACCGACCGCGTGACCTGCCGGCGGGAGGCGCCGACCGCGCGCATCAGCGCCAGTTCCCTGGTGCGCTGGGCGACCAGCATGGTGAAGGTGTTGGCGATGATGAACGTACCGACGAACAACGCGATACCGGCGAACACCAGCAGGCCCTGCTTCAGACCGCTCATCGACGAGGCGATCATCTCCGCCTGCGCGTCGGCGAGTTCGCCGCCGGTTCTGGTGCTGACGGTGCCGGCGGGCAGCGCCTTCTCCAGCTGCGACTGCAGCGCCGCCTCGGAGACGCCGTCCTTCGCCTTGACGGCGATCTCGTCGAACGTGCCCGCCTTGCCGAACATCCTCTGCGCGGTCGCGGTGTCGAACAGGGTGAGGCTTCCACCGGCCGCGACATTGCCGTCGTCCGTGGTGAAGACACCGGTGACGACCGGCTCCAGCACGGGACCGTCGACCGACATCCGTACGGTGTCACCGACCTGGTAGCCGGTGCGCTTCGCGGTCTCGGAGTCGATGAGGATCTCGTCGGCGCCCTTGGGCGCGCGTCCGTCGGTCAGCGGGTAGCGGGGGTCGTCGTCGCCCCAGTAGTTGCCGCCCTGCGACTGGAAGCCGTCGCCGACCAGCTTGCCGTCCTTGCCCGCGAGGGCGGTGAACCCCTGGACGACCCCGATGGCCCGCGCGGCACCGGGCACCCCGGCGCTGTCGTCGACCATGGCCGGAGTCAGCTCGTGGTACTCGCCGGGCTTGTCGCCCTCGGGCTCCCTCCACTCGGCGGTGACGGCGACGTCGATGTGGTCGAAGCCCTTGGCGGACTGCTTCTGGAGAGCGTCGGAGATGGTGTTGGTGAAGACCAGGGTCCCCGACACGAAGGCCACGCCGAGCATCACGGCGAGCACGGTCATCAGGAGCCGGGCCTTGTGCGCGAGCACGTTGCGCAAGGCGGTACGGAACATGGGTGTCTTCTCGGGTATGTAGGTATGAGGGTGGGGATGCGGGCCGCGGGAGGTGCGGCGGGGCGTCGGCATCGGGGCGTCGACCGCTGACGGAACCTCGATCAACGGCGGACGTGACCCTGCTGACGTTGTCTCAGCTGGTGCGCCCCTTGGCGTCGAACTTCTTCATGCGGTCGAGCACCGAGTCGGCCGTCGGCCCGTGCATCTCGTCCACGATCCTGCCGTCCGCGAGGAACACCACCCGGTCCGCGTAGGCCGCGGCGACCGGGTCGTGGGTCACCATGACCACCGTCTGCCCCAGCTCGCGCACGGAGTTGCGCAGGAAGCCCAACACCTCGGCGCCGGAGCGGGAGTCCAGGTTTCCGGTGGGCTCGTCGCCGAAGATGATGTCGGGCTGGGAGGCCAACGCCCGCGCCACGGCCACCCGTTGCTGCTGCCCGCCGGACAGCTGCGCGGGCCGGTGGCTCAGCCGGTCGGACAGGCCGACCATCCGGATCACCTTCTCCAGCCACTCCTTGTCCGGCTTGCGCCCCGCGATGTCCATCGGAAGGGTGATGTTCTCCAGGGCCGTGAGGGTCGGCAGCAGGTTGAACGCCTGGAAGATGAAGCCGATCTTGTCCCGGCGCAGCTTGGTCAGCTGCTTGTCCTTCAGGGAGCCCAGCTCGGTGTCACCGATGCGCACGGAACCGGACGAGAACGTGTCGAGACCGGCGACGCAGTGCATCAGCGTGGACTTGCCGGACCCCGACGGGCCCATGATCGCGGTGAACTCTGCCTGCTGGAAGCCGACGGAGACCTGGTCGAGGGCGACCACCTGGGTCTCGCCCTGGCCGTAGATCTTCGACAGGTCCGTGGCGCGCGCGGCCACGGTGGTGATCCGGTCGGCGGGGGGTCCCCCCGGGCGGAGTCCGGGGGAGGGTGCGGTGGTCACGGGATGGACACTCCTGTCGGGACGGCTGTTTCGCCGGAACGGGGACGTGGTCCATCGTTTCGCGTGTTCACCGCCGTGTAGTCAGCCGCTGCTCCGGTTGTGGGGGGCGACTCGGGGCTGACCGCCGGGGCGGCGGTCATACCTGGGGATGACGCCCGCCCCTGCCTCCGGGAGGAGACGGCCCGAGCGGTGGACATCGGCAGAACGGGTGGAGCGCCCTTGTTCGTACGGTGAAATTCCGTCATTCCGCATGCGCGGCCGGCCCTGGTCAACAAGGCTTGTGGCAAGTGCTGATGGCGCTTTCCGTGGCCTGATGCTCCCTCAGGCGCCAATAAAATAAGACAACATGGGGTCACCGCCCTGCTGTGGGGGAGAGGGGTCCCGATAGGCTCGGCGGGTGCCCGACGCGGAGCCCTTGGCCTGCCCGGATGGTGGAATGCAGACACGGCGAGCTTAAACCTCGCTGCCCCGGCGAGGGGCGTGCCGGTTCAAGTCCGGCTCCGGGCACTATCACCCCCACCGTGGCCGATCCGTGGGAATGCCGAGCCGGTGGCGCGGTGGTGGACCTGTCGCCCGGTGGGACCTGGGCCTCGTACTCGATGCCCTGGATCGTGCGCTCCAGCTTGTCGGCGTCGCGGGCGCAGACGGCTTCCAGGGTTTTCCGAGTCTCGTAGACCTCGGACCTGGGTACCGCCCACACCCTTTGTGAGTACGACGACTCATCGGAAACGGGTCAGGGGGATGTGATGATCCGGGTGTCCGGGGCGGTTCGTGCCTCGGGGGTTTCTCGACGGGGGTGGGGGCTGTGGTCGGTTCGGTGTGGCTGCGGGTGCTGGTCGCGGGGGTGGCCGTGCTCGGGCTGGCCGGGTGCAGCAAGGCGGACCGGGCGGTGATCGGGGCGCCGGGCTGTCCGGACGGGGGGTCCGCCGGGCGTCCGGACCCGGCGCGGCCGCAGACCGGTGCGGTGTGGGCGTACGGGCCGCACTCCGGTCTGCCCGACGGTGCGCGGGCCGGGGGCGCGGTGCCGGGGTGGTCGGACGTCGTCTCGGTCGCCGACAGCGGCTACACCACCGTGGCGGTGAAGGCCGACGGCACCGTCTGGGCGTACGGCACCAACATCAAGGGCTCCCTGGGGCAGGGTGCGCACGAACGCGTCTACGAGGGCGAGCCGCGCCGGGTGGCCGGGATCAGCGACGCGCGCTCCGTCCACGTCGGCGGTGAGACGTTCTTCGTCGTACGGCGGGACGGCACGGTGACGGCCTGGGGGTCGCAGAACATCCTGGTCAACGCGGGGAAGAGGGAAGGGCACCAGGGGGTGCCCACGCCCCGCACCGTCCCCGGTGCCGAGGACGTCGTCTCCATGGGGCCGGGGTCCCTCACCACGTTCGCCCTGCGGTCCGACGGGCGGGTGCTCGGGTGGGGCATCAACCTCACCGACGTCCTGGGGGACGAGGACGGCACCGGCCTGACGGAGGTCGACGGCGTCGAGGGCGTCGTCGACGTGGCCTCGGCGGGCGGCGCGGTGGTCGCGGTGAGGGGCGACGGCCGGGTCTGCGCCTGGGGGAACAACGCTCACGGACTGCTCGGCGTGGAGCCGCACGGCGGCCAGACCGGGCGTCCGGTGCTGGTGCCGGGGCTGGAGAACATCGTGCGGGTGGCGGGCGGCGAGGACCTCGCGTTCGCCCTCGACGAGGACGGTGCCGTCTGGGCCTGGGGGCGCGGGGCGAGCGGTGTCCTCGGCGACGGCGACACCTCGGAGCACTCCTCGGCGAAGCCGGTCCGGGTGCGGGGCCTTCCCGCCGTCCGGAGCATCGCGGCCTTCCAGTACACCGGCCTCGCCGTCGACACCGACGGCGGGCTCTGGGGGTGGGGCTCCGGGCTGGTGCTGGGCGACCACGGCAAGGGCCGGGCCGATGGGACGCCCGTGCGCATCACCGTTCCCGGGCCGGTCCTCGAGGTCTCCGGCCGGCATGTGATCGTCGAGGCGGCCTCCGAGGAGACCGGGGACGGTGCGGGAGCGGCCGGCCGCGGGTGATCTCCGGCCGGTTCCGGACAGGTTCCAGGTCGGTCATGGTTCGAGCCCCTGCGGTGAGGGGAATCACGCGGCCGCGTAGCGTGTTGCGCAGCATGACGAGGGAAAGATCCTTCCTAGGCAGGGGGTCTTTCCTTTGCCTACCCATTACTCTTGAGCCCAAGGCCATGCTGTGTGGCCATGGAGGAGTGCAATGAGGAGCAGAAACCCGGTCTTCTCGCGACGGGGGTTCAGCCGCGACAACGGCTACGCGGGCTTCAACACCGCGCCGCAGGCCGGGGGTCCCGCTGTCGCCACGCAGGGCAACCCGTACGCGCAGCCCACCGGTAGCCCGTACGCGCAGAACCCCTACGCGCAGAACCCGTACGGACAGCAGGATCTGCAGCACGGCGCGCCGCCGCAGGCGCCGGCCGCGACCGGCCGGATGACCATCGACGACGTCATCATGCGCACGGCGAGCACGCTCGGCCTGCTCATCGTCGCCGCGGCCCTCTCCTGGGCCCTGTTGCCCGTCGACGAGGCCAACATCAGCCGGGCCTACGGCATCGGCATCGGCGCCGCGCTGCTCGGCATGGTCCTGGCGCTCGTGCAGTCGTTCAAGCGCAAGGCCTCGCCCGCGCTGATCCTGACGTACGCCGCCGTCGAGGGTGTCTTCCTCGGCGTCATCTCCAACATCGTCGACACCCATGTCGCCAACGGTGCGGCCATGCAGGCCGTGCTCGGCACCATGGCGGTCTTCGCCGGCGTGCTGGTGGCGTACAAGGCGGGCTGGATCCGCGTCAACCGCCGTTTCTACGGCTTCGTGATGGCGGCCGCGCTCGGCTTCATCCTGCTGATGGGCGTGAACCTGCTGTTCGCGGTGTTCGGCGGCGGTGACGGCCTCGGCTTCCGCAGCGGCCCGCTCGGCATCGTCTTCGGCATCGTCGGCATCATCCTCGGTGCCTGCTTCCTCGCCCTGGACTTCAAGCAGGTCGAGGACGGCCTCGCCTACGGCGCTCCGCGCGAGGAGGCATGGTTCGCGGCCTTCGGCCTCACGCTGACGCTGGTGTGGATCTACCTCGAGTTCCTGCGGCTCATCGCGATCTTCAACAGCAGCGACTGACGCCACGCCACAGTGGTGGCACGTGCACGCGAAGGGCCCCGGGGTCTCCCCGGGGCCCTTCGCCGTGGTGCGGACGGTGGGACGTGCCGGCCAGGGGGCGCGTGTGCCTAGAGCAGTTTGCGCGCGGCCCTTCTCAGGTCGTACTCGTGGACGATCGCCTTGGCGTGGCCGTACGCCAGGTCGTACTCGTGGCGGAGCCAGCTGACCTTCTCCTCGAAGCGGAAGAGGGACGGGCCTTCTTCGACGGTGCGCAGCCAGTCGGAGATCTCACGACCGGTGCAGCGCGGGATACGGGCGAGCAGGTTGCGATGGGTCTCCTCGGAGAAGACTTGGGACATCGGCGCCTCCAGCGCAGGGGTGTGAGCCGGTCCTTCAGGTCACCGTGCCTGAGTGTTCGTCCGTTGGCAACAGCCCTGCCACGCCGCGTACGCTCACCGCGTGCTTGATACGACGCCGCTCACCCGTGCCGTGGACCATTTCGCCGACCGCCTGCGGGCCGCGCCGCAGAGCCGGCTGCAGCGGGGAGCCGCTGCCGAGGCGCTCGCTCTGGCCAGGGAGTTGGCGCGGTGGACCCAGCGTGTCGAGGAGCCGGGCACCGAGCCCCGCGAGATGCCCGACGCGGGCATGTTCGCCGCCGCCGACCAGATCTCCGTCGCCGGCCACGACCTGGCCCTCGTACTGAGGGACGAGAGGGAGGTCGAGGAGGCGGTGCGGCTCGTGGAGGAGGCGCAGAAACGCGCCGGGGTGTAGGCGACCGCGGAGGAGGCGCCCCGGGTCAGCCCTGGAGCAGCGCCGGGTCATCCCCGGGTCATCCCCGGGTCAGAGGGACGCGATGACGCGGTCCGCCAGGATGTAGACGTTCTCCTCGCCGCAGGCGAAGGTCAGGGTGTACGCGCCCGAGACGCCGGAGCCGCCGAGCAGGAACGGGGTCTCGCCCTCGCGCAGGGCCGCGGCCAGGCGCTCCGCGGTCTCGCGGTGGCCCGGTGTCATGCACAGCGTCGTGCCGTCGGCGAAGACGTAGACGTCCAGCGTGCCCAGCGGGCCGGGACGGACGTCGGTCAGCTCCACCTCGGAGGCGGCCAGCTCCTCCAGCGTGGACACGGTGCGCTCGTCGTCGGCGACGGCCGGGACCGGAACGGGAACGAAGTCCGGGTGCGAGGGGTGCCGCCGGCGGGCCGCGGCCAGCTCGGGGGAGTCCGCGGAGGTGCCGCCCTGGACGAGGTCCTTGGGATCCTTGGGGTCCCTGAAGTCCTTGGAGTCCTTGGGCGCGTACGGGTCGGCGTCGGTGCCCGGCTCGGTCACCGGCTCCAGACCGACGAAATCGGCCTGCCGCGGCAGGAACAGCTCACTGTCGGCCAGACCCAGCAGGGTCGGCGCGTCGGAGACGTCACGGGCCTCCTGGGCGGCCCAGAACGCCCGCGCCTCGGCGAGCTCCCGTTCCCGTTCCTCCGCGAGGGCCTCGGCCACGGCCACGCGTATCTCCTCGGCATGGGCCGAGCGGGCGGCGGGCAGCAGCGCGCGCAGGGCGGCGGCGTTGTTCCTGGCCAGCTCGGTGTGCAGAGCCGCGACCTGTCGGCGCAGCACCCAGATGCTGCGCAGGACAGCGACGCCCACGGCGCCGGTGGCGACCGTGGTGACCAGCAGGGCGATCGGCATGGCGCTCACTGACGTACTCCCGGTTCAAAGTCGACCCCCGACTTCCTACATCAGCTTGAAGGGCGGACTAACCATCTGTCAGTGCGTAACGTCACGAAACGGACAGAGTGTGGTTTCCGGACTGGGTGGGGACAGGGCTCTGACCTGCGAGGATCTCCTCGGCGAGGGAGATAGGTCACATCCTGGGGGAGATTGGATCACGGAACGGCCCGGAACCCCGGTGGTACGGGGGTTCCGGGCCGTCGTCTCACCGACCGTGCCGCTCCGGCTACTGTGCGGCTCGCTGCGGCGGTCGGCCGAGGAAGCCGGTCGAGGGGGTCGAGGCGGTCGGCCGGGTCGGGCCGATCAGCTGAGGCGCTCGATGACCATGGCCATGCCCTGGCCGCCGCCGACGCACATCGTCTCCAGGCCGAACTGCTTGTCGTGGAACTGCAGGGAGTTGATGAGCGTGGCGGTGATGCGGGCGCCGGTCATGCCGAAGGGGTGGCCGACGGCGATGGCGCCGCCGTTGACGTTCAGCTTCTCCAGCGGGATGCCGAGCTCGCGGTAGGAGGGGATCACCTGGGCGGCGAACGCCTCGTTGATCTCGGCCAGGTCGATGTCGTCGATGGTGAGTCCGGCGCGGGACAGGGCCTGCTTGCTCGCCTCGACCGGGCCGAGGCCCATGATCTCGGGGGAGAGGCCGGAGACGCCGGTGGAGACGATCCGGGCGAGCGGGGTCAGACCGAGCTCACGGGCCTTGGTGTCACTCATGATGACGAGGGCGGCGGCACCGTCGTTGAGCGGGCAGCAGTTGCCGGCGGTGACCAGGCCGTCGGGGCGGAAGACGGGCTTGAGGCCGGAGACGCCCTCCAGGGTGACCCCGGCGCGCGGGCCGTCGTCCTTGGCGACGACGGTGCCGTCGGGCAGCGTCACCGGGGTGATCTCGCGCTCCCAGAAGCCGTTCTTGATGGCCTCCTCGGCGAGGTTCTGCGAGCGGACGCCGAACTCGTCCATGTCCTGGCGGGTGACGCCCTTGGCGCGCGCCAGGTTCTCGGCGGTCTGGCCCATCGCGATGTAGGCGTCCGGGACGAGACCGTCCTCGCGCGGGTCGTGCCAGGTGGTGCCCTCCTGCTCCGCGACGGCGGCGGTACGGGCCTCGGCCTCGGCGAAGAACGGGTTGCGGGTGTCGGGAAGGCTGTCGGAGTTGCCCTTGGTGAACCGGGAGACCGTCTCGACGCCGGCCGAGATGAAGACGTCGCCCTCCCCGGCCTTGATGGCGTGCAGCGCCATGCGGGAGGTCTGCAGGGACGACGAGCAGTAACGGGTGACGGTGCAGCCGGGGAGGTGGTCCATCCCCATCTGCACGGCGACGATGCGGCCGAGGTTGTTGCCCTGCTCGCCGCCGGGCAGGCCGCAGCCGAGCATCAGGTCGTCGATGTCCCTCGGGTCCAGCTCGGGGACCTTGGCGAGGGCGGCCTGGATGATCGAGGCAGTCAGGTCGTCCGGGCGTACGTCCTTCAGGGAGCCCTTGAAGGCACGGCCGATGGGGGAGCGGGCGGCTGAGACGATCACGGCTTCGGGCATCACGGCTCCTGAGGGGAGGGGCGGCGCGTAGCGCCTCGTTGGGGGGTGGTCGGACGGCGGAAGGACGTACCGGATGGTCGGACGGGGCTGCTTGGGAAGTTACCCGGACGTAAGCCGTCGGTCACGGCCATCAGCGTGTGATCCGGACCTCTTCTCTAAGCGCCTGCTTAGGGTGTATGGCGGCCGGGGCGGACGGGGGCGTCGCCGCGGGCGCCGGGGAGGCCGCCGGGGGTGCCGCGGCGGGGGCCGGGGCCAGCAGCCGGCCCACCGGCGGCCGGGTCAGCGGCCGGACGAGCCTGCGGACGAACGGCGAGGCGAGGACCATCGTCAGCAGGACTCCGAAGGCGACGAGCGCGACCAGCTCCAGCGGGGTGTCCGCCCGGGCGATCAGGCCCTTCTCCCGCAGCGGCAGGATGACCAGTGGGTGCAGCAGGTAGACGGTGAACCCGCCCGCCCCGAGCGCGGAGACCAGTGGCACCCGCCGCCTGGGCATCAGCCGCAGCATGCAGAGCACCAGTGCCGCCGCCGAGGCCAGTACGGCCAGTCGGATCAGCCAGGCGCCCTCCAGGCCGAGCGGGGTGTCGGCCCGGTAGGCGTGGCGCATGGAGAGCCAGTACCCCGGGATGTCCCGGTGCCACAGCGCCGCCGCAGTGAGCGAGCCGAGGACTCCGGCCACGGCGACCGGCAGGCTCCACCGGCTCTCGAACCACTCCCGGAGCATGCCCTGGCCCAGCCGCCAGCCGAAGTAGAACAGCGGCAGGTACACCAGCGTCCGGCTGGCCGAGAACTGGAGCCCGAACTCCTCCACGTACCCGAGCCCGAGCGCCACGGCCGTGGTGACCAGCAGCGGATGGCGCAGCTGGACCACCAGCGGCAGCAGCAGCCGCCAGCAGAACAGCGACATCAGGAACCACAGCGTCCACGGCAGCTGGGCGATGTGCAGATCCAGGGGACCGCCGAGCGCCTTCGTCTCCAGCGAGAACAGCAGGCTGAAGATCAGGGCGGGCAGCACGATGCTGCCCAGCAGGGTGCGCAGGTGGCGTGGGCCGAGCGGCCCCGCACTGCTGAAGACACCCGCCAGCACGACGAAGGCCGGGACCCGGAAGGCCCAGGCCGCGACATGGAAGGCGTGCAGCGAGTCGTGCCGGTCCATGATGCTGCCCACGGTGTGCAGGACCACGATCAGTGTGGCGGACACGAACCGGGCGTTGTCCCACCAGGGGGTACGGGTCCGGCTCTGGCCGGTGGATTCCGGAAGCGGCTTTTCCATCGCGGGGGCGTGCTCCTGACAGCAGTGTGGCAGTGGAGACACACCCTCGCGAAGGGTGAGGGTGATTCGGTTACGTACCGCCTCTCGAACAGTGAACTGTGCGTGTAGGAAAGGTGGCCCGTGTACAGGGAGGGCGGGGAGGACGGGGGCCGGGACTCCGCCTCACACGCCGGACGGGCTGGCGGGGGACGGTTCCGTCTCGCCGACCCGGCGCCTGCGCCTGCGCTTGAGCAGGGCCCAGGGGCCCCGGTAGCCGGCCGGCGTCACCGCCGCGACCTCCGTGCCCGCCTCGGACGCGGCCTCCGCCGCGGCTCGGGCGACCGGCAGGAAACCCTCGCGGCGGGAGGCGTCGGGGCGCTCCTGGTCCGCCGGCCACAGGCCGAGGGCCGCGCAGGCCGTCGGGAGGACCGCCATCGCCGCGGTGGCGTACCCCTCCGCGGAGGGGTGGTAGTTGTCGGGGCCGAAGAGCTCGCGGGGGTTCGCCGCGAACTCGGGACCCAGCAGATCGCCCAGTGACACCGTGCGCCCGCCCTGTTCGACCGTGCCGATCGTCTGGGCCGCCGCCAGCTGCCGGGAGGCCCGCCGGGCCAGCCAGCGCAGGGGCTGCCACACCGGCTCGATCGTGCCCAGGTCCGGACAGGTGCCGACGACGACCTCCGCTCCGGCCGTCCGCAGCCGGCGTACCGCCGAGGCCAGGTGGCGGACGGAGAGGGCGGGTGACAGACGGTGCGTGACGTCGTTCGCCCCGACCATGATCACGCAGATGTCGGGCGCCCGGGCCGGATCGGCCAGGGCCCGGCTCACCTGCCGGTCCAGGTCGTCGGAGCGGGCTCCGGGCACCGCCACCGTGCTCAGCCCCACGGGCCGTTCCGCGATCGCCGCGACACCCGACGCCAGCAGTGCGCCCGGGGTCTGCCCGGCCCGGTGCACCCCCTGGCCGGCGGCCGTGGAGTCGCCCAGCATCGTCAGCCGCAGCGCCGGTTCGCCGGGCACCGTGTAGGCGGCGCCGTACAGACCGTCCGCGTTCGGTACGTGAGGAGTCACGCCGTTGCCCACCCGCCACCGCGCCAGCCGGGCCTCGGCCAGCAGCAGCCCGACGGCGGCCGCACCGGCCAGCCCGACGCCCCCGCCGCCGTACGCCGCGCCCGCCGCGATCCGCCGGGCCGATCTCGCCCTCGACATGCGTGTCATGCCTCGCCGCCACCTCCTCGAAGCCGTACACCCAGTGCTTGCCCCGTACGGACCGTGTTCCAATCTCGACGGTGGGTGAACGACCCGGCCGGGTCGTGGCGGACAGTGATCCGGGAGCAGGCTCTAGGCTGGCAGCACCACGACAACCACACCTTTTGCAGTATCCGGAGACAACGGTGCGATTCCACGACTCGATGATCAGCCTCGTCGGCGACACCCCGCTCGTGAGGCTCAACAACGTCACCAAGGGCATCGGGGCGACCGTCCTGGCCAAGGTGGAGTACTTCAACCCCGGCGGATCGGTGAAGGACCGCATCGCCCTGCGCATGATCGAGGCGGCGGAGAAGAGCGGAGAGCTGCAGCCGGGCGGCACCATCGTCGAGCCGACCAGCGGCAACACCGGGGTCGGTCTTGCCATCGTGGCTCAGCAGAAGGGCTACAAGTGCATCTTCGTCTGCCCCGACAAGGTCTCCCTGGACAAGATCAACGTGCTGCGGGCGTACGGGGCGGAGGTGGTCGTCTGCCCGACCGCCGTCGACCCCGAGCACCCCGACTCCTACTACAACGTCTCCGACCGGCTGGTCCGTGAGACGCCGGGAGCCTGGAAGCCGGACCAGTACTCCAACCCCCACAACCCGCTCAGCCACTACGAGTCCACCGGACCGGAGCTGTGGGAGCAGACCGAGGGGAAGATCACCCACTTCGTGGCCGGAGTCGGCACCGGCGGCACCATCTCCGGGACCGGGCGCTACCTGAAGGAGGCCAGCGAAGGCCGCGTCAAGGTCATCGGCGCCGACCCCGAGGGCTCCGTCTACTCGGGCGGCTCCGGGCGGCCGTACCTGGTGGAGGGCGTGGGTGAGGACTTCTGGCCCACCGCCTACGACCGGACCGTCGCGGACGAGATCGTCCCCGTGTCCGACAAGGACTCCTTCCAGATGACCCGGCGCCTCGCCAAGGAGGAGGGCCTGCTCGTCGGCGGATCGTGCGGCATGGCCGTCGTGGCGGCGCTGCGGGTGGCCGAGCGGCTCAGCGAGGACGACGTCGTGGTGGTGCTGCTCCCGGACAGCGGGCGCGGTTACCTCAGCAAGATCTTCAACGACGAGTGGATGGCCGACTACGGCTTCCTCGAGGACGCCGGCCCGAGCGCCCGCGTCGGCGCCGTCCTCGACCACAAGGAGCACGGTCATATCCCGTCCCTCGTGCACATGCACCCCGACGAGACGGTCGGACAGGCCATCGAGGTGCTGCGCGAGTACGGCGTCTCGCAGATGCCGGTCGTCAAGCCGGGCGCCGGCCACCCGGACGTGATGGCCGCCGAGGTCGTCGGCTCGGTGGTGGAACGGGAGCTGCTGGACGCGCTGTTCAGCAAGCACGCCTCGCTCGAGGACCCGCTGGAGAAGCACATGTCCGCCCCGCTGCCGCAGGTCGGCTCCGGTGAGCCCGTCGCGGACCTGATGGCCGTGCTGGGCGAGGCGGACGCGGCGATCGTCCTGGTCGAGGGCAAGCCGACCGGTGTGATCAGCCGCCAGGACCTGCTGTCCTTCCTCGCCAAGGGCGGGAACTGACGGCCGGGAACTGACGGCCGGCCGGTGGCGGCCTTCGGCGAAGCGCCGGCGAAGCACCGGTGAACCGGCCGTGCACGCCGTGGAGCGCCGGTGAACCGGCCGTGCACGCCGTGGAGCGCCGGGGAGCAGAGCCGTACGCGGTCTCCGCACGTGATCTTCGTGGACTTCGCGGAAGCGGTACGCGGGCGTCATGTGCGCGCAGCACGCGCTTAACACCGGTCCGGCAGAGTGAGGGGTGTCGGCGTCGAGGACCTCCGGAGCGGCTCCCGGACCTCCACGGACGCCAGGACGCGCGGCCTGGCCGGCCCGCGTCCCCGCGCGGGGACCACCGTCGTCCCGCCCCCCGGTGACGGGGGTGCGGTGGTCCCCGCGTCCAGTCCTTCCGCGGTCGTCCCCGGCGGCGGTCCGTCCGTCTGCTCAGTCCTCCCAGGCGTCGTCCGGCTCCTGCCGCCGGCGGTGGCCGCCGAACAGGCCGGGGTTGACGCGTGCGGCCTGGACGACGTTCACGCCGACGATGCCCAGCCAGGCGACCACCAGACCGGACAGGTGGCCCACGCCCCCGCCGATCGCGGACAGCGGCACCGCCAGGACCAGGGAGACGATCCCGAAGCCGAAGCGCTCGCCCCAGCTGTCCGTGGCCTTCGGTGCCCGGGAGTCCCGGGCCACCGTCATCTGCTGTTCGGCGAGCTGCCGGCGCACCCGGCGCTCCACCGCGCCGTCGATGCGCTGGTCGACCTTCTCCAGGAACGAGTCGACCAGCGCGGACTCGTACTCGTCGCCCAGTTCCCTGCGGGCCTGCAAGGTGGCGTTGAGTTCCTTCTTCAGCTCGGCGTCCCGCGCGTCCATTCCGCTCATGCGATCACGGTAGGCAGGCCGACGGCCCATGGCACTGGGGGTAGCCCCCGTTGCCGGCGGGGGGTCCGCAGGGGCCCGGCGCCCGCTTCGTGGCCCGTTCCCGGTCGTGTTCGCCCTCCGTTCGCCTGTATAACGGCATACAGGAATCGCGGTGTGTGAATAGGCGGAGGAACCGGCCGAGTAACAGACCGAGGGAAGACCGAGGGAAGACCGAGGGACAGGTCGAGGGGGAGCCACGTCATGAGCGTCACCGAGGGCCCGGGCGCGCGCCTGCAGGCGCTCTTCGAGGGGCACCGGCTGACGCCCACGCAGCGGCGCATCGCGCACAGCATGGTGCGGCGCGCCGCCGACGTCCCGTTCCTGTCCAGCGTGGAACTGGCCGAACTGGCCGGGGTCAGCCAGCCCTCCGTGACCCGGTTCGCCGTCGCCCTGGGCTTCGACGGCTACCCCGCGCTGCGGCGGCATCTGCGCGAGGTCGCGCCCACCGGGACCACGCCGGAGACCGGCCCGTACAACGAGTACCAGCAGGCCGTCGAGGCCGAGATCGAGAACCTGCGGCACCTCGCGGAGGTGCTGGCCGATCCGGAGCCCGTGCGGCGGGCGGGACGGATCCTCGCGGACAGCAGGCCGCTGCCCGTGCTCGGGCTGCGCGCGGCGGCGGCGCAGGCCCACGGCTTCGCCTACTTCGCCGCCAAGGTCCACCCCGACGTGCGGCTGCTCAACGAGGGCGGCAGCATGCTGCACGACCGCATCGACGCCGCTGCCGGGGCCGGTGCCGGAGCCCTGCTGTGCTTCGCGCTGCCCCGGCACCCCCGCGAGGTCGTCGACGCCCTCACACACGCCAGGGAGACGGGGCTGACCGTCGTCACCGTCGCCGACTCCGCCTTCGCGCCGGTCGCCAAGGTCTCCGACCTGCTGCTGCCCGCCGCCGTCGGCACCGGGCTCGCCTTCGACACGGCGTGCGCGCCGATGCTGCTGGGCCGGGTGCTGCTGGAGGCGATGTGCGACGACCTGCCCGACGCGCAGGCCCGGCTGGAGGAGTTCGACACGAAGGCGGCGGCCCGCGGCCTGTTCGTGGACTGACGGCGGGGGCGAGGCGGGCAGGACGGGGGAGGAAGGGGGAGAGCAGGGGGCGGTGTCTCAGACTTCTCTCACGTCGGTTCACTACCCTGCGTCCCGGGACCCTACGGACGCTCCACTGACGTGGGACGGGAGGCTGGACGTGATGCGCGGAGGACAGGGGCTGGCCCGGGTGGCCGTCGTCGTACGGGCGGGGGCCGCCCCGCTGTGGTGGCTGGGCGTGTTCGCGGCGGGCATCGGGGTGCTGGTGCCGGGGCTGACCGGCCGCCGGATCGGTGTGCTGGCGGGGGCCGCGCTGTTCCTCGTGGCCATGGCCGTGGTGGCGTCCACGCGGCGGGGGCGGTACCGCGCGCTGGCCCGGCCGGCGGTCCGGGCGGGCAAGCACGACGCTCTCCAGGACCGTGCGGTCAGCGTGCGCAACTGGCGTCGCGGCCACCGCTGGTGGCTGCTGCTCGCCTTCCTCGCCGCTCTGGGCGGCTCGTTCGCGCTGCCCGCGGCGGGCGGTCTGCTGCTCGCCGGGTGCGGGGCCGGCCTGTGGTGGAAGGCGTCCTGGATCGGTCGCCTGGAGGAGGCCGACCAGAGTCTGCTGTGGGTCCGCGTCGACTGGCTGGGCGCGGGCGCGGGCAGCCCGGCCGGCAAGGCGGTCAAGGCGTACCGCACCACCGGTATCGCGGCGGGCGACGCGACCCCGGGCGGGGCCCGCCGCCGCGCCTCGGCCCTGTCCTGACCCGGGCCGGGGGCCGGGCGGTCGAGGGGCCGGACGGTCAGGAGATCAGGGCGTCCGCGTGGGCACCGCCCGATTCGGCCACGATCTCCTCGAGGCTCTGGGCCGGGCGCACGAGTGCGAACGTGACCCGGCCGGGACCGTCGGCGGTGAAGCCGTGGACGGCCGGGCGGGGGAGCGAGTTGTACGCGTAGTGGTGGGCGAAGAAGTACGCGCCCGTGTCCAGGGCCGCCGCGTAGTCGCCCTGCTCCAGCAGGGGCAGCGCCTGTCCCCGGGCGAGCAGGTCGCCCGCGAAGCAGGCCGGCCCCGCCACGTCCTGCACCACCGCGGGGCCCTCCTTCGGCGACCCCTCGGCGTCGTACGCGGCGATCCTGAGCGGCCACGCGGTCGGCGCGTACACCGTCCGGGTCGCCACCTGCACGCCCGCGTGCGTCACCGCGACCGGACGTCCGCCGGCGCTCTTGGCGTACTCCACCCGGGCGACGACCGTGCCGTGCTTGGCCAGCAGTGACCGCCCGAACTCGGTGACCAGCCCGTACCGCCCGTCGAACAGTCCGGGCACGGTCTCCTTCAGCAGCCGCGCGTACCGCGCGTACGTCGGGCTGGTCGCGTCGGAGGCGAAGTCCACCGGCAGGCCGCCGCCGATGTCGACGGTGTCGATCTGCCGCCGCCCCGCACGCCGGTTGATCTCCTCCGCCAGCGCGTACGCCTCCGCCACACCCCTCGCCATCAGGGGCAGCGCGATGCCCTGGGAACCGGTGTGCGCGTGCAGCCGGGTCAGCCACGGCCGGTCCAGGCAGGCCCGCACGACCCACTCCCGCGCTCCCTCGTCGCGCAGCGCCACCCCGAACTTCGAGGTCGCCGTGGCGGTGGACAGCGCCTCGATGGCGCCACCCCCGACCTGCGGGTTCACCCGGAGGCCGAAGGAGGAGCGGGAGGGGGTGAGACCGGCCGGCCGCGCCGGGGCGTCGGCCAGCAGGGCGTCGATGCGCGCCAGCTCCTGCGGGTTGTCCGCGTTGACGGCGATGCCCAGCGACAGTGCCTCCCGCAGCTCGGCCGGTGTCTTGGCGGGCGAGTCCAGCACCGTCCGCTCCGGGGGCACCCCCGCCGCCCGCGCCAGTGCCAGCTCGCCGGGGCTCGCCACCTCCGCCCCGATGCCCTCCGTGTGCAGCAGCCGCAGCACCGGCACCAGCGGGGTCGCCTTCACGGCGAAGGCGTGCAGCACGGGTGTGCCGGGCGGTGTCACCGCCGCGAAGGCCGCCCGCAGCTCGGCCGCCGACTCCCGGATGCCGGTGACGTCGAGCAGGGCCACCAGGGGGCGGCCGGGGCCGAGCAGCCCCTGTTCCACCGCGGCCCGCACCGCCGCCTCCCGCCGGGCCGCCCGCCCGGCTCCCGCCCCGGTTCCGCCGTCCGGGCCGCCCTCGTCGCCCGGCCCGCCCTCGTCATGAGCCACCGCTTCCCTCGCCTCCTCGGCGTGCGCGGTCTTCTCGGTCTCCTCGGCGTGCTCGGCCTTCTCCATGCCAGTGCCCATATGCCCAGCCAAACACCGCCCGGCGGCCCGCGCCGACACCCCGGCCGTATTGACTAGCTCTATTCAGGCTGCGAATGTGTGAATATCTGCAGTAAGGGCGGGAGCACGTCACCAGGAGGCGGACCATGTCAGGACCCCGAGTCGTCCGAGCACCGCGCGGCACCGGACTGAGTACCCCGGGCTGGCCCCAGGAAGCCGCTCTGCGCATGCTGCAGAACAACCTCGACCCGGAGGTCGCCGAACACCCCGACCGGCTCGTCGTCTACGGCGGCACCGGGAAGGCGGCCCGCGACTGGCGCTCCTTCGACGCCATGGTCCGCACCCTCAGGACCCTGAAGCAGGACGAGACGATGCTCGTCCAGTCCGGCCGTCCCGTCGGCGTCATGCAGACCCACGAATGGGCCCCGCGCGTCCTCATCGCCAACTCGAACCTCGTCGGCGACTGGGCCAACTGGGAGGAGTTCCGCCGCCTGGAGGCCCTCGGTCTGACCATGTACGGGCAGATGACCGCCGGCTCCTGGATCTACATCGGCACCCAGGGCATCCTCCAGGGCACCTACGAGACGTTCGCCGCGGTCGCCGCCAAGAAGTTCGGCGGCACCCTCGCCGGGACCATCACCCTGACCGCCGGCCTCGGCGGCATGGGCGGCGCCCAGCCGCTCGCCGTCACCATGAACGACGGCGTCGCGATCTGCGTCGACTGCGACCCCCGGGCCATCGACCGCCGCATCGCGCACCGGTACCTGGACGTGCGGGCCGACTCCCTCGACCACGCCCTGCGGCTGGCCACCGAGGCCCGCGACGCCCGCCGGCCGCTCTCCATCGGCCTCCTCGGCAACGCCGCCGAGGTGCTCCCGCAGCTCCTCGCCCTGGGCGCCCCCGTCGACATCGTCACCGACCAGACCTCCGCCCACGACCCGCTGGCCTACCTGCCCGCCGGGATCGCCTTCGAGGACATGGCCGACGCCGCCGCCAAGGACCCGGCCGGCTTCACCGCCCGCGCCCGCCGGTCCATGGCCCGGCACGTCGAGGCGATGGTCGGCTTCATGGACGCCGGGGCCGAGGTCTTCGACTACGGCAACTCCATCCGGGGCGAGGCCGAACTCGCCGGATACGACCGGGCCTTCGCCTTCCCCGGCTTCGTCCCCGCCTACATCCGCCCGCTGTTCTGCGAGGGCAGGGGCCCCTTCCGCTGGGCCGCCCTGTCCGGCGACCCCGCCGACATCGCGAAGACCGACCGGGCCGTCCTCGAACTGTTCCCTGAGAACGAGTCCCTGGCCCGCTGGATCCGGCTGGCCGGTGAACGCGTCCACTTCCAGGGCCTGCCCGCGCGCATCTGCTGGCTCGGGTACGGCGAGCGGGACAAGGCCGGCGAGCGGTTCAACGAGATGGTCGCGAGCGGCGAGCTGTACGCCCCCGTGGTCATCGGCCGCGACCACCTCGACTGCGGCTCCGTCGCCTCCCCGTACCGCGAGACCGAGGCCATGCTCGACGGGTCCGACGCGATCGCCGACTGGCCCCTGCTCAACGCCATGGTGAACGTGGCGTCCGGGGCCTCCTGGGTCTCCGTCCACCACGGCGGCGGCGTCGGCATGGGCCGCTCCCTGCACGCCGGCCAGGTGACGGTCGCCGACGGCACCCGCCTGGCCGGCGAGAAGATCCGGCGCGTGCTGACCAACGACCCAGGGATGGGCGTCATCCGGCACGTGGACGCCGGGTACGACATCGCGGACTCGGTAGCGTCGGAACGAGGGGTGCGCGTGCCGATGCGCGAGGGTCACGAAGGCCGCGAGGGCCGCGAGAACCGCGAAGGCCGTGAGGGCCGTGAGGGCCGCGAAGGCTGTGAGAACGGGAGCGAGGGCGCGTGACCCACGACGAGAGCGGGACCCACGGCACCCCACCGACCTCACCGGCCCCAGCACCGAGCCCATCGGCCCCAGCGACGAGCCCGCCGACCTCACCGGCCCCACCCCCCACCTTCCAGGCGATGTGGCGCGATCTGCTCCCCCTCGGCCGTCACCCCGGCACCGGCGGCTACCGGCGGTACGCCTGGACCGGCGCCGACGCCGAATGCCGGGCCTGGTTCGCCACCCAGGCCGAACTGCGGGGGCTGCGCCACGAAGTGGACCGGAACGGGAACCAGTGGGCCTGGCTGGGCGACCCCGCCGACGGGGACGCCGTCGTCACCGGGTCCCACCTGGACTCCGTGCCGGACGGCGGTGCCTTCGACGGGCCCCTCGGAGTCGTCTCCGCCTTCGCCGCCCTCGACGAACTGCGCCGGAGAGGAACGTCGTTCAGCCGTCCCCTCGGCATCGTCAACTTCGGCGACGAGGAGGGCGCCCGCTTCGGGCTCGCCTGCGTCGGCTCGCGGCTCACCGCCGGCCGGCTCACCCGCGCGCAGGCGCACCGTCTCACCGACGGCGACGGGACCCCCCTGCCCCGGGCGATGGAGGCCGCCGGCCACGACCCCGACGCCATCGGCCCCGACCCCGGACGGCTCGCCCGCATCGGCGCCTTCGTCGAACTGCATGTCGAACAGGGCCGGGCCCTCGACCTGTCCGGCGACCGGGTCGGCATCGCCAGTGCCATCTGGCCGCACGGCCGCTGGCGGTTCGACTTCCGTGGCGAGGCCAACCACGCCGGCACCACCCGCCTCGCCGACCGCCGCGACCCCATGCTGCCGTACGCCGAGACCGTCCTCGCCGCCCGCCGCGAGGCCGAACTCGCCGGTGCCGTCGCCACCTTCGGCAAGATCGCCGTGGAACCGAACGGCGTCAACGCCATCCCCTCCCTGGTGCGCGGCTGGCTCGACTCCCGCGCCGTCGACCAGCCGGGCCTGGACGCCGTGGTCGCCGCGGTGGAGAAGGCGGCCCGCGAGCACGCCGCCGCCCACGGCGTGGAGCTGGACGTGGTCCGCGAGTCCCGCACACCCGTCGTCGAGTTCGACCACGCCCTGCGTGACGAACTCGCCCGCATCCTGGGCCGCGACCGCACGGCGCCCGTCCCCGTCCTCGGTACCGGTGCCGGACACGACGCCGGAATCCTCTCCGGAAGCATCCCGACCGCCATGCTGTTCGTGCGCAACCCCACAGGCGTCTCGCACTCCCCGGCCGAGCACGCCGACGAGGACGACTGCGTGGCCGGGGTGCTCGCCCTCGCCGACGTACTGGAAGGACTGACCGGCACGTGACCACCGCACGGACGTACTGGCTGGAGCACGCCTGGCTCGGCACCCCACGAGCCGGGGGGATCTCCATCGAGCCGGGTGTCGCCGTCGAGGTCGCGGACGGGCGCATCACCGCCGTCCGCCCGGAGACGCCCGCCCCGCCGCACGGCGCCGAGGCGCTGCGCGGCCTGACGCTCCCCGGCCTGGCCAACGCCCACAGCCATGCCTTCCACCGCGCGCTGCGCGGCACCGTCCAGGTGGGCTCCGGGACTTTCTGGACCTGGCGCGAGGTCATGTACTCGGTCGCCGACCGGCTCACCCCCGAGAACTACCACCGGCTCGCCCGCGCCGTGTACGCCGAGATGGCCCTCGCCGGCATCACCGCCGTCGGCGAGTTCCACTACGTCCACCACGCGCCCGGCGGCACCCGCTACGCCGACCCCAACGTCATGGGCGAGGCCCTCATCGCGGCCGCCGCCGAGGCCGGCATCCGCATCACCCTCCTCGACGCCGCCTATCTGTCCGCCGGCTTCGGCGAACCGCCGGGCACCCACCAGCTCCGCTTCTCCGACGGCACCGCGGAGGCCTGGGCCGCACGCTGTTCACTTCTCAAGGAACGGGATCACGCGCGGATCGGTGCCGCCGTCCACTCCGTACGGGCCGTGCCCGCCCGCCAGTTGGCGACCGTGGCACGCTGGGCCGAGGAGCGGCGGGCCCCGCTGCATGTGCACCTGTCGGAGCAGACCGCCGAGAACGAGGCCTGCCTGGAGGCGCACGGCCGTACCCCGGCCCGCCTCCTCGCCGACCACGGCGTGCTCGGACCGCGCACCACCGGCATCCACAACACACACCTCACCGACCAGGACATGACGCTGATCGGCGGCAGCGGCACCGGCACCTGCATGTGCCCCACCACCGAACGCGACCTCGCCGACGGCATCGGCCCCGCCGCCTCCCTCCAGCGCCGGGGCTCCCCGCTCTCCCTCGGCTCGGACAGCCACGCCGTCATCGACCTGCTGGAGGAGGCGCGCGCCCTGGAGCTCGACGAGCGCCTGCGCACCCGCACCCGCGGCCACTGGACGGCGAACGCCCTGCTGCGGGCGGCCACCGCCGACGGCCACGCCGCACTCGGCTGGGAGCGGGCGGGCACCATCGAGCCCGGAGCGCTCGCCGACCTGACCACCCTCACGCTGGAGTCGGTCAGAACCGCAGGGCCACCGCCCCGACTCGGCGCCGAGACGGCCGTATTCGCCGCGACGGCGGCCGACGTACGGCACACGATCGTGGCCGGACGGCACGTCGTACGCGACGGGGCGCACACCCTCGTCCCCGATGTGCCGCACGCCCTCGCGCAGGCGATCGCGGCACTGAGCGACTGACCAACGGGCGCCTGAACATCGGCCACCTGACCATCGAGAGCCCGGACAACGAGCGTCTGAGCACGCCTCCCGGCCCCGCCCCCGCCGCCACCCACGAGGACGTCATGAGCAGCACCGCCATCGTCAACATCGCCACGCTGGTCACCAACGATCCCTCCCTCGGTGACTCTCCCCTCGGCCTGGTCCGGGACGCGGCCGTCGTCATGGACGGCGACCGCATCGTGTGGACCGGTGGAACAAGCAAAGCACCCGCCACTGACAACCGGGTCGACGCCGAGGGCCGGGCGGTGATCCCGGGCTTCGTCGACTCGCACTCCCACCTGGTCTTCGCGGGCGACCGCACCGAGGAGTTCAACGCCCGGATGTCCGGCCGCCCCTACAGCGCGGGCGGTATCCGCACCACCGTCGCCGCCACCCGGGCCGCGAGCGAGGCAGAACTGGAGGCGAACCTGACCCGTCTGCTCACCGAGGCGCTCCGCCAGGGCACCACCACCCTCGAGACCAAGTCGGGCTACGGCCTCACCGCCGAGGACGAGGCCCGCGCCCTGCGGCTGGCCGCCCGCCACACCGACGAGGTCACCTACCTCGGCGCCCACATCGTCGCCCCCGAGTACGCCGACGACCCGGCCGGCTACGTCGCCCTGGTCACCGGCGCGATGCTGGACGCCTGCGCGCCGCACGCCCGCTGGATCGACGTCTTCTGCGAGAAGGGTGCCTTCGACGGCGACCAGGCGCGCGCGATCCTCACCGCGGGCCGGGCGAAGGGCCTGCACCCGCGCGTCCACGCCAACCAGCTCTCCCACGGCCCCGGCGTCCAGCTCGCCGTCGAACTCGACGCGGCCAGTGCCGACCACTGCACCCACCTCACCGATCCGGACGTCGACGCCCTGGCCGGCAGCCGCACGGTGGCGACCCTGCTGCCGGGCGCCGAGTTCTCCACCCGGGCCGAGTGGCCGGACGCCCGCCGGCTGATCGACGCGGGCGTCACCGTCGCGCTGTCCACGGACTGCAACCCGGGGTCGTCCTTCACGTCCTCGGTGCCGTTCTGTATCGCGCTCGCCGTGCGGGACATGGGGATGACACCCGACGAGGCCCTCTGGTCGGCCACCGCGGGCGGCGCCGCGGCCCTGCGGCGCACCGACATCGGCCGTCTCACCCCCGGGGCCCGCGCCGACCTCGTCCTCCTCGACGCCCCGAGCCATGTCCACCTGGCCTACCGCCCCGGCGTCCCGCTGGTCGGCGGGGTGTGGCGGCGCGGCGTCCGCGCGCTCTGATCCGGCCCGATCCGAACGAGAGGCTCTAAACCCCGGCCCGCCACCGCTGGTCCGCCCGCCCCGCCTCCCCGGCCAGGGACACCGAGCCGCCCCCGGCCGGTGTCACCGCGTGGTCCGGAGCGATGGCCGGGCGGATCACTCCCCGGGCGTCGACGGCGAAGCGCAGGTTCTGTCCGTTGCGCCCGTCCACCGAGTCGCACTCCCAGATGCCGACCCCCCGGCCCACCGCGCCCCGGCTGTCCAGGCAGTAGTCGGAGTCGGCGTAGGACTGCAGCACACCGCGCCCCGCGTCGACCCGCCACCGCTGGGAGCGGGAGGAGTCGCAGGGTGCGGTGACCACGTCCGTGCGGTTCTCCAGGTCACCGTCGATGTCCAGGCACAGGCCCGACGCCAGGTTCACCACCTGCGCGTACCCGCCGCCCGGCGGCGGGTACGCGGGGGTGGCGGACGGCGTGGGAGGCGGTGTCGGGGACGGCGTGGGGTGCGGGGTGTCCGACGGGCGGGGCGTCCCGGTCTTCGAGGGGGACGGTGCGGGGGAGTGCGTCGCGGAGGCGGTGGGGGGCGGTGAGGGGGTGGCGGTCACGGTCACCGGCGGCGGGACCGCCAGGGTGGGGCCCGGTCCTGAGGCGTGCTCGGCCGGTGTGCCGCCCGGTG
Organism: Streptomyces cathayae; assembly: GCF_029760955.1. Lineage (GTDB taxonomy): Bacteria > Actinomycetota > Actinomycetes > Streptomycetales > Streptomycetaceae > Streptomyces > Streptomyces cathayae. Next base: position 4,708,596 of record NZ_CP121682.1, read on the forward strand.
ACCACAGCAGGAGCAGCAGCGGCACCACGGCCACGCCGAGCGCCGCCGAGGCCAGCACCAGACGCCGGGACAGCGGCCCCGTCCCGCCCGCGGCACCGGGACCGCCCGCGGCACCCAGGCCGGCCGACGGCTCGGCGGGCCCCGGCCGGGGTGCGGTGTACGACGTGCCCGCCCACGGCAGCAGCCCCTCGGCCAGGGTGGTGCGCGGTGCTTCCCGCAGGGCGCGCTGTTCCTCGTACGCCGCGACGCAGTGCCCGCAGCGGGCCATGTGGGTGTTCAGGTCGGCGCTGTCGCGGGGGCCGTCGGGCCGTACCGCCTCCTCGATGAGCCGGCGGAAGTCGACGCACCGGGGATCGTCCGAGGCGGCCAGCCGGGACCGCAGACAGGCCCGGCCCAGTGACTGCAGCGCGGGCCGGGTGTCGTAGGCCACGTCCTGAGGGGCGAGGCCGAGAAACGTCGCCGTACGGTCCGCGGGTTCCTGTTCCACGATGCCGTACCAGATGAGGCCCTGCGCCCGGTACGGCAGTGTCCGGAAGGCGGCGAGCATGGACGGGACCGGGCCCTCGGGACCGGACGCACTCAGCACGAGGTGCAGTCCGGGGTCGAGCCCGCCGGCCCGCCCGTCGGTGGCCCAGGTCGCTGCCGTCCGGGCGGTCAGCAGCAGGAGCCGGTGGCGCAGGGGGCCGCCGGGATCGGTGCCCCGGGCGGTCTCGCGGGCGGCGTCCGTGAAGGCCTGCGCGGCGAGTTGACGCGCGCCGGAGTCGCCCGTGGTGCACCGGCGGGCGTAGGCGAGTACGGACGGGCCGTGCCGGGCGCGGAGTTCCTGAAGCGCCGCGTACGCGGCCGGGGTGTCGGCGCGCAGCGACTCGGTCAGCCGGATGTCGGACGCGCCCGCGTACGCACTTGGGTGTCCGTCACCGGCTCCGTCGCCGTGGACGGTTCTGTCCCCCCGATCCATGAGCTGCCTCCTGAAGGCATGTCCGGCGGACCCGTCGTCCTGACATACCGGCCGGTCTGGGCGTGCCCATAGTGGAGGAAGAAGGCCCGCGGGGAAAGGGGTGACCGCGGGTAACGCGTCGCGCCCCGCGCCCTGTCGGCGCCGGAGACCCCTCGCGGGTACCGGGCGCCGACAGGGCGCGGGGCGCGGGCTGTCGATCCCCGACCGTCACTCCTCCACGGTCAGCGCCTTGCGCAGCCGCGCCAGCGTGCGCGACAGCAGCCGGGAGACGTGCATCTGTGAAATACCCAGCTCCTCGCCGATCTCCGACTGGGTCATCCCGGCGACGAAGCGCAGCGAGAGGATCGTCCGGTCGCGCGGCGGCAGTTCGGCGATCAGCGGCTTCAACGACTCGACGTACTCGATGCCTTCGAGTCCGTGGTCCTCGTAACCGATCCGGTCCGCCAGCGCGCCCTCGATGTCGTTCTCCTCCGGCTGCGCGTCCAGCGAGGAGGCGGTGTAGGCGTTCGACGCCGCCATGCCCTCGACGACCTCGTCCTTGGAGATGCCCAGGCGCTCGGCCAGTTCGGCCACGGTCGGGGACCGGTCGAGCCGCTGGGCCAGCTCGTCGCCGGCCTTGGCCAGGTCGAGCCGGAGTTCCTGCAGCCGGCGCGGTACGCGCACGGACCACGAGGTGTCACGGAAGAAGCGCTTGATCTCGCCGATGATGGTCGGCATCGCGAAGGTGGGGAACTCCACACCGCGCGACAGCTCGAAGCGGTCGATGGCCTTGATCAGACCGATGGTGCCGACCTGGATGATGTCCTCCATCGGCTCGCTGCGCGAGCGGAACCGGGAGGCGGCGAACTTGACCAGGGCCAGGTTCAGTTCGACGAGCGTGTTGCGTACGTACGAATATTCGCGGGTGCCTTCCTCCAGCGACTCCAGCCGCTCGAAGAGGCTCTTGGACAACGCCCGCGCGTCGACCGGGTCCACCTCGTCATAAGGGGGGATCTCCGGGAGGCCGGCGAGGAGGCCGTCGTCCGGGGCGACACCCATGTCGTCCTGCTCGATGGGAGCCAGATGTTCCGGAGGGAGTGTCGACGTCGCTTTCTGGGTACGCGATGCGTCGAGCCGGGGTGACATGATGTCCTCCATCGTTCTCGGCATATGGCTGCCGATGCCGTTACGTGCACTGCGGTGTGCGGCGCCTCCAAAGCCGGCCGTGTCGGGTACGTGTCCTTACTAGCCCTACCCGTTTCCATGAACTCACCGCAAGTGAGTTCTGTTGCCATATGTCCGTTTGCGGCCGATTGTTCGGCTGTCGAAGTGCGGCGGCAGGGCGTAAAGTTCGACAACGTCAGCAGCAGTTACGACCGGTGGGAGAGAGAGTCGGCATGGACCGCGGGACGGTCGGCAGCGCACAGTCGGGCCGGCTTCTGGTGGAGGTTCGGGAAGAGGGCCTCAGTGCCGTCGTGACTCCGGCGGGTGAGTTGGATCACCACACCGCCGATCTGTTGCGTGAGCCGCTGGAGGAGTGCCTCGCCAAGGGGTTCAGTCGGCTTGTCGTCGACTGCTCCGGGCTGGATTTCTGCGACTCCACCGGGCTCAACGTGCTGCTCGGTGCCCGGTTGAAGGCGGACGCCGCGGGAGGCGGGGTGCACCTCGCGGGGATGCAGCCCGTGGTCGCACGCGTGTTCGAGATCACCGGGGCGGAAGCGGTGTTCACTCTTCACGACAGCCTCGAGGCGGCTCTCGCCGACGATTCCGGATGACCGCGCGGGCAGGCCGGCGCCACCCCGGGGCGGGTCCCGGGACCGGCGTTCTCCTCCCGGCGCGGTTTTCTCCGCGCCCCGCGACGGGTTCCTCCCCGCGTCACGCTCCGTGTCACCTGTCTGCCGTCGCGCCTTCCTCGTGCGAACACGGAAGTGTTCCCGGGGGCGCTTCGGGCAGGAGACAAGCTGAATGTGTCCGCCGTCATGGTCGCGGGGACACCGGGAACCGGACGATCCCGCACCGTACGACTGACTGAAGACGGATCATTTGAAACCATGAACTGGTGAATCGGTGAGGTGAAGCGCTGATGAGCACCACCCGGCCCCATCCGGCGGGCGACCGCGGTCCGGAGCCCAGCGGCGCTCCCGGGGGCGGCGTGCCGACGGCGAGCGGGTCCGAAGAGGTGGCCGTGCCGTCCGGATCGTCGTCCGGGCCGGCGGGACCGTCGTCCGGACCCACGGGTTCGCCGGGCGGGCGTCAGGTCCGTCGGCTGAGCTTCGACGACCAGAGCGGCGTCGTGCCCCTCGCCCGTGACTTCACCCGCCAGGCGCTGCACGCGTGGGGCTGGCTGCCCGCCGCCACCGCCGACCGGCGGGCCGCCGCCGAGGACGTCCTGCTCGTGGTGTCCGAACTGGTCACCAACGCCTGCCTGCACGCCGAGGGGCCCGACCAGCTGGGCATCGTCTGCGACAACAAGATGATCCGGCTCGAGGTCACCGACCGGGGCGCCGGCCAGCCGACCCCGCGCACCCCGCACCGGTCGGGCCGGCCCGGTGGCCACGGCATGTTCATCGTCCAGCGGCTCTGCCTCGACTGGGGGGTCGTACGCACCCCGGGCATCGCGGGCAAGACCGTGTGGGCGGAACTCGGGGCACCCGCCTGAGCGGACGGCGGCACTCCCGCCCCGCCCGCTGTACGAACGCCCGGAGGGCCCCGCGGCCACGGTATGTGGACGCGGGGCCCTCCGTCGCGAGACGGCGGCCGGTGAACCGGCCGGGCTCAGCGGGTCAGCGGACGTCGCCCATGAGCGACTTGACCTTGCTGCGGTACATCCACACCGCGACACCGGCGGCCACGGCGAGGGTGGCCTCCATCGCGACGACGCCCGACCCGTTCAGGTCGACGCCGGCGATGGAGAGCAGGCCGGTGGTGGCGTCACCGGCGGTGACGGCCAGGAACCACACGCCCATCATCTGCGAGGCGTACTTCACGGGCGCCATCTTCGTGGTGACCGACAGCCCGACCGGGGAGAGCAGCAGTTCACCGACGGTCTGGGTGAAGTAGATCGCCACCAGCCACATCGCCGCCGCCTTGTGACCGCCCTCGGCGATGGACAGCGGGGCGAGGAACAGGAAGAAGGACGCGCCGACCAGCACCAGACCGGAGCCGAACTTCACGATCGTGCTGGGCTCCTTGCCTCGCCGGTTCAGCGCCAGCCAGAACCAGGCGAAGACCGGGGCCATCGCCATGATCAGGACCGGGTTGACCGACTGGTACCAGGAGACCGGGAACTCCCAGCCGAAGACGCTGTTCTCGGCCGACGAGTCGGCGAAGATCGCCAGGGTCGAGCCGCCCTGGTCGTAGATCATCCAGAAGATGGCCGCGGCCACGAAGAACCAGATGTACGCGGACATCTTCGACTGCTCGGCCTGGTCCAGGTCCCGGTCACGCTTGATCCGGACCAGCACCAGCACCGGAATGATCACGCCGAGCAGCGTCAGCGGGACCAGGATCCAGTTCAGGGTGTAGTTGCCGGAGAAGCCGAGGACGGCGTAGGCGACGACGGCGACGCCGGCCCAGAGGGCGGCCTTGCGCAGCGTGGAGGACTTCTCCGCGGCGGACAGCGGCTTGGGCACGACGCTGGAGTGCGCGGCGAGGTGACGGCTGCCCAGCAGGAACTGGAGCACCCCGAGCCCCATGCCGACCGCGGCGAGCGCGAAGCCCAGGTGCCAGTTGACGCTCTCACCGACGGTGCCGATGATCAGCGGCGAGAAGAAGGCACCGAGGTTGATGCCCATGTAGAAGATGGTGAAGCCGCCGTCACGGCGCGGGTCGTCCGGACCGTCGTAGAGCTGGCCGACCATCGTGGAGATGTTGGCCTTCAGCAGACCGGAACCGAGGGCGACCAGTCCGAGGCCCGCGTAGAAGGTGCCGGCGGACGGCAGGGCCAGCGTCAGGTGGCCGAGCATGATGACCGCGCCGGCGACGGCGACGGTCTTGCGCGGGCCCAGGACCCGGTCGCCGAACCAGCCGCCCGGCATCGTGAGCAGGTACACCAGCGACAGGTACACCGAGTAGATGGCCGTCGCCGTGCCGGCGTTCAGGCCCATGCCGCCCGGGGCGACGAGGTACAGCGGGAGCAGAGCTCGCATGCCGTAGTAGGAGAACCGCTCCCACATCTCGGTCATGAAGAGAGTGGCCAGTCCGCGGGGGTGGCCGAAGAAGGTCTTCTCGGAACCGGGGGTGCCGGGTGAGACCGAGTCCTTCGTCAGGCTGGACGCCATGGTCGTTCCTTGCTGGTCGGGACGCGACGCGCGAGCGGGTACGCGCCCGGTGGGGGGCAGCCGGCACCGGCGGGCCGTGCCGTCCACCCCACGCCCCGGGGGAGTCCGCTCCGGATCACGCAGCGGGGGACGGCGACCACCGGGATCCACGCCTCTACGCGCGTCAATGTGCGTATCGGCCCGGCCATAGGTCATTGCTTACGAGGCCGGCGGGAAGCCGGCCGGCACGCAAAAGAGACCTTCAGCGGCAACTGCGCCAAAGGTCCCCGTGGTGCAACAGGCGTTGGTTCACCATACGGCAGGACAGTGCCTGATATGGAAGGACTTGAGACGGGGATCACAGGTTCGAGGGGAACCTTGATCACTCATTCGAAGGTTCTTTTCCGGATCGCACCCCACAGTTCCAGGTCCCTTTCGCGGGTCCCCGAGGGGGGAGACGGGTGCGCGCGCGGTGCGGACCGGTCGTCGTGATCACGCCCCGGACCGTGTCGCGACGGGACTACCATCAGTGCATGACCCGTGTACTGCTCGCCGAGGACGACGCGTCCATCTCGGAGCCGCTGGCCCGCGCCCTGCGCCGGGAGGGCTACGAGGTGGAGGTGCGTGAGGACGGACCCAGCGCGCTCGACGCGGGCCTGCAGGGCGGCATCGACCTGGTGGTGCTGGACCTCGGGCTGCCCGGCATGGACGGCCTGGAGGTCGCCCGCCGGCTGCGTTCCGACGGCCACACGGTTCCCATCCTGATCCTGACCGCGCGCGCCGACGAGGTGGACACCGTCGTCGGTCTGGACGCCGGTGCCGACGACTACGTCACCAAGCCGTTCCGGCTCGCCGAACTGCTCGCCCGGGTACGGGCCCTGCTGCGGCGCGGTGCCACCGAGCCGCAGCCGCCGCCCGCGACCCACGGCGTGCGCATCGACGTCGAGTCGCACCGGGCGTGGATGGGCGAGGAGGAACTCCAGCTCACCGCGAAGGAGTTCGACCTGCTACGAGTCCTGGTCCGGGACGCGGGCCGGGTCGTCACCCGCGACCAGCTGATGCGCGAGGTCTGGGACACCACCTGGTGGTCGTCCACCAAGACCCTGGACATGCACATCTCCTGGCTGCGCAAGAAACTCGGTGACGACGCGGCCAACCCCCGCTACATCGCGACCGTCCGGGGCGTGGGTTTCCGCTTCGAGAAGAGCTGAACCCCGCCACCGCAGGGGGTTCTTTCAGGTAAGAGGTCATGCGCCGCCGACTGATCCAGTCCACGCTCGCCGTGGTGCTCGTGGTGATCGCCGTCTTCGGCGTGTCCCTGGTGATCGTGGAGACCCGCACCATCAGCGAGAGCGCCAGGGAACGGGTCGAGTCCGAGGCCGTACGGCTGGCCAGCATCGTCGACAGCCGGCTGCTCGTCGAGGAGAAGGTCACCGCCGAGGTCCTGAGCGACCAGATCACCGAGGACCGCTACGCCGTCATCCGCATCCCCGGCAGGGCGCCCATCGAGGTGGGCGACAAGCCCGACGGCGACGTCATCAGCGCCACGGCCCCGGGCGAGGAGGGCGAGACGGTCACCGTCCAGGAGCCGCGCTCCTCGGTGACCCGGGAGGTCGGCCGTACGCTGCTGATCATCGGGCTGGTGGCGCTGCTGGCGGTGATCGCCGCGGTGCTGCTGGCGGTCCGCCAGGCCAACCGGCTCGCCTCCCCGCTGACCGACCTCGCGGAGACCGCCGAGCGCCTCGGCTCGGGCGACCCGCGCCCCCGCCACCGGCGGTACGGCGTCCCCGAGCTGGACCGGGTCGCGGACGTGCTGGACTCCTCCGCCGAGCGCATCGCCCGGATGCTGACCGCGGAACGGCGACTGGCCGCCGACGCCTCCCACCAGCTGCGCACCCCCCTCACTGCCCTGTCCATGCGCCTCGAGGAGATCACCCTCACCGACGACCCGGACACGGTGAAGGAGGAGGCGACCATCGCGCTGACGCAGGTGGAACGCCTCACGGACGTGGTGCAGCGGCTGCTGACCAACGCCCGCGACCCGCGCAACGGCTCCGCGGTCACCTTCGAACTCGACGAGGTGATCCAGCAGCAGCTCGCCGAGTGGCGTCCCGCCTACCGCGGTGTCGGCCGCGCCGTCGTCAGCTCCGGCAAGCGGAACCTGCGGGCGGTGGGCACACCGGGCGCGGTCGCCCAGGTGCTGGCCGCCCTGATCGAGAACTCGCTCATGCACGGCGGCGGCACGGTCGCCCTGCGCACCCGGGTCACCGGCAACCAGGTCGTCGTGGAGGTCACGGACGAGGGCCCCGGGGTGCCCGCGGAACTGGGTGCCCGCATCTTCGAACGGGCGATCAGCGGCCACAACTCCACCGGCATCGGCCTCGCGGTCGCCCGGGACCTCGCGGAGGCGGACGGCGGCCGGCTGGAGATGCTCCAGGCCAAGCCCCCGGTCTTCGGCCTGTTCCTGTCCCGTACCCCGCCGCGGAAGTCCCGGGACGAGGACCGCCGCACGGTCAGGTAGCGGACGGAACGGGCGGTCCGAGGAGGAGGGCGGGCGGACGAGGCCGGGGCCGTCGGCGCCTACGGCACGCGCTGCCGGGCGGGCGGCTTCGCCCCGCCCCTGGCGACGGGGCCCGCGCCCACTGCCGCCGCGCTCCCGGCGCCCGGCTCGCGGGCCGGCAGCGCGCGGAACACCCATGTGCGGTAGGACCAGAAGCGGAACAGGGTGGCGACACCGATGCCGAGGAACTTGAAGACGTTGCTCTGCAGCGGGCTGTCCCAGCCGAACCCGTACGTCGCCGTGTACAGCAGACCGTTCTCGATCACCAGACCGACCACGCTGAACAGCAGGAAGAGCGACATCTCCTTGGTGCGTCCGGACCTGTCGCGGTCCCGGTAGGTGAAGTAGCGGAAGCCCAGGTAGTTGAAGACGATCGCGACGACGGTCGCGATGATGCTCGCCCGTACCACCGGGAGGTCGGTCACCTGCCGGACCAGGTTGAACACGAGGAGATTGACCAGCAGCCCGGCCCCGCCGACCGCGCCGAACTTCACGACCTCACGGACGAGCCGATCGAGGCGGTGGCGCACGGTGCCGCGCGGGGCCGGGGCTGTCGAAGGCCCCGAGGAACCGCGTCCCATGGTCGTGCCGGCCCCCGTCCGTAGTGTGGCGTCAGAGTGGCGTCAACCACACCATGCTAACCACCCCTTCCCGTGATCTTCCTGCGGACGGCCCTCCCGGCCGCAGACCGTCCGGGAACGACCGGTGAAAGGCCGGGGAGCGCGGGCCGACCGACGGAGGGGGCCGGAAACCGTCGTGGAACCGGCCACCGTGGCTCGACCGATATCCTGGGGGTGTGACGTTCCCGGTAATCGGCATGGTCGGCGGGGGGCAGCTCGCTCGTATGACACACGAGGCGGGCATCCCGCTCGGCATCAGGTTCAAACTCCTCAGTGACACTCCGCAGGATTCCGCGGCGCAGGTCGTCGGCGATGTCGTCGTCGGCGACTACCGCGACCTGGACACGCTGCGCGCCTTCGCGCGCGGCTGCGACGTGATCACCTTCGACCACGAGCATGTGCCCACCGAGCACCTCAAGGCCCTGGAGGCCGACGGCATCCCCGTCCGCCCCGGCCCTGACGCGCTGGTGCACGCCCAGGACAAGGGCGTGATGCGCGCGAAGCTCGACGCGATGGGCGTGCCCTGCCCGCGGCACCGCATCGTCGCCGATGCCGAGGACGTCGCCGCGTTCGCGGCGGAGGGCGCGGGCTTCCCGGTCGTCCTCAAGACCGTCCGCGGCGGCTACGACGGCAAGGGCGTGTGGGTCGTCGACTCCGCCGAGGAGGCCGCCGAGCCCTTCAGGGCCGGCGTCCCGGTGCTGGCCGAGGAGAAGGTCGACTTCGTACGCGAGCTGGCCGCCAACGTGGTCCGCTCCCCGCACGGCCAGGCCGTCGCCTACCCGGTCGTCGAGTCCCGGCAGGTCGGCGGCGTCTGCGACACGGTGATCGCCCCCGCCCCCGGCCTCGACGAGGACCTCGCGCTGCGCGCCGAGGAGATGGCGCTGACGATAGCCAAGGAACTCGGCGTCGTCGGCCATCTCGCCGTGGAGCTGTTCCAGACCCGCGACGGGCGCGTCCTGGTCAACGAACTCGCGATGCGCCCGCACAACTCCGGCCACTGGTCCATGGACGGCGCGATCACCTCCCAGTTCGCCAACCACGTCCGCGCCGTCCTCGACCTCCCGCTCGGCGACCCGCGCCCGCGCGCCAGGTGGACGGTCATGGCCAACGTCCTCGGCGGCGACTACCCCGACATGTACTCCGCGTACCTGCACTGCATGGCCCGCGACCCCCAGCTGAAGATCCACATGTACGGCAAGGACGTGAAGCCCGGCCGCAAGGTCGGCCACGTCAACACCTACGGCGACGACCTGGACGACGTGCTGGAGCGCGCCCGTCACGCAGCCGACTACCTGAGAGGCACGATCACCGAATGAGCCCCAGCCCCGTGGTCGGCATCGTGATGGGTTCGGACTCGGACTGGCCGGTGATGGAGGCCGCGGCCAAGGCCCTCGCCGAGTTCGAGATCGACCACGAGGTCGACGTCGTCTCCGCGCACCGCATGCCCCGCGAGATGATCGCCTACGGCGAGCAGGCCGCGGACCGGGGACTGAAGGTGATCATCGCGGGTGCGGGCGGCGCGGCCCATCTGCCCGGCATGCTCGCCTCGGTCACCCCGCTGCCCGTGATCGGCGTCCCGGTGCCGCTGAAGCACCTCGACGGCATGGACAGCCTGCTCTCCATCGTGCAGATGCCGGCCGGCGTCCCGGTCGCCACCGTCTCGGTGGCCGGCGCCCGCAACGCGGGCCTGCTGGCGGTCCGCATGCTCGCCGCCCACGACGAGGAACTCCTCGGCCGGATGCGGGAGTTCCAGCAGGACCTCAACGACCAGGCCACGGAGAAGGGCAAGCGCCTGCGCGCCAAGGCCGAAGGCTCCGGCAACGGCTTCGGCTTCGGGAAGTGAGCCCCGTGACCACTCCCGACGGTGCCTCGCTCGACGCCGCCCGCGCCCTCCTCGCCGACTTCCCCGTCGTGGACGGGCACAACGACCTGCCCTGGGCACTGCGCGAACAGGTCCGCTACGACCTCGACGCCCGCGACATCGCCGACGACCAGTCCGCGCACCTGCACACCGACATCCCCCGGCTGCGCGCGGGCGGCGTGGGCGCCCAGTTCTGGTCGGTGTACGTCCGCGCGGACCTGCCCGACGCGGTGCCGGCCACCCTGGAACAGATCGACTGCGTACGGCAGTTGCTGGCCCGGTACCCGCAGGACCTGGCGCCCGCGCTGACCGCCGCCGACCTGGAGGCCGCGCGCGGACAGGGCCGTATCGCCTCGCTGATGGGGGCGGAGGGCGGCCACTCCATCGCCAACTCCCTCGGCACCCTGCGCGGGTTGTACGGCCTCGGCGTGCGCTATCTGACCCTCACCCACAACGACAACGTGGACTGGGCGGACTCGGCGACGGACGAGCCCGGTGTGGGCGGCCTGTCGGCGTTCGGCCGTGAGGTGGTCCGCGAGATGAACCGGCTCGGCATGCTGGTCGACCTCTCGCACGTCGCCGCCACGACCATGCGGGACGCGCTGGACGCCACGTCCGCGCCGGTGATCTTCTCCCACTCCTCCGCCCGCGCGGTCTGCGACCACCCGCGCAACATCCCGGACGACGTACTGGAGCGGCTGCCCGCCAACGGCGGTGTCGCGATGGTGACGTTCGTGCCGAAGTTCGTGCTCCAGGCGGCGGTCGACTGGACGGCCGAGGCCGACGAGAACATGCGCGCCCACGGTTTCCACCACCTGGAGACCACCGCGGAGGCGATGAAGGTGCACGCGGCCTTCGAGGAGCGCCGCCCGCGCCCGGTCGCCACCGTGGCCACGGTGGCCGACCACCTGGACCACATGCGTGAGGTGGCCGGCGTCGACCACCTCGGCATCGGCGGCGACTACGACGGCACCGCCTTCACCCCGGACGGCCTGAACGACGTCTCCGGCTACCCGAACCTGATCGCCGAACTGCACGACCGCGGCTGGTCCAGGTCCGACCTGGCCAAGCTGACCTGGCAGAACGCGGTACGGGTCCTGGGCGACGCCGAGGACACGGCCCGGGAGCTCCGGGCGACCCGCGGACCGTCCCACGCGACCATCGGGTCGCTCGACGGCTGAGCACGCCGGCGCACCGGCGCACCCGAACGGGGGCGGAGGGCGGGTACGTACCCGCCCTCCGCCCCCGTTTCCCGTCCCCGCCGGCTTCAGCAGACGCACAGGCAGAACGGGTGCCCCGCCGGGTCCGCGTAGACCCGGAAGGTCCGCGAGCGGTCCTCCGTCTCCAGCGGCTTCGCGCCGAGCGCCAGTACCTCCTTCTCCGCGGCGTCCAGGTCCTCGACGGTCAGGTCCAGGTGGAACTGCTGCGAGTGGTCGGGCGCCGGCCAGCGGGGCGGTACGTGTCCGGGGGCCGCCTGGAACGCGAGGGTGGGTCCGCCGGGCACCCGGAGGTCCACCCAGTCGCCCTCGTCCACGATCGTGCCGCCCACCACCTCGGCGTAGAAACCGGCCAGCGCACGCGGATCGGGGCAGTCCAGGACGACGGCGCCCACCTTGGCAACGGACATGACTTCCTCCTCGAATCCCTCGGTTACCCGTACATGCGGGTAGCCGGTAACCGTTACTCCATGCTGGCGCACAAGGGGTAACGTCGCAAGGGGAAACGCACGGGGACGCGAAAGGTACCGTCCGGACATGAGTGAGAGATCGGCTGCGCCCGGTGGACTGGTCCTGGTCGAGGGCCTCGTCAACACGCTCGACCTGGAGACGGGCGCCGACGCGCTGGACACGGCGGACGGCCGCGCCCGCTTCGGGCTCGCGGAGGGCGGCGCGGCGGGCGTCGAGGCGGCCCGCGGGCTGCGCGAGGCGCTGCGCGCGGCCCTGCTCGCCCACGCCGGCCATCCGCCGCACCGCGAGGTCGTCCCGCTCGGCGCGCTGCTCGCGCGCGCCCCGCTGGTGGTCACCGTCGACCCGGCGGACGGCTCCGCCGCCCTCGCCCCCGTCGACGAGGGGCCCCTGCTCTCCCGGGTCGCGGCGGCGGTGGCGGAAGCGGTCACGGCGGGCACCTGGACCAGGCTGAAGGCCTGCGAGGCCGCCGACTGCCACTGGGCGTACTACGACCGCAGTCCCGCCGGGCGCGGCCGCTGGTGCTCCATGCAGGTGTGCGGGGCCCGCGCCAAGATGCGCCGCTACCGCGCGAAGGGGGCCTGAAGGGGAGCCCGTGGGGCCGATGGGCCCCACGGGCCCCGCCCGGCCCACCCCGTGGTGCAGAATGCAGGGGACGCCGGTTCGGCCGACTGAGCCTCGGCCGAACCGGCGTCATCCGTTCCGTCAGGCGGTGGGGCGGCCCATCGCGCGGTAGCGCCAGCCGGCCCGGCGCCAGGCTTCGGCGTCCAGGGCGTTGCGCCCGTCGAGGACCAGCCGCTGGGCCGCGACCTCGCCCAGCACCGCCGGGTCCAGCTCGCGGAACTCCCGCCACTCCGTCAGGTGCAGCACCACGTCGGCACCGCGCACCGCCTCGAGCGCCGAGTCCGCGTATCCCAGGGTGGGGAAGAGGCGCCGGGCGTTGTCCATGCCCTTCGGGTCGTACACGGTGACCTGGCCGCCCTGGAGGTGTATCTGGCCGGCGACGTTCAGCGCCGGCGAGTCCCGTACGTCGTCCGAGTCCGGCTTGAAGGTGGCGCCCAGCACCGCGACCCGCTTGCCCAGGAACGCCCCGCCGCCCAGCTCCTGCAAAGCCAGCTCCACCATCCGGCCGCGCTGGCGCATGTTGATCGAGTCGATCTCCCGCAGGAAGGTCAGCGCCTGGTCCGCGCCCAGCTCACCGGCGCGCGCCATGAACGCCCGGATGTCCTTCGGCAGGCACCCACCGCCGAAACCGATGCCGGCCCGCAGGAACTTCGGGCCGATCCGGTCGTCGTACCCGATGGCCTCCGCCAGCCTGGCCACGTCGCCGCCGGTGGCCTCGCACAGCTCGGCCATGGCGTTGATGAACGAGATCTTGGTGGCCAGGAAGGAGTTCGCGGAGGTCTTCACCAGCTCCGCGGTCGGGAAGTCGGTCGCCACGAACGGGGTGCCCTCGCCGACCGGTGTGGCGTACACCTCCCGCAGCAGCTTCTCCGCCCGCTCGCTGCGCACGCCCGCCACGATCCGGTCCGGGTGCAGCGTGTCCTGGACGGCGAAGCCCTCGCGCAGGAACTCCGGGTTCCAGGCCAGCTCGGCGTCCGCGCCGGCCGGGGCGTGCTCGGCCAGGTAGGCGGCCAGCCGGTCGGCGGAGCCCACCGGCACGGTCGACTTGCCGACGACCAGCACCGGGCCGGTCAGGTGCGGGGCCAGCGAGGCGAACGCGGAGTCGACGTACGACATGTCACAGGCGTACTCGCCGTGCCGCTGCGGAGTGTTCACGCAGACGAAGTGGACGTCGCCGAACGCCCCGGCCTCGGCCCAGTCCATGGTGAACCGCAGCCTGCCGGTGGACCCCTCGATCCCCGCCACATGCCGGCGCAGCAGCTCCTCCAGCCCCGGCTCGTACATCGGGACCTCGCCCCGCCGGAGCATCTCGATCTTCTCCGGCACGACGTCGAGGCCCAGTACCTCGAACCCGAGCTCCGCCATGGCCGCGGCGTGTGTCGCACCGAGGTAACCGGTGCCGATCACGGTGATCCTGAGGGCCATGCGTGCTCCAAGGGGTATACGGCAGGTGGTGCGGGCCTGAGCATAACCGGGGGCGGTGAGCGCGCCGCAGCGGGCGATCCGGTCGTTGTCGGCAAACTCACGTACGTCCGTGCGGGCGGGAGTTCTACTATGGGAGTTACTTAACGGTAGTTAGCATCATCAGAGCGTCGCCTTCGTCGCCCTCGTCGTCTTTGGAGTGAGAGACCTTGGCCGGATCGGCTGATTTCGACCTGTACCGCCCGTCCGAGGAGCACGACATGCTCCGTGACGCCGTCCGCTCGCTGGCCGAGGCGAAGATCGCGCCGTACGCCGCCGCGGTGGACGAGGAGGCCCGTTTCCCGCAGGAGGCGCTCGACGCGCTCCGCGCCAACGACCTGCACGCCGTCCACGTGCCCGAGGAGTACGGCGGCGCGGGCGCCGACGCGCTCGCCACCGTCATCGTGATCGAGGAGGTGGCCCGCGTCTGCGCGTCCTCCTCGCTCATCCCCGCCGTGAACAAGCTCGGCTCCCTCCCGGTGATCCTCTCCGGTTCCGAGGCGCTGAAGAAGAAGTACCTGGCCCCGCTCGCCCAGGGCGACGGCATGTTCTCGTACTGCCTCTCCGAGCCGGACGCCGGCTCCGACGCGGCCGGCATGAAGACCAAGGCGGTCCGCGACGGCGACACCTACGTCCTGAGCGGCGTGAAGCGCTGGATCACCAACGCCGGTGAGTCCGAGTACTACACGGTCATGGCCGTCACCGACCCCACCCGGCGCTCCAAGGGCATCTCCGCCTTCGTCGTCGAGAAGTCCGACGAGGGCGTCTCCTTCGGCGCCCCGGAGAGGAAGCTCGGCATCAAGGGCTCGCCCACCCGCGAGGTCTACCTGGACAACGTCCGCATCCCCGCCGACCGGATGATCGGCGAGGAGGGCACCGGCTTCGCCACGGCGATGAAGACCCTCGACCACACCCGCATCACCATCGCCGCCCAGGCCCTCGGCATAGCCCAGGGCGCCCTCGACTACGCCAAGGGCTACGTCAAGGAGCGCAAGCAGTTCGGCAAGCCGATCGCCGACTTCCAGGGCGTGCAGTTCATGCTCGCCGACATGGCCATGAAGATCGAGGCCGCCCGCCAGCTCACCTACGCGGCGGCCGCCAAGTCCGAGCGCGGCGATGCGGACCTCACCTTCCAGGGCGCCGCCGCCAAGTGCTTCGCCTCCGACGTCGCCATGGAGGTCACCACGGACGCCGTCCAGCTCCTCGGCGGCTACGGCTACACCCGCGACTACCCGGTCGAGCGCATGATGCGCGACGCGAAGATCACGCAGATCTACGAGGGCACGAACCAGGTCCAGCGGATCGTGATGGCCCGCAACCTGCCGTGACGGCGGGGTGCGCCCCTCCTGTGGTGCTCATGGGGCGGCAGGCGTAGGACGGAAGGGCGGGGGTGCACTCCGGCCCTCGCCGCCCCCGGGAGGAATCATGACCCAGCAGTCTGCCGCCGCGACCCCGATGAGCAAGGAGATGCAGGACTGCGTCAACGCGTGCATGTCCTGCCACAGCATCTGCGAGGAGACCATGAGCTCCTGTCTGCAGATGACCGACCAGGCCCCCACGCGGATCATGCGGGCCCTCATGGACTGCTCCGAGATGACCCGCATGTGCGCCGACATGATGATGCGCCGCTCGCCGCTCGCCACCGAGATGTGCGCGATGTGCGCCAAGGCCTGTGACCTGAGCGCCGAGGCGTGCATGTCCATGCCGGACGACGAGCGGATGACGCGCTGCGCGGAGTCCTGCCGCCGTTGTGCCGAGTCCTGCCGCGCCATGGCGGGCGCCACGATGTGACACCGCCGTCCGACACGGCCGAGGGCACCGTTCGCCGGTGTCCTCGGCCGTGTCGGTCCGTCCTGAGGGTCAGTCGCCCTTGACGGTGACCTTCTCGTCGTTGTTCAGCTGGGTCACCAACTGCTTGACCTTCGCCTTGTCCCAGAGCAGGTTGCCGCCGGAGGAACCCGCGAGGGGCATGTTCATCGAGGTGCCGTCGCCGCCGCTGACGCCCTTCATCGCCCAGAACATGCCGGCCAGGTCGAACAGGCCCATCTCCTCGTCGACGATCAGGGAGTCCAGGCCCGCGCCCATGGTCGGGTACAGCCTGAACGGGTTCAGGACCGTGCTCGGCGTCGCCACCTGGCTCGAGAGGGCGGAGAGGAACTTCTGCTGGTTCTTCGTGCGGTCCAGGTCGGAGCCGGCCAGCGCGTACCGGGTGCGGACGAAGGCGAGGGACTCCTCGCCGTTCAGGGTCTGCTTGCCCTTCTTGAAGTCGGCGCCGGACTTGGTGTCCTTGATGTCCTGCGGGATGTCCATCTCCACGCCGCCGACCGCGTCCACGATGTTCGCGAAGCCGGCGAAGCCGATCTCGACGTAGTGGTCGATGTGCAGACCCGTGTTGAACTCGACCGTGCGGACCAGGAGTTCGGGACCGTCCTCCGCGTACGCGGCGTTCAGCTTCACCTGCCGGCCCGTGCCCTGGAACGTCTTGCCGGACTCGGAGCCCTTGAAGGTGGGTATCTCCACGTTCGAGTCGCGGGGCAGCGAGATCAGGGTGGGACCGTTGCTGCCGGTGTGCAGGATCATCATCGAGTCCGTGCGCTTGCCCTCGGCGGACCCGGTGCGCAGCTTCTTCTTCTGCTCGTCGGTCAGCCCGGCCCGGCTGTCGGAGCCGACGATCAGGTAGTTGGTGCCCTCGCCCGCCTCCGGCCGGTCGATGACGATGGACAGGTCGACCTCGCGGTTCAGCTTGGAGTCGGCCCAGAAGTAGGTGCCGACGGTCGTCACGACCAGCAGCGTCGCGACCGTGATCGACGTCAGCTTGATGCGGCGGCGCCAGTCCGGCGCGGGACCGTGCGCGTAACGGCCGTCGTCGCCCGGTCCGCCGTGGCCGCCCCCGGCGGGGGACCCGTAGACCTGGCCGGTGTTGTAGTCGCTCGCATGGTCACTGTGACCGCCGTGCCCGCGGCCGTCCACGTACGACGGCTGCTGCGGCACTCCGCCGCCGTACGCCCCCTGGCCGGGCGGGACCGCCGGACCGCGACGGACCTGCCGCATGACGCGGGCGCTCTCGGGCCGCGCGTTCCCGCTTCCGCGTCCGTAGCGGGCGCCGCGGTCGTCCTGAGGCCATGCCTCGGGCCAGTTAGTCATGCGCAACAGTGTGCAGGTCCGGGCCGCGCGCCGTCATGGCCACCGGAAAATAGCAGCAGCACCGTTGCCAAGCTGACACAAACTTCCCGGATGCGGCCACGGCATAAGGTGGAGGTCATGACAGATCAGGCTCCAGCCGCACCCGTGGAGAGTCCCGACATCCCGGGCAAGCCCATCGCGGCGTCGCGGACGACCCTCAGCCACATCATGACCCACAACGACACCAACCTGCTGGGTACGGTGCACGGCGGCGTGATCATGAAACTGGTCGACGACGCGGCGGGCGCGGTCGCCGGCCGCCACTCCGGAGGGCCCGCCGTCACCGCCTCCATGGACGAGATGGCCTTCCTGGAGCCGGTCCGGGTCGGCGACCTGGTCCATGTGAAGGCACAGGTCAACTGGGCCGGCCGGACGTCCATGGAGATCGGCGTGCGGGTCCTGGCCGAGCGCTGGAACGAGTCCACCCCGGCCACTCAAGTCGGCTCCGCCTACCTCGTCTTCGCGGCCGTCGACGCCGACGGCAAGCCGCGCCGGGTGCCGCCGGTGATACCGGAGACCGAGCGGGACCGGCGCCGCGGCCAGGAGGCCCAGATCCGCCGCACCCACCGCCTGGCCCGCCGCCGCGCCATCATGGAACTGCGCGAGAAGCGGGCGGCGGACGGGATCGAGGACTGACCCGGCCGATCCGACTGATCCGGTTGACCCGGCCGATCCGGCCGAGCCCCCGTCCCGGCTGATCCGGCCGAGCTCCCCGTCCCGTGCGGAAGGGCCGTGCGCATCCCCGCCGCGCACCTGCGTCGCGGGCTTCCGTCACGCACCTGCGTCGCGGGCTTCCGTCACGCACCTGCGTCGCGGGCCTACGAGCACTCCACCTCGTCGCCCCGCACCACTCCGAACTCGTCCTTCCCGGGGTCCTCGGCCCGGACCTTGCGGACCTTCTCGAAGTCGCTGCCGGCGATCACCTTCAGGGTGGCGCCCTGGCCCTTCACCGCGCGCAGTTCACTGCCCGGCAGGGCGGCGGCGAGGGACTTCGCGGAGCGGTCCCAGCGGGGGTCGTGGGCGACGACGGTCCGCCGTACGGAGTGGTCCGCCGCGTTGGCGGGGGCGCGGGTGGTGTTGAAGCCGGTCGCCGCGAGGGCCGCGTCCACGCGGCGGCCGAGGCCCTGGATCCCGGTGCCGTTCTCGACCTGGACACGGATCTGCCGGGGGTCCACCGGGACGCGCAGCGCCGCGTCGGGCGAGGAGTGCGTGGAGAGCGGCTTGTCCTCGCGCAGCGCCTCGAAGATGCGCTGCGACTTCTCGGGGTGCCACTTCAGGGCCGAGCCGAGGCCCTTGACCGTGACTCCCGTCCTCGCGAGCGGCACGGTGGTGAACTCGGAGGAGGAGGGCGAGAAGTTCCGCATCGCCCGCCCCAGGTCCAGCAGTTCGTCGGTGCCGAAGCCCTTGTCGGCGCGGACCGAACCGAGCACCGCGCGCGTCACGTCCCGGAACTTCATCGGGTTCAGCAGCATCCCGGAGGACGTGGCCCGGTCCACCAGCGCCGCCATGAAGCGCTGCTGGCGTTTCATCCGGCCGAGGTCGGAGGCGCCGTCGACATGCCGGGCGCGTACGTACCGCAGGGCCTCGCCGCCCCGCAGGGTGTGCCGGCCGGCGGGCAGGTCGAGGCCGGTGTGGCTGTCCTTCAGCGGTTCGGTGGTGCACAGTTCGACGCCGCCGACCACGTCGACGGTCTTCATGAAGCTGGTGAAATCGAGCTCCAGGTAGTGGTCGATCTTCACCCGGGTCATCTTCTCCACCGTGCGCACGGTCAGCTGCGGCCCGCCCTCCGCGTACGCCGCGTTCAGCTTGACGGGGTGCCCCTCGTGCTCCTCGCCGCTCACCCGGTCGGTGTGCGGGGGCGTCATGGCGTACGAGTCGCGCGGCAGGCTGACGACGCTGGCCCGCTCCCGGTCCTCCGAGATGTGCACGATCATGACGGTGTCGGTGCAGTTGCAGGGCGCCCCGCCGAGCCGGTACTTCCGCCGCTCCTCCGTGCCGATCTTCTCGCGGCCGTCCGTGCCGACGAGCAGGATGTTCATGCCGTGGCCGGCCTCGGGGCGGTTCTTCATGTCCCGGAACGGGTCGACCCGGTCGATTCCCGAGTCGAGGCTGGTGACCACCGCGTGCCCGATGCCGGCGGAGGCGAGCACCACGACCGACAGGGTGGTCACCGCCCGCATGCCCCAGCGAGGTCTCCGGCGTCCCGCCGGTCTCGGACCGCCCCGGCCGGGCGGTCGCGGGCGGCGCTGTGGCTCGGTGCGGGGACGGGGGCGCGGGCGCGGGCGGGGACGAGGGTGAGGAGACGGCGGCTGCGGGGGCAACAGGGAGACACCTCCGGACGGGGGCCGGACGAGGGCCGCGGCTCCGTACGGGGCCGTGCCCGGGATCTTGAGCACCGTAGGCCGATACGATCTGCGGCCCGGCGCAGCCGCACCCGGCGCGCGCACCGCTGTCCCCCGTTCGCGGTAACGTGAGGCCCCTATGAACGCCAATCCCGACGTGCGGCACCCCGCCGTTTCCGTGATCATGCCCGTCCTCAACGAGGAAAGGTATCTGCGTGGCGCCGTCCACGCGATCCTCGCCCAGGAGTACGCCGGCGAGATGGAGGTCGTGATCGCCCTCGGTCCGTCCACGGACCGCACGGACGAGATCGCCGCCGAACTCGTGGCCGAGGACCCGCGGGTGCGTACCGTGCCCAACCCGACCGGCCGCACCCCGGCCGCCCTCAACGCGGCGATCAAGGCCTCGCGCCATCCGATCGTGGTCCGCGTCGACGGGCACGGGATGCTCTCGCCGGGCTACATCACCACCGCGGTACGCCTCCTGGAGGAGACCGGCGCGCAGAACGTCGGCGGCATCATGCACGCCGAGGGGGAGAACGACTGGGAGCACGCGGTCGCCGCCGCGATGACCTCGCGGATAGGCGTCGGCAACGCGGCCTTCCACACCGGCGGCACGGCGGGTCCCGCCGAGACCGTCTACCTCGGGGTGTTCCGGCGCGAGGCGCTGGAGCGGCAGGGCGGCTACAACGTCGAGTTCATCCGCGCCCAGGACTGGGAGCTGAACTTCCGTATCCGCGAGGCCGGCGGGCTGATCTGGTTCTCGCCGGAGCTGAAGGTGTCGTACCGGCCGCGGCCGAGCGTGCGGGCGCTGGCCAAGCAGTACAAGGACTACGGCCGGTGGCGGCACGTCGTCGCCCGCTACCACTCCGGCTCCATCAACCTGCGGTATCTGGCCCCGCCGGCCGCGGTGTGCGCGATCGCGGCCGGAGCCGTGGTGGGCGCGGCGCTCACGCCGTGGGGCCTCGTGGTGCCCGGCGGGTACCTCGCGGCGATCGTGCTGGGTTCCGTACCCGCCGGCAAGGGGTTGCCGCTGAAGGCGCGGCTGCGGATACCGGTGGCGCTGGGCACCATGCACATGTCGTGGGGCTGGGGCTTCCTGACCAGCCCGCGCTCGCTCGCGAAGAAGGTCATCGCCTCCCGGCGGCCCGCGGTCCACGCGGACGCCCCGGCCGCCTGACCCGTCTGCACCGCGGACACCACGGGCCCCCTTCCCGGACTCGGGAAGGGGGCCCGTGGTGTCAGGACCAGGTGAAGGCCGGGTTGACCTTCATGCAGGCCGTGTCGTCCGCGCCGTTGAGGGCCTCGGCCGACTCGGGGGTGGTGTCGTCCTGTTCGGGGGCCTCGTACGTCGTCCCCTCACGCCAGTCGGCGCCCACGACGAGCGTGACTCCGGAGACGTCGGTGGACCGCTGCACCGAACTAGCCGGAATCCCCAGGGCCTCGGCGACGCGGTGCGCGTCGCCCTCCAGGTCGGCGCTCGGGTACCGCACCGCCGTCCGCTCCCTGCTGAGGGAGCCGGCGGTGCCGGCGAACGCACCGGTGAAGCCCGTCTCCCGCAGGATCCCGGCCACGGCGCTCGCGCGGCCGGACGCCGCGGCCAGGGCGTCGGTGCGGGTGCCGTTGACGACCTGGACCGCGATCTCGGCGTCGGGGGCGGCCGGTTCGGTGGACGTGGCCTCCTGCGCCGCTTCCGCGGCCCGCGCCGACTTCTGGTCCCTGCCGTCCAGCGCGATGTCCTCACGGACCAGCCGGAAGAGCTGCTCGGCGTCCTCGGTCGGCTCCACCCGGGCGCCCACGTACCGGTTCGGCATCGTGGTCATGGTGACGCGCTCCGGCTTCACCTTGCGCAGCTCGTCGCTGAGGTCGTAGAGCTTCTTGACGGTGTCGAGGCCGGGGTCGACGGTGAGCGCCCGGGTGGCCTCCTCGGCCAGCCTGCGCAGCTTGTTGGGGCTGCTCAGGGTGGCGTTCTCGCGCAGCTCGCGGACCAGTGAGTTCATGTACATGTGCTGGGCCTTGGCGCGGGCGAGGTCACTGCCATCCTCGAAGCCGTAGCGCGTACGCAGCCACTGCAGGGCCTGCTCGCCCTTGACGGGGTGGGTGCCCTCGCTCAGCTTCAGCCCGGAGCCGTGGCCCTTGCTGTCGCGGGAGAGGATGTTGGCGTCCACGCACACCGGGACGCCGCCGACGGCGTCCGCCATGGAGACCACGCCGGCGAAGTCGACCATGACGAAGTGGTCGATGTGGATGCCGGTGAGCTCCTGCCAAGTGGCCACGGTGCAGCCCGGACCGCCGTGCCCGAGGCTCTGGTTGGTCATGACCCGCCCCTTGCTCGCCTCGTACACGGTCCCGTCCTCGGGGTCGGTGCACTTGGGGATCTGGACGAGGGTGTCGCGGGGCATGCTGATCACGGACATGTTGGTCCGGTCGGCGGACAGGTGCAGCAGCATCTGCACATCGGCCAGCGGTGTCGCGCCGAACGTCTCGCGGGCGCCGCCGAGTTTCTGGTTCTCCTCGCTGTCCCGGGCGTCGGAGCCGATCAGCAGGATGTTCAGCGGGGTCTGTCCGGCGGCGTTCGGCGTCGGCTGGGCGACCTTGTTGTCGCCCAGGTTCAGCGGGTTCTGCTTGATGTTGTCGTTCAGGTGCCGGTAGTAGACGTAGCCGGCCCCGGCCGAGCCGACGAGGAGCAACGCCAGGACCGCCGCGAACCACTTGAGCATCCGGCGCCGCGGGCGGTGGCCGCCGTCCGCACCGGACGCCGGTATGTCCCCGCCGTCGTTGTCGGACGCCTTGTCGGACGGGCCGTCGGCCGCGCCGCCGTCCGGTTCACGCCGGTCGTCGCGGAGTGTCCTCCGCGCGGCGCTCTGCGTCACTGCCGCCGTCCTCCCCACCCTGGAAACTCCTCGCGTCATGGAACAAGGCCCGTCCTGCGTTGTGTTAGACGCACGACGGGCCCTTCAGTTGCACGCGGAACGCAACCGATTCAACAACTTTTGGCCAGGGTTCCGCATGTGCTCGGCTGAATGTCAGCTCGCGCACTGCACCTTGTCGGCCGTGGACTTCTCCACGTCCGGAGCCCCTGCCGCGGAGCCGTCGAGCCGGGCCCCGGCGTCCGTGAAGTCCTCGCCGAGGGTCAGCGTCATCGCGGGCAGACCCTGGGAGTTGGTGGCGCTCTCGCCGGGTTTCATCCCGGATCCGGACAGGCCGAGGATGTCGGCGAGGCGGCGGGCCTGGTCGGCCTGGTCGGGCGCGTACTCGAGGGTGGTCCTCTTCAGCGTCTTCGGGGCGTTGCCGGCGTTCTCCGACTTGCTGACGCCCTCCTCGAGCTGGAGCCGGTTGAGCATCTGCTGGGCGCTGCCCGACGGGGCACCGCCGTTGAAGACCTGCACCCGGACCTCGGAGGCCTCCGCCTTGGGGCCCTTGAGGCGGGCGGCGACGGCGGTCTTCTTCTCCTTCTTCTGCCGCTTGACCTCGGTCAGCGACACGTCGTTCGCGATCGCCGCGAAGAGCGGGGGTGCCTTGGCCTCGTCGAGGACGACGGTCGCCTTCACCGTCTCCGCGGGGTTGTCCCGCACCGGCACCGTGGTGAAGGAGATGTTCTTCGTCGGTACCTTCTTCAGCTCCAGGGCGACGTCCTTGAGCGTGCTCACCTTGCCGATACCGGTGTCCACGGTCAGCGCCTCGGTGGCGGCCTCGGCCAGCTTCAGCAGCCTGGTGGGGCTGGTGAGGGTGTCGCCGGAGGACATCTTGCGCATCAGCGAGGCCAGGAAGTGCTGCTGCACCTTGATCCGGTCGAGGTCGCCCTCGTTGCCGAAGCTGTGCCGGGTACGGACGAAGGCGAGGGCGTCCTCGCCCGCCACCGTCGACTCGCCCGCCGGCAGCCTCAGCTTCGACTGCCTGTCGTCGACCGCGTGCTGCAGGCACACCTTGACGCCGTCGACCGCCGTGGTGAGGGTCTTGACCGCGTTGAAGTCGGCCATCATGAAATGGTCGACGGGGATGCCGGTGGCCTCCTCCACGGTGCGCATCGTGCAGCCCGGGTCCCGGCCGCCCTCGCCCAGGCTGCGGTTGAACCGGGCGCCCTGCAGCCCCGGGATCACCTTCCGGGTCCCGTCCTCCAGCGTGGTGGGGCAGTCGGGGATGTCGACGATGAGGTCGCGCGGGATGCTCAGAGCGGTGGCGTTGGTGCGGTCCTGGGAGACGTGCAGCAGGATCGTGGTGTCGGCGTGCCCGACGCTGTTCTTGTCGCCGTATCCCTCGTTGCCCGCGCCGGTGCGCTTGTCGGTGCCGAGGACCAGGATGCTGAAGGCCTCGTCCTTGCTGAAGTCGCCCGAGCCCGCGTCACCGACGTCGGTCGTGTGGACGTTGCCCTCGAGGTGCTTCAGATAGACGTAGCCGGCCGTTCCGGTGGCGAGCACCACGAACGCCATCGCCCCGCCCGCCCACAGCAGGGCCTTCCTCGTCCTCGGCCTGCGCTGGGGCGGCCGGTTGCCGCGCCGTCCGGGCGGCACCTCGGGGGCATCCCGCCGCCGCGGCGGCGGGACCTCACGGCCGGGAGCCCGGACACGGCCGGACACTGCGGCGTCGGCGCCGGCGTTGACGGGGTGGTGGCCGCTGCGGCGGGGGCCCGGGAGGGGTGACTGCGGTGCGGAGGAGCCCAGCCGCAGTTCGTACTCACCGGTGGCCGGGTTGATTATCCATTGGTCTGCGGGGTCGACATCGTCCGCCCGCCCACGGCTCTGCGCGTCCACGCTCGTCCGAATCCTCCGTCCGGGCCACGCAGCGCCCTCCCCCTCCAGAGGGTGTCCGCGCGTACTGGTCACCACCGTGCGCGACGCCAGGACGGTCCGCGCAGCCGGGGCACTGGAGCGTTCACATTAGCCGCCCGCCTGAGCGAGAAGTGGCTTCAGTGACGAATTCCTCGTCCTCGGAACGGGGCAAACCGCCCTATTGGGTGGGGAAATGGCGCCGTCGGCGGCTGCCTGCCGGGCAGGGCCTCCGGTGCCCTGCCCGGCAGGTCACTTGGCGCACTCGACCTTGTCCGCCGTGGACTTCGCAATGTCGTCCGGTGCCTTGGAAGGAGGCGTCAGGGAGACGCCCGCACCCTTGAAGTCCTCGCCGAGGGTCAGCGTCATCGTGGGCAGGCCCTGGGAGTTGGTGGCGCTCTCGCCGGGTTTCATCCCGGATCCGGACAGGCCGAGGATGTCGGCGAGGCGGCGGGCCTGGTCGGCCTGGTCGGGTGCGTACTCGAGGGTGGTCTTCTTCAGCGTCTTCGGGGCGTTGCCGGCGTTCTCCGACTTGCCGACCCCCTCCTTGAGCTGGAGCCAGGTGAGGGTGTCCTGGGCGCTGCCCGACGGGGCGCCTCCGTTGAAGACCTGTACCCGGACCTCGGAGGCCTCCGCCTTGGGGCCCTTGAGGCGGGCGGCGACGGCGGCCTTCTCCTTCTTCTTCTGCTGCTTGACCTCGGTGAACGACACGTCGTTCGCGATCGCCGCAAACACCTGCGGCGCCTTGGCCTGGTCCAGGACGACGGTCGCCTTCACCGCTTCCGCGGGGTTGTCGACCACCGGCACCGTGGTGAAGGTCAGATTCTTGATGTTGAGCTTGCCCAGCTCCAGACCGAGGTCCTTCAGCTTGTTGATGTTGTCCAGCTGGGCGTCGACGGTGAGCGCCTCGGTGCCCGCCTCCGCCAGCTTGAGCATCTTCGAGGGGCTGGTGAGGGTGTCGTTGGACTTCAGCTTCCTCATCAGCGCGCTGAGGAACTGCTGTTGCAGCCCGATCCGGCTCAGGTCGCCGCCGGTGCCGACGGAGTGCCGGGTGCGCACGTACGCCAGCGCCTCCTCACCCTCGATGGTGTGTGTGCCCTTGTCCAGCTTCAGGTGGGAGTCCGGGTCGTCAATGTCCTTCGCCACGCAGACCTCCACACCTTCGACCGCAGTGGTGAGGGTCTTGACCGCGTTGAAGTCGGCCACCATGAAGTTGTCCGGCGTGATCCCGGTCAGTTCGGTGACGGTCCGCATGGTGCAGCTGGGCGTGCGGTCGTTCTGGCCGAGGCTGGTGTTGAAACGGGCACCGGAGGAGCCCGGGATGACTTTCTGGGTCCCGTCCTCCAGCGTAGTGGGGCAGTCGGGGATGTCGACGATGAGGTCGCGCGGGATGCTGAGCGCGGTGGCGTTGGTGCGGTCCTCGGAGACGTGCAGCAGCAGCGTGGTGTCGGCGTGTCCGGCGCTGCCCTTGTCGCCGTATCCCTCGTTGCCCGCGCCGGTGCGCTTGTCGGTGCCGATCAGCAGGATGTTGATGGCCTTGTCCTTCTGGAAGCCACCGGTGCTCGCGCCGTCGTCGGGGATGGCGTCGATGTTGTCGTTGAGGTGCTCCAGGTACAGGTAGCCGCCCACGCCGGTGGCGAGCACCACGAACGCCATCACCCCGCCCGTCCAGAGCAGGACCTTCTTCGCCTTCGACTTCTTCTTCACCGGGCGGCGTCCGCGCCGGCCCGGCGGCGGCTCCTCCGGCGCGCCCCGGCGCCTGCGCGGCGGCGGGGCCTCACTTTCAGCCGCCTCGGGTTCGGTCGCCCCGCGTTCGGCCGCCCTGCGGCCGGGAGGCCGTTCCGGCGCGCGTCCGGGAGCGGCCGCGCGCCCGAGAGCGTCGCCGCGGCCACGCGGTGCGCCCGCGCCCTTGCCGCCGCCCACGCCGGCGGGGCGCGGTCTACGGGGAGAGGGGATCGAGGGTTGCGGTGCGGAATCGTTCAACCGCAGTTCGTAATCACCGGTGTCCGGGTTGAGCACCCACTGGTCTGCGGGGTCCATGTCGTTGCCCCGCTCACGGCCTTGCGCGTCCACGGTCGTTTGAGTCCTCCGTCGGTGCCACGCGGCGCCCTTCCCCTCCTGGGCGCCCGGTCGGTCACGCAGTGCGCGACTGCAGGACGAACCTCGGGTGCGCGCGCACCGGAGCGCTCACACTAACGGCACCGAATGACTTCCGGCGACGCCGGTGGCACATTCCATGTCCCTACAACTGGGCAATTCGCGCATATCCCTTGACATGACTTCACAATCTTGGAGTCGACTGTGCGCCGGCTTTACGCGCAACCGTCCTCGGCCGCCGTGTTTCCGGAGAATGTGGGCGTGGGGGAAGGGGGTCCGGACGACTCCGCGGATTCCCCCTGAGTGACCTTTCCGTCACCGTCCGTGCCGTCGTCGTCCGAATTCCCGGACGGTGCGCCGGATTCGGTTCCGGTGCCGGGGCCCTGCGCGGCCTCCTGTGCGACCGTCACCGAAGCGTCCCTGCGCAGCCGCTCGAACAGCGCCTCCGCCTCGGGCTGGGAGAGTTGGTCCCGATTGGCGTCGGCGGCATACGGCTCCCGTGGGACGGTGAGGAATTGCACACGTTCCGTCGGGATCTCGCGCAGCCCGCGGACGAGTTCGTACAAACCGCGCAGACTGGCCAGTTCCGGGTCGGTCGTCAGTGCCGAAGTGGCCGCGTCCAGAACGGGGTACAGCTTCACCGGATTCAGCAGAACGTCATTCCCCTGCACCTTGTTGACGAGCGCCCCGAGAAACCGCTGCTGGCGTTCCATACGGTGTGTGTCGCTACCGTCACCGAGCGACTTGCGGGCGCGGACATAACCGAGGGCCTGTTCCCCGTTCAGCGTCACCCGGCCCGCGGGCAGTCTCAGTTTCGCCGCCTTGTCGTCGATGGGTTCGCGCAGGCACACCTCGACGCCGTCGACCGCCTCGACCATCTCCTTGAAGCCGTGGAAGTCCACGACGATGTGATGGTCCACGCGAATGCCGGTGAGTTTCTCGACGGTGCGGATGGCGCAGGCCGAACCGCCCCGCTGGAAGGCCTGGTTGAACATCGTGAACACGGGCCCGGCGCGGGTGCCGTCCTCGCGCGGGCAGCCCGGCACGGCCACCATCAGGTCACGGGGCAGGGACACGGCGGTGGCGCTGCGCCGGCCCGCCGACAGATGCAGCAGGATCGCGGTGTCGGACCGCTCCGTCCCCGAGTCCCGGCCGTAGCGGCGGTTGTCGCCCCCGGAGCGCGAGTCCGAGCCGATCAGCAGGAGGTTCCGGGCCTCCTTGACCAGCGGGGTGGGCCGTTCCTCCTCGAACCGCGCGAGTTCGGCCGCGGCCGCCTCGTCCGGCGTGATGTTGCCGTCGAGCTTCACGTACACCGCCCACCCGGCCCCGGCGGCCAGGACGAGCAGCACGGCGAGACCGAGCCCGGTGCCCCGCACCCACCGTCGCCGCCTGCGCCGCGCCTGCCCCGTCCCGCTCGCCGAGGCTCCCGCCCCCGGCCCGAGGGTGCGCCCGCCCCCCGCGCCCGCGGGGGACGTGCCTGCGGTGTCGCTCATGACCGGTCCACCCCCTCACTGCGTACGGCGTGCGGTGGAGGCCGTACGTGCCGTGCGTGCCGCTGCTACGACGATGACCCGGATGCGGGACGGAGGCGGGCACTGCTGAGCCGTACGGGGGATGGGGCGCGGCGAACGGGGTACGGCCCGGCGGGCCCGGTTCGGACGAGTCCGTCCGCGCCGGGCGGGACCGGGCCGGGCCGTGGCGAAGCCGCCGGAGGGGCTCTAGCGGGAGATGACCGCGACCCGTTCGCTCTCGACGCGCTTGTCCAGGGCCTCGTCCCCGAGCCGGTCCAGGTTGCGGCACAGCACCACCGAACCGCCGGTCGCCAACGGCCCGTACAGGCCCGCGTGCAGGCCCTCCCAGGTGTCGTACGGCAGACCCGACAGGATGCGCGAGCCCGGTCCGGTCAGCCCGAGGTCCGTCGCCTCCGCGCGGGCCCGTTCCACCACCTCGGCCCCGGTGAACTCCCGTCCCGCCACGATCAGCGCCGGAGCCTCGGGGTCGACCGGCGCGTACGGCGCGAACCGGTCGCCCTGCCCGGGCACCTCCACGGCGTAGTCGGCGAAGCCCTCCGGGGGCTGCGGGAAGCGTCCCCCGAGCGGTCTGAGCGCCAGCGCGATCCGCGCGCCCGAGCAGGCCCGCGCGGCCTCCAGCGAGTCCGGCCCGCTCACCACGACGTCGGCCGCCGCCGGGTCGCCGGACACGTCCGCGACCGCGCCCACCGACGCGCACGCCAGCAGCCACACGGCCGTCTGCCAGTGCGCGGGCAGCAGAAGCGACACGCGGTCGCCCGGCTCGGCGGACAGTTCGTCCTGGAGCAGGTTCGCGGTCTTGGCCACCCAGTTGGCGAAGGTGGCCACGGACAATTCGACGCGTTCGCCCGTGGCGTCGTCGTAGAAGGTCACCAGGGGGCGGCCCGGGTCCGCGGCGAGCGCGGAACCCAGCAGGTCGGCGGGGGTGCGGTCGGTGGCGTTCATCCGCGCAAGCGTACGCGGACGCGGCTGTGCGCACCGGGCGGTGGGGACACCGGTTCGGTGGCACGGGCCCCGACAGCCCGTCAATTCCCCGATGGACAGATTTGTGTGACTATGTCCAGGATCGGGGGCATGCATAGAATTCCTGCTTCCGTCATCGGTGTCACCTGCGCGACCGCTCTTGTGCTCCCCCTCGCGCCGTCCGCCGTCGCGGCGAGCGCGGGACCGGGGCAGCCGGCCCGGGCGGTCCCCCGTGCGGCGGTGACGGCCGAGTCCGGTACCACGGGCAGCACCGAGTCGCTGCCCCTGCAACCCCTCGATCCCGACCGTGCCTCCGGCGCCGCAACGTTCGGCCTGACCCCCCGGTCCGTACGGAACTTCTCCCTCCTCGGTGTCGTCTGGGACGACCCCGCCGCCGAACTCCACGGCCAGGTCCAGGTCCGCACCCGCGGGGCCCGCACCGGCTCCTGGTCCGACTGGCGGGACGTCGAGGCCCGCAACGCCGACCACGCGGCCGACCCCGGCACCTCCGGCACCGGGGAACGCGCCTCGGGCCGGGTCCGCGGCGCCACCGCACCGCTGTGGGTGGGCGACTCGGACGGCGTGGAGATCAGGGTCCTGGCGGAGTCCGGAGGTCCGGGGCACACCGGTACGGCTGCCGAGGGTCCCGAGAGCGCCGAGGCCGCCGAGAGCACCGTGCTGCCGCTGCCGTCCGGGATGCGCCTCGAACTCATCGACCCCGGTGAGGGCAGCGCGTCCGCGGCCGGCACCGCGGACGGCCCGGCGGACGGCACGGGCGTGCGGCGGAAGGGCGCGGTCACGCGGCAGCGGGCGAATCCGTACACCGCCCCGCGCCCCGACATCGTCACGCGGGCCGACTGGGGGGCGGACGAGAGCCTGCGGGAGAAGGGGTTCGTCTACACGGACGAGGTCGGTGCGGCCTTCGTGCACCACACCGCCTCCGGCAACGACTACACGTGCGAGGAGGTGCCTTCACTCATCCGCGGTATCTACCGCTACCACACGGAGAGCATGGGCTGGCGGGACCTCGGCTACAACTTCCTCGTCGACAAGTGCGGGAAGGTCTACGAGGGCCGCGCCGGGGGAGTGGCGGAGCCGGTCCTGGGCGCCCACACCCTGGGGTTCAACTCCCACAGCATGGGGGTGGCGGTTCTCGGCACGTACAGTTCCACGGATCCGTCGGACGCGGCGGTGAAGGGCGTCGCCCGGCTCGCCGCGTGGAAGCTCGGGCTGTACGGCGTGGATCCGGGCGCGGAGACATATCTGACGTCCGAGGGTGGCAATCTCTACACAAAAGGCACGAGGGTACGACTGAACGTGATCTCCGGTCACCGGGACGGGTTCAACACCGTGTGCCCAGGGGGGAAGCTCTACGACCAGCTCGGCACCGCCCGCTCCACGGCGGCCGGTTACCAGGGCCGCTGAACCGCGCGGAGCCGCCGGGCCGGTTCCCCCTGCCGGGGACACACCGTCGAAAGCGCTGTGGAACGGTCTGCATAAACTGGCCGGCCGAAAGACAGTTCGGCCGGTCCCGGCAGGAAGCAGAGACGACAGGTGACAGAAGCGATCCTCCTGGTCGGCGGCAAGGGCACGCGGTTGCGCCCGCTCACGGTGCACACACCGAAGCCCATGGTCCGGGCCGCCGGGGTGCCCTTCCTCACGCACCAGCTGGCGAGAGCGAGAGCGGCGGGCGTCGAGCACATCGTCCTGGCCACGTCCTATCTGGCCGAGGTCTTCGAACCGTACTTCGGCGACGGGTCGTCGCTGGGGCTCCACATCGAGTACGTGACGGAGGCGGAGCCGCTCGGCACGGGCGGCGCGATCCGCAACGTCGCCTCCCGGCTGCACTCCGGCCCGGACGAACCGGTGCTGATCTTCAACGGCGACATCCTCACGGGCCTGGACATCCGGGCGCTGGTGCGCACCCACGAGACGACGGGCGCGGACGTCTCGCTGCACCTGACGAAGGTGACCGACCCGCGGGCGTACGGACTGGTCCCCACGGACGACACGGGCAGGGTCCTGGCGTTCCTGGAGAAGCCGCAGACGCCCGAGGAGATCGTCACCGACCAGATCAACGCGGGGGCGTACGTGTTCCGCCGCTCGGTCATCGACACGATCCCGACGGGCCGGCCGGTGTCGGTGGAGCGGGAGACGTTCCCGGACCTGCTGTCGGCGGGGGCGCACCTCCAGGGCCTGGTCGACTCCACGTACTGGCTGGACCTCGGCACCCCGGCCGCCTTCGTCCGCGGCTCCGCGGACCTGGTGCTGGGCCGTGCCCCGTCCCCGGCGGTCCCGGGGCGCTGCGGCGACCGGCTGGTCCTGCCGACGGCGAGGGTGGCACCGGACGCCAAGCTGGCGGGCGGGACGGTGGTGGGCGAGGGCGCGTTCGTGGCGGAGGGCGCGCGCGTCTTCGGCAGCACGATCCTGCCGGGTGCGGTCATCGAACCCGGCGCGGTCGTCACCGACTCGCTGATCGGCACCCGCGCGCGGGTGGGGGAGCGGTCGGTCCTCACCGGGACGGTCATAGGCGACGGCGCGGTCATCGGCGCCCGCAACGAACTCCGGGACGGGGCGCGGGTGTGGTGCGACGCCCGGATCCCGGCGGGGGCGGTGCGGTTCTCCTCGGACGAGTAGCCGGACGGAGACCGGGCACGTACCGGTACGGCTGAGGGCTCGGGCGGTTGACGGCTCGGGCGGTCGAAGGCGCGGACGGCTGGGGGATCGGGCGGCCGGGGGCTCGGGCCTCAGAGCCGTCCGATGTCCCAGTGCGGCCTCTTCGGAGCCCGCCGGGCCGGCGTTCTCCCGCTCAGCAGGATCAGCCGGGCCGCCCGGTGCCGCTGCCCGGCGTACGGCTCCAGCAGTTCGAGCATCACCGTGTCGTCCGCGTCCCGGTCCCCGGCGAGGGCCCACCCCACGATGCCCGGCAGGTGCAGGTCCCCCACGGTCACCTCGTCCGCCGCGCCGTGACTGCGCTGCACCGTCTCCGCGGACGTCCACGGACCGATACCCGACACCAGCTCCAGCCGTGCCCGCGCCGCCGCCGGAGTCATCCCGGCCGCCTCCTCCAGCCGCGCGGCGACGCGCACCGCCCGCAGGACCGTGGACGCCCGCTTGGTGTCGACGCCGGCCCGGTGCCACTCCCAGGAGGGGATCAGCGCCCAGGTGCGGGGCGACGGCATCACCGCCATCCGGTCGGGCGCGGGCCCGGGCGCCGGCTCCCCGTACTTCCGTACCAGCAGCCGCCACGCCCGGTACGCCTCGTCCGTGGTGACCTTCTGCTCCAGGACCGACGGGATCAACGACTCCAGCACCAGCCCGGTCCGCAGCAGCCGCAGTCCCGGACGCCGGTGCCGGGTGAGCGCCAGCACCTTGTGCCGGGGGACGAACGCCGCCGGGTCGTCCGCGGCCCCGAGCAGGTCCGGCAGCCGCTCCAGGAGCCAGTCGGCGCCGGGACCCCAGGCCTCGCCCCGCACCTCGCCGCCGTGCCGCGTCACCCGCAGCGTCCCCGGCCCGGCGGGCGTCAGGCTCGCCCGCCAGACGGAGCCGTCCGGCAGCGCGCGGAACGTCGGGTCCCCGGGCCCGCGCCGCAGCGGCGCCAGGACCAGACCGAGGTCCAGCGGCCCGTCCGGCACCCAGGTCCGCACCAGGGCCGGGACCGGTGCCTGGCGCGGCACCCTCGTGGGTACGGCGGTCCGTCCGCCTCGCACGGTCGTGCGAGCGGGCCGGGGAGCGAAACGTCCTGCCACAGAGAGGGTTCCGGGGAGTGGGGAGATACGGATGAAGAAGATGAAGAAGGGGAGAGCGCGGGTAGCCCTACCGGAGTGGGGCTCCTACGAGGGTAGGCGCCCCGCGCGTCCGGCTCACCGCACCTCGATGAACGCGCCGGCGTCCCGCTCCGGCCGTGGCCGGGGGTCCTCGGCGGGGTGGCCGACCGCGACCGCGCCCATCGGGTCCCAGTCCGCGGGCAGGTCCAGGACCTCGCGGACCACGTCCCGGCAGAACATCGTCGACGACACCCAGGCCGAGCCCAGCCGCTCACCGGCCAGGGCGACCAGGAAGTTCTGCACCCCGGCGCCCGTCGCGACCACGAACATCTCCCGCTCGGCGGCGTCCCGCCGCGCGTCCCCGTAGGTGTGCGAGCCGTCCATGACCAGGCAGGGCACGACCAGACAGGGCGCGTTGCGCAGGACGTCGCCGCGGCGGACGCGCCGGGCGATGGACTCCTCCGTCTTTCCGTCCCGGCGCAGGTCCGCGATCCAGGCGTCCCGCATGGCGTCCAGCAGACGGACACGGGACCCGGGGGACTCCAGCAGGACGAAACGCCACGGTGTGGTGTGGTGCGGCGCCGGGGCCGTCACGGCCGCGGCCACCGCGCGGCGCACCGATCCCGGGTCGACGGGCTCGTCGGTGAAGGCCCGTACCGTGCGGCGCCGGGTCACCGCCTGCCGGACCGCCTCCGACGTGCCGAGCCGGAACATGTCGTCGCGGGAGTCGCGGACCAGGGCCCGTGCGCCGTCGCCGTGGTCGTCGTCGGCCGTGACCAGGCCGGGCAGCCCGCGGACGACGGCCACCGGCAGGCCGGCGGCCTTGCCCTTGACCAGGTCGCCCGCCGCGGCGAGTTCGTCGGCGGTGGCGACGACGGTGGCGCCGAGCGGATTGCCGTGCGCGTCCGTGCCGCCGCGCAGGTCGTCCAGCACGTGAACGCCCGCGGCGCCGATCGCGACGTCCGTCAGACCCGCGCGCCAGGGGCGTCCGAAGGTGTCGGTGACCAGCACGCCGACCGTGACCCCCAGGGCGTCGCGCAGGCCCGCGCGGATCGCCCGCGCGGACCCGTCCGGGTCCTCGGGCAGCAACAGCACCGTGCCGGCCGGGGTGTTGGACGCGTCGACCCCGGCCGCGGCCATGACCAGGCCCTGCCGGTTCTCCACGATGCGCAGGGCGCCGCGCCGGGCCACCACCCGTACCGTCTCCGCGTCGATCGCGGCCTCCCGGTCGGAGGCCTCCAGTATCCGGCCCTCCGCCTTGGAGACGATCTTGGAGGTGACGAGCAGCACGTCACCGTCGGCCAGCCCCGGCTCCGCGGCCGCGATCAGCTTGGCCAGGTCGTCCCCCCGCCGGACCTCGGGCAGGCCCGCGACGGCCCACACCCGGTACCCCGCGGACGCCGCGCCGCCCGCGTGCGGGTCGTCGGGCACGCGGGTGCCGTCCACGGTGTCGCTCACGTCGCTCACGTCGCTCATGTCGTGTATGTCGTTCATGTGGTCCATGTCGTTCACGTCGCTCAAACCGACCGCACCTCCTCCGCCAGTGCCAGTGCCTCCCGCGCCATCCGCGTGGTCGCGTCGACGTCGGTCATCATCAGCGGCACCGCCCGGCACCGGATACCGGCCTCCTCGACACGCTCCACACAGGCCGCGTCGACCGTGTCGACCAGCCAGCCGTCCAGCAGGCCCGAACCGTAGTGCTCGGCCACCGCCGGCGCGGTGGACTCGACGCCGACCGCCGCGAGCACCTTGTCGGCCATGCCGCGCACGGGCGCGTTCCCGACGATCGGCGACAGGCCGACCACCGGCACGCCCGCGTCGGCGATCGCCTCACGGATGCCGGGGACGGCGAGGATCGTGCCGATGGAGACGACCGGGTTGGACGGCGGGAAGAGGATCACGTCCGCCCCGGCGATCGCCTCCAGCACGCCCGGCGCCGGCTTGGCCTGCTCCGCGCCGACCGGCACGACCGCCTCGGCCGGGACCGACGCCCGCAGCCGTACCCAGTACTCCTGGAAGTGGATCGCCCTGCGCTCGCCGGGTCCCGCGGTCTGGGCCGCGGCCCCCGCCGCGGTTCCCGCCGGGTCGTCGGCGGGCAGGGTGACGGCGACATGGGTCTCGACGCGGTCGTCGGTCATCGGGATCAGCCGGACACCCGGCTGCCAGCGGTCGCAGAGCGCCTCGGTCACCGCGCTCAGCGGATATCCGGCGGCGAGCATCTGCGTCCGCACGATGTGGGTGGCGAAGTCCCGGTCACCGAGCCCGAACCACCCCGGGCCGACGCCGTACGCCGCGAGCTCCTCCTTGAGACGGAAGCTCTCGTCGGTCCGCCCCCAGCCCCGCTCCTCGTCGATGCCGCCGCCGAGCGTGTACATCACCGTGTCGAGGTCCGGGCAGACCTTCAGCCCGAAGAGGTGGATGTCGTCCCCGGTGTTGCCGATGACCGTGATGTCCGCGTCCGGCGCGGCCCGCTTCAGACCGCGTAGGAAACGGGCACCGCCGATGCCGCCTGCCAGAACCACAATGCGCATGGGAAACAGTGTGTCAGCCACCGGGCCGGCCGTGGCACCGTGTCAGACGGTCAGGGCCCCGGACACCGGCCGTGCCTCGCAGTGCGGGGCGAGGGGGCGTACCGGCATCTCGGTCAGGCCCGGGTAGTACACGTGCAGGCTGACCGCCGACTCCAGTGTGTCGTTGACGACCTCGTGCACATAGCCGGGTGGGAAGACCCTCCCCCACTCTCGGCTTCGCTCGAGCGGGGGGACCCCCCTCGCACCCGCCGTCAGCGTGCGCGTGCCGCGCTCGGTGCGTTCGGTGAGGGTGCCGTCCAGGACGGTCATGACTCCGGAGGAGGGGCCGTGGCTGTGCGGTCCGCTGCCCTGGCCGGGAACCCAGGACAGCAGCCACACCTCGTAGCCCGGCCCCGTGCGCAGCCGGTGGTACCAGCGCGTCGTGGCGTCGTACCGCACCAGGTACTCCCACGAGGAGCGGTCGGCGGCGAGGGAGCGGGCCAGCCCGACGAACTC
This sequence comes from Streptomyces cathayae, assembly GCF_029760955.1. Classification (GTDB taxonomy): domain Bacteria; phylum Actinomycetota; class Actinomycetes; order Streptomycetales; family Streptomycetaceae; genus Streptomyces; species Streptomyces cathayae. Next base: position 4,744,273 of record NZ_CP121682.1, read on the forward strand.
GGCGACGGTCGCCGGGTGCTCGCGCGGGGTCTGCAGCAGGTGGGGGACTTCGAGGATGTCGCCGGCGATCTGGAGGTCGCTGTCGCTGTTCATGGGATGCGGTGTTCCTCGGCGGAGAAGCGGTCGGGGAGCGGGGGGAGGCGGGGGACCACAGCGTGTGCTGTCGCGTGCGTCCGGGTCGCGGACGGCGGCGAGGAGTGCCCCGGTGGGAGCTCAGGAAAGCTGAGGAAAGAAGTCTCGAGTCGAGGGTGACTCGAAGGGTCGGAGCGCGTTGGGCTCAACAACCGGAACAGTGACAGCTACAGCGAGCGCGGGCAGCACCGAGGGACCCGGCGGAGCGGGTCGAGGCGAGTGCCGAATTCGCGAGCATGCCCACAAGGACAGCGGTTCACACCTCCAGTGTCAACTCGACGCCCGGATTGTGGGACACGGTTCACTCCATCCGGTTCACCTGCGGGGCGAAAGGTTTGCTCATGTGATTCCGGGGACACAAGGTGCGCACGGCCGGGCACGCAAGTGCCGTCGCGTTCCTGTGATCCGAATGTGATCCGGCTCGCTGCGGCGCCGGTGCGACAACGGGGTCGATCGACCGGGCGTCCTTCCTGGTGGACGGTCCGCGCGGGGTGGGAAGCTCTGTCGAGGTCGTCGGCGTGTCAAGGTTTATGGCGATTTGAACACTTTCGGCTTGAGCTTGGTTCCGCAGAGTGAATAAGGGTGCCAATAGCAGATCTCGGCTTGACTCGCCCGAAGCAGCACACTTGTAATTTCACTCGTGTCGTTTGGCCAGGACAGGTAACGGCAGCGACACGGGGATGCGAAAGACAGACGAGGGGCGCACATGACGGAGCTGGTGCAGCAACTGCTGGTCGATGACGCGGACGAGGAACTCGGCTGGCAGGAGCGCGCGCTGTGCGCCCAGACCGACCCCGAGTCGTTCTTTCCCGAGAAGGGCGGTTCCACCCGAGAGGCCAAGAAGGTCTGTCTTGCCTGTGAGGTCCGCTCCGAGTGCCTCGAATACGCCCTCGCCAACGACGAGCGCTTCGGTATCTGGGGCGGCCTGTCCGAGCGGGAGCGGCGTCGACTGAAGAAGGCGGTGGTCTGAGGGCACCGCCGGTGAACGGTGTGTCACATCCGGTGTGCCGCACCCAGGGCGTCACATTCATATGCACGTCATGCTCGTGCATGTGTCAGATGTTCTCTATATGTTCATATGAGGCGTGTGTCGAGTGCGGCCCGTCGCGGGTGGGTTGTCCACAGGCGGCGGGCCGCCTTGCCGCCCAGCCGATAGTGTGGGCGCTCGTCCGAGACGTCACGCCGCCCCCACCGGGCACGGGCGTCCCCCACAGTCCACCGAACCGGGGCCCGTACCTCGATGTCCGTGCACAGTCACCCGGCAGCCCGTCAAGACGTAGCTGCCGCTCCAGAGTTCCCGCGTCATGTGGTGACCGCGGTCCTCGTCTCCCACGACGGAGCCCGCTGGCTGCCCGACGCGCTCGCCGGGCTACTCGGCCAGGAACGTCCCGTCCAGTTCGCCATGGGTGCCGACACCGGCAGCGGTGACGACTCCGCCCGACTGGTCACCGAAGCCCTCGGCGACGACCACGTCCTGCACCTCGCCCGGCGCACCGGCTTCGGCCAGGCCGTCGAGGAGTGCGACCGGGCCGCGCCGCACCTCACCCCGGACGACCTGCCCTATCTGAAGCGGCCGAGCGGCTGGGACCCGGTCACGCGCAGCTGGCACGACGACGCCTACGACCTGCCCGACCTCCCGCACGGCGAGCCGGTGCAGTGGCTGTGGCTGCTGCACGACGACTGCGCCCCCGAACCCGACGCGCTGGCCCGGCTGCTGAGCGTCGTGGACAACGAGTACGAGCTCGGCCGTGACGACGTCGCGGTCGTCGGCCCCAAGCTGCGCGGCTGGTACGACCGCCGGCAACTGCTGGAGGTCGGCGTCTCCATCGCCAACTCCGGCCGCCGCTGGACCGGCCTGGACCGCCGAGAACAGGACCAGGGCCAGCACGACCAGGTCCGGTCCGTGCTCTCGGTGTCCACCGCCGGCATGCTGGTCCGCCGTGACGTCTTCGAAGAACTCGGCGGCTTCGACCGGCACCTGCCCCTGATGCGTGACGACGTCGACCTGTGCTGGCGCGCCCACACGGCGGGGTACCGGGTGCTGATAGCCCCCGACGCGGTCGTGCGGCACGCCGAGGCGGCCTCCCGGGAGCGCCGCGCCGTCGACTGCGTGGGCCGCACCGCCGCCTCCCCGCACAAGGTGGACAAGGCGGGTGCCGTCTACACCCTGCTCGTCAACACCCGGACCGCGACCCTGCCCTGGGTGCTGCTGCGGGTCGTCCTCGGCACCCTGCTGCGGACCCTCGCCTACCTCGTCGGCAAGGCCCCCGGACAGGCCGTCGACGAGATCCGCGGTCTCGTGGGCACCCTGCTGCGCCCCGAGCGCATCCTCGCCGGACGGCGCCACCGCGGCAGCCCGCAGGTCGACAAGGGCGAACTGCGGCCGCTGTTCCCGCCCCCCGGCGCGACCGTCCGCGTGACCGTCGAGCAGGCCGCGAGCAGTCTCGTCGGCCGCTCCGACCCCGAAGCCACCTCCGGCGCCGGACGGCACGGCGGCGCCGTCGAGTCCGGGCCCGGCGGGGACGACGCCGACTTCCTGCAGGTCGAGCAGTTCGCCCGGCTCAAGCGGATCGCCCGCAAGCCCGGCCCGGTGCTCTTCCTGGCCCTGCTGTTCCTCTCCCTCGCGGCCTGCCGCGAACTCCTCGGCGGCGGCGCGCTCGCGGGCGGCGCCCTGCTCCCCGTCCCCGCCGACTCCGCCGACCTCTGGGCGCGGTACACCGACACCTGGCACGCGGTGGGCGCCGGCGGCACCGGGTCCGCGCCGCCCTACCTCGCCGTCGTGGCGGCCCTGGGCACCCTGCTGCTCGGCTCCCCCGGGGTTGCCGTAACGGTCCTGCTCGTCGGCTCGGTGCCCCTGGCCGGCTTCAGCGCGTACTTCGCCTCCCGCCCGCTCGTCGAGTCCCGGTTGCTGCGCGCGTGGGCCGCCGTCGCCTACGCCTTCCTGCCCGCCGTCGCCGGTGCCCTGGCCGGCGGCCGGATCGGCACCGCCGTCCTCGCCGTGCTGCTGCCGCTGATCGCCCGCGCGGGCGTCGCCGCGAGCGGACTCACGAACCCCTCGGACGTCCGCGGCAGTTGGCGCGCGACCTGGGCGTACGCGCTGCTGCTCACCGTCACCACCGCGTTCACCCCGATCGTGTGGCCCATCGCCCTGATCCTCGGCATCGGCGTCCTCGCCCTGCGCAGGTCCGACCTCCCGGCGTACGGGCTCCGCTTCCTCGCCCAGCTCGGCACGCCGCTGGTGGTGCTGGCCCCCTGGTCGCTGTCGCTGCTCCCGTTCGGCTTCTTCCAGGAAGCGGGCCTGGAGTACGGCCCCTCCGCCGCCTCCGTCCTCGACCTGCTCGGCGCGAGCCCCGGCGGGCCCGGCGCGGCCGGCGGGGCGGTGCTCATCGGCATCGTGCTCGCGGCCCTCGCCGCCCTGCTCCGCTCCGAGCGGACCCTCGCCGTCCGCGCCGCCTGGACGGCCGCCCTGGTGGGGCTCGTCTTCGCGGTCCTGTCCAACGGCTCCGCCTGGGCGGGACCCGCGACCCTCGTCTACGGCATCGCCCTGCTGGCCGCCGCCGCCCTCGGTGCCGACGGTGCCCGAGCACGGGTCGCCGAGCAGAGCTTCGGCTGGCGTCAGCCGGTCGCCGCCCTGATCGCCCTCGCCTGCGCGGTCGGCCCGCTGCTGGCCGCCGCCGGCTGGGTGATCCGCGGCGCCGACGGACCGCTGCAGCGCCGCGACCCCGTGCAGGTGCCCGCGTTCGTCGCCGAGGAGAGCGGCACCCGCGACCAGGCCCGCACCCTCGTCCTCGCCAGCGACTCCGCCGCCCGCGTCGACTACGTGCTGGTCCGCGGCTCCGGCGCCCGGATGGGCGACGCCGAGATCGCCGCCTCGGACAGCGGGAACAGCGGGCTGGACAAGGTCGTCGCCAACCTCGTCGCCGGTTCGGGCGCCGACCAGGCCGACCAGCTCGACGGATTCGCGGTGCGCTACGTCCTCGTCCACCCGGGCGCGCCCCGCGACGTGACCCGCGTCCTGGACGCCACTCCCGGCCTGACCCGGCTCAGCCAGCAGGCGGGCGGCGCGCTGTGGCGCGTCGACCAGGACGTGGCCCGCGCGAGCATCGTCCCCGGCAAGGGGAGTGAGGGCGAGTCGCAGCCCGTGGCCGCGGGACCCGTCGAGATCCACACGAAGATCCAGAACGGCTCCGAGGGGCGCGTCCTGCGCCTGGCCGACTCCGCGGCCGAGGGCTGGACCGCCACCCTCGACGGCAAGCCGCTGACCCCCACCACGGTCGACGGCTGGGCCCAGGGCTTCACACTGCCCGCCACCGGCGGACAACTGGACGTCACCTACGACGACCCGATCACCCACACCGCATGGATGTGGGCACAGGGGCTGCTCGCCGTCGTCCTCGTCGTCCTCGCCCTGCCCGGCCGGCGCCGCGACATCGACGACGATCTGCCCGAGGAACCGGCCGTCACCGCCGAGGAGCTCGCCGGTGACGGCCGCCGCGCCCGCCGTCTGCGCGCCCAGGCCGAGGCGGAGGCGCAGGCCGCCGCCGAGGAGGCGGGCACGCACGGGGAAGCGGGTGAGGACACGGGCGCGGAGGACGACGGGTTCGACACCCCGCCGGAGCCGGCCCCCGGGGCCGTCCCGCACCAGCGGTCCTACGACGAGTGGGACGCGTCGAGCTACCCGGCCCCCGAGCACGACGGCGCCTATCCCGCCGAGCAGTACCAGGAGCAACAGCAACAGCAACAGCAACAGCAACAGCAGTACGTGACGGACGAGTACGGCCGGACGTACCCCGCGGACCAGTACCAGGGCGGCCAGTACGACCCGTACGCCTACGACGGCACGCCCCAGCAGCAGCCGCCGTACGACCCCGCGACGTACGGACAGGGCTACGAGGGCTACGACCAGACCTACGCGCAGGGCTACGACACGTCGTACGACCCCGAGCAGCCGCACCGTCCTCAGCCGGGCAGTGAGCGTTCCGACGGGAGCCAGCAGTGAACCGCACCACCCTGTCCCTGATCGCGGGAGCCACCGCACTCGCCGCCGTCACCGGCTTCGCGGTGCTGTCCGCGCCGGACCCCACGGCCGCGGACGACGGCGTCGAGGCCGCTGCCGCGCACCTGCCCGTGGAACGCACCAGCCTGCTGTGCCCGACGCCCAGCACCTCCGACCTCGCCGAGACGACGTACACGTCCTTCACGCCCGTCACGAAGGGCGCGGAGAGCGAGGGCAGGGCCGCACTCCGGTCGGCCGCCGAAGGCCGGTCCGCGGCGGAGGACGCGAAGGACGGCGACGGCGACGATCCTGCCGAGGACGGCGAGGAAGCCGCCGACGGTGAGAAGGCCGCCGACGGTGAGAAGGCCGCCGACGGCGAGAAGGCCGAGAAGCCGGTTCTCGAGCCCAAGGAGCCCGGTAAACCGGTCGTCGCGGACGTCTCCGGAGGCGAGGAGCCGGCGCTCGTCGGCACCGCCGAGGGCCGCCTCGCCCCGGGGTGGACCGTGCAGCAGACGACCGAGGTCGCCGCGGGCCTCGGCCGGGGCCTGCAGGGCGTCAACTGCGCCGCCCCCGACACGGAGTTCTGGTTCCCCGGCGCGAGCACCGCGACCGAGCGCACCGACTACGTCCACCTCACCAACCCCGACGACTCCGCGGCCGTCGTGGACATCGAGGTCTACGGCAAGGACGGCGTCCTCGAGACGGAGGCGGGAGAGGGCATCACGGTCCGGCCGCACTCCGCCGAGCCGGTGCTGCTGTCCACGCTCACCGACGAGGAGCAGACGGATGTGACCGTGCACGTCGTCGTCCGCAGCGGGCGGATCGGCGCGGCCGTGCAGGCCCTGGACAACACGCTCGGCGGTGACTGGCTGACCGCGTCGGCCGACCCCGCGGGCAGCCTGGTCCTGCCCGGCATCCCCGAGGACGCCACCGCCGTGCGCCTGGTCGCCTTCACCCCCGGAGGCGTGGACGCCGACCTGAAGGTGCGGCTCGCCTCGCCCTCCGGGCTGATCACACCGGCCGGCAACGAGACGGTGCATGTGAAGGGCGGCATGACGACCGCCGTCGACCTCGGTGACGTCACGCGCGGCGAGGCGGGCTCCCTGGTCCTCACCCCGACGGGCCGCTCGGTGCCGGTCGTGGCGGCGGTCCGGGTACTGCGCGGCAAGGGCGACAACCAGGAGTCGGCCTTCGTCCCGGCAGCCCGCCCGGTCGGCCTGCGCGCCACCAGCGTCGGCAACACGGCCGAGGGCAGCACCCTCGCCGTGACCGCGCCCGAGGGCACCGCCAAGATCAAGGTCACCGCGTCCGCGGGCAGCGAGGGCGGCACCCCGGCGTCCGAGACGTACACGATCAAGGCCGGCACCACTCAGCACATCGAGGCCCCGGTCCCGGACGGCGTCAAGGGCACGTACGCCCTGACGATCGAACCCGAGTCGGACGGCACCCCCGTGTACGCGTCCCGGACTTTTTCCGTCACCGACGACGGCCTCCCGGCCTTCACCGTCCAGACCCTTCCCGACGACCGGGGCCTGGTGGCGGTACCGAAGGCGGAGGAGAACCTGTCGGTCCTGCAGAGGTAGGGGCCCTTCGGCGGAGCGGATGCCGGAGCCGCCGCTCAGTCCTCCCCGTACCGGGGATCGACGGTCTCCGGCGTCAGCCCCAGCAGTTCGGCGACCTGCTCCACGACGACCTCGTGGACCAGCGCCGCCCGCTCGTCGCGTCCCTTGGTGCGGATCTCCACCGGCCGGCGGTAGACCACGACCCGCGCGGGGTGCCCCTCCCGGCCCGGCACGGTGCCGCCCAGCGGCACCGCCTCGTCGCTCCACTGAAGTCCGGGCCCGTCCAGCCGCGGCACCTCCAGGACGAGGAAATCGATGTCGGTCAGCTGAGGCCAACGCCGCTCCAGCCGCTCCACGGAGTCCTGCACGAGATCGGCGAAGGTCTCCGCGCGGCTGGCGGCGAGCGGCACCTGGGGCGGTGCGATCGGCCCGCGCATGCCCCGGCCGTGGCGATCACGGCGGCGGGGCCCGCGGTCGGCGGCACGGGGAGTCACAGGGGTGTCCATCAGGGTGAAGGGTAGTCTCCGCCGGTCCGACGTGCCCGGCCCCCACACGGCCTCGGGCCCGCGACACCCGCATGGCGCCGGGGCGCGGTGCCGGTCCGCCCGGAACGGCATGTCGTCACATGACCATTCCGGCCAAGGTTCAGCTCGATTCGATATCTTTCGCAGGCCGGTGATCTCAAGGTATTTGACGGTGTTTGTACCAACTGATGACCGGAGCGAGGGGCGCGGGTGCCTCGAACACGGGCGTCGGGGCAGGTCAACGACGTGTGCCCACGGGGGCGGGTGAGGTGTTTCAGGCCACGACACGAGGGAACGTCCGGGTGGGGAGTCTTCGCGACCCGCTCAAGAGTGCGGTACCGTCCAACACCGTGAGCCCTGTACGTCGCTGTTCGCGCACCGCTTGCGGCCGTCCCGCCGTCGCGACGCTGACGTACGTCTACGCCGACTCGACCGCGGTCCTCGGCCCGCTCGCCACCTACGCCGAACCCCACTGCTACGACCTGTGCGCCGAGCACTCCGAGCGCCTCACCGCGCCGCGCGGCTGGGAGGTCGTCCGCCTGCTCGACGGTTCGGCTCCCGCGCAGCCCAGCGGGGACGATCTGGAAGCGCTCGCGGACGCGGTGCGCGAAGCGGCCCGCCCCCAGGAGCGAGCGGTCGGCGGTGCGGGACGCGGTGCGGACCCGATGGAGGTCGCACGCCGCGGTCATCTGCGCGTGCTCCGCTCTCCCGACAACTGACCGCGGTCGCGCTCCGCCGCTCCCCGCTCCCTCCTCGCGGTCTTCTCCGTGCTCTTCCCTCCGGTCCCGCCTGTCCCGTCAGTAAGGTGCCGCACGCCCATTGACGCACGCTTGTCGGGGACACGACCATTCCCGGCACGTAGCGAGAAACCTCTTTCGCATCGCGGAATCCAGGAGGCGCGTCCGTGTACGTCCAGGAACTGGAACCAGTCGCCGGCTCACTCGGTCTCTCCGCCCTCGTGGCGGCATTACCCCTCGTGATCGTCCTCGTCCTGCTCGGCGGCTTCCGCATGAAGGCGCACCTGGCGGGCCTGATCGGGCTGCTGGGAGCCGTCCTGGTGGCCTGCCTGGCGTACGGCATGCCATGGGACCAGGCGGCCTCCAGCGCCGTCCAGGGAGCCGTCTTCGGCCTCTTCCCCATCATGTGGATCGTCGTCAACGCGCTGTGGGTGTACCGGATGACGGTCCACACCCGGCACTTCGACATCCTGCGCCGCTCCTTCGGCCGGCTCTCCGACGACCCGCGGATCCAGGCCCTGGTCGTCGCCTTCTGCTTCGGGGCCCTGCTGGAGGCGCTCGCCGGTTTCGGCGCCCCCGTCGCGATCTCCGCCGTGATGCTCGTGGCGCTCGGCTTCGACCCGGTGCGTGCCGCGATCGTCGCGCTGGTCGCCAACACCGCGCCGGTGGCGTTCGGCGCCATGGGAACCCCGGTGGTCACGCTCGCCCAGGTCACCGGGCTGCCGCTGGACTCGGTGGCGTCCGTCGTCGGACGCCAGACCCCGCTGCTGGCCCTCGTGGTGCCGCTGGTGCTGGTCTGGCTGGTGGACGGGCGGCGCGGACTGCGGGACACCTGGGTGCCCGCGGTGGTGTGCGGGGTCGCCTTCGCCGTCGCCCAGTTCGTCGCGTCCAACTACGTCTCCGCGCAACTCGCCGACATCGCCGCGGCCATGGCGGGCGCAGGCGCCCTGGTCGCCGTACCGCATGCGCGCGTGCCGGCCTCCGAGGCCGTACGCACCTCCGTACTGACCGGCGTGCGCAGCGAGGAACTGGACGAGGAGGACCCGCGCGGTGAGGTCCTGCGGGCGTACGCCCCGTACGCGCTGATCGTGGTGGTCTTCTCCGTCGCGCAGATCCCGGTGGTCAAGGACTGGCTGGCCGGGGCGACCCGGAAGACCGACTGGCCCTTCCTCGACGTCGCCGCGCCGAACGGGGAGCCGGTCGGCGCCAACGTGTTCACCTGGCCGCTCGTCTCGACCGGCGGCACCCTCGTCCTGCTCGCCGGGGTGGCCACCGCGGTCGTGCTCGGTGTGCACGCGCGCGTGGCGGTCAGGGAATGGGCGGCGACCGTGTACGAACTGCGCTTCGCCATCCTCACGGTGACCTCCGTGCTGGCGCTCGCCTACGTCATGAACCTCTCCGGCCAGGCGGCGACGATCGGCTACTTCGTGGCCGCGGCCGGTGCCGGACTGGCCTTCCTGTCGCCCGTGCTGGGCTGGTTCGGCGTCGCCGTCACCGGGTCGGACACCTCGGCCAACGCCCTCTTCGGCGCCCTCCAGGTGACCGCCGCCCGGGAGTCCGGGCTGTCGCCCGACCTGCTGGCGGCCGCGAACAGTTCGGGCGGTGTCCTCGGCAAGATGATCTCGCCGCAGAACCTCACCATCGCCTGTGCCGCCGTCGGGCTGGCGGGCAAGGAGGGAGACCTGCTGCGCAAGGTGCTGCCCTGGAGCCTCGGTCTGCTGCTCCTGATGTGCCTGATCGTGGTGGGGCAGAGCACCACGGCGCTGGGGTGGATGCTGCCCTGACCGAGACCCGCCGGACCACAACGAACGCCCGCAGCGGAGTGTCGTCCGCTGCGGGTAGTTTGTGGTGACCACAGGACTTTCGGAAGGGTTGGCCGTGGCTGCTGATCTGTCACAGATCGTGAAGGCGTACGACGTACGTGGGATCGTCCCCGACCAGTGGGACGAGCCCCTGGCCGAACTCTTCGGCGCGGCCTTCGCCCGGGTGACCGACGCGAGTGCCATCGTCACCGGCCACGACATGCGGCCCTCCTCGCCCGGACTGTCGGGCGCCTTCGCCCGCGGGGCCGCGGCCCACGGCGTCGACGTGACCGAGATCGGCCTCTGCTCCACGGACCAGCTCTACTACGCCTCGGGCGCGCTGGACCTGCCCGGCGCGATGTTCACCGCCTCGCACAACCCGGCCCGGTACAACGGCATCAAGCTGTGCCGCGCGGGTGCCGCCCCGGTCGGCCAGGACACCGGGCTGGCGGAGATCCGTGAACTCGTGGAGAAATGGAGCGAGACGGGTGCCCCCGAGCCGGTCGGCCCGACGGGAACGATCACCCGGCGGGACACGCTGGGCGACTACGCGGCACATCTGCGCTCCCTCGTCGACCTGACCGCCGGCCGCCCCCTGAAGGTCGTCGTCGACGCGGGCAACGGCATGGGCGGGCACACCGTTCCCACGGTGCTGGCGGACCTGCCGCTGACCGTCGTCCCGATGTACTTCGAACTCGACGGCACCTTCCCCAACCACGAGGCCAACCCGCTCGACCCGGCCAACCTCGTCGATCTGCGGCAGCGGGTCCGGGAGGAGGGCGCCGACCTCGGCCTCGCCTTCGACGGCGACGCCGACCGCTGCTTCGTCGTCGACGAGCGGGGCGAACCGGTCCCCCCGTCCGCGATCACCGCCCTGGTCGCCGCCCGTGAACTGGCCCGCAACGGCGGAAAGGGCACGATCATCCACAACCTGATCACCTCCTGGTCGGTGCCGGAGGTCGTCGAGGAGAACGGCGGCACACCGGTACGCACGCGCGTGGGCCACTCCTTCATCAAGGCCGAGATGGCCACGCACGGCGCGATCTTCGGCGGGGAGCACTCGGCGCACTACTACTTCCGCGACTTCTGGAACGCCGACACCGGCATGCTGGCCGCCCTGCACGTCCTCGCCGCCCTCGGCGGCCAGCAGGGCACCCTGTCCGACCTGGTCGCCCAGTACGACCGCTACGTGGGCTCGGGCGAGATCAACTCCACGGTCGACGACCAGGCGGCCCGGCTCACCGCGATCAGGGCCGCGTACGAGGGCCGCGAGGGCATCACCCTGGACGAACTGGACGGCCTCACCGTCACCGCCGCCGACTGGTGGTTCAACGTCCGCCCTTCCAACACGGAGCCCCTCCTGCGCCTGAACGCCGAGGCCCGCGACGAGGCGACCATGACCAGGGTCCGCGACGAGGCCCTGGACATCATCCGAGGCTGAAGCCCCACGGCACCCGCCCCGCACGGGCGGGGCGGGTGCCGGCCCGACGGTCGCCGCCCGCCCGCACCGGCTCCACCGGCGGTACCCTGACCAGGCACATCCGCATACGCCCGCCCCGAAGGGAACCCCCTCATGCCGCTGGAAACCGGCCTCCTGGAGATCCTCGCCTGCCCGGCCTGCCACTCCCCCCTCAAGGAGCAGGACAGTGAGCTGATCTGCACCGGCGAGGAATGCGGCCTGGCGTACCCGATCCGCGACGGCATCCCCGTCCTCCTCGTCGACGAGGCCCGCCGCCCCGGGTAACCGACGCCCCGGCGACCCTGCGCATCAGCGACCCGCCGCCCCGCGTACCGACGCCCCGCGACCCGCCGCCCCGCCGTTCGAAGGCTGCCGCCCATGATCGACGAATCGCTGCTCGACTCACCGGAGGGCCTCGCCGAGGCCGACCGCCGCGGGCTGCTCCGCGGCGCCGCCGAAGCGGGCGCCCGCGTCCGCACCGCCGCCCGGTACGCCGCCGAGGCCGGTGTCCACGACCTCAAGCCCGACGGCCGTCCCCGCGCCGTGCTGATCGCGGGCCCCGGCGCCGCCGCCACCCAGACCGCCGACCTCCTCGGCACCCTCGCCGGCGCCGGCAGCCCCGTCACCCGGCTCGCGCCCACCGGCGTGGCCCCCGCCGCGGGCGCCCTGCGCTGGGAACTGCCCGGCTGGGCCGGCTCCGTGGACCTGCTCCTGATCGCCACCCCGGACGGCACCGAACCGGGCCTGTCCCTGCTCTCCGAACAGGCCTACCGGCGCGGCTGCACCGTCGTCGCGGTGGCCCCCGCCCGCACCCCGCTCGCCGACGCGGTCAACGGCTCCCATGGCCTGTTCGTCCCCATGGCGACCGCGCCCTACGAGCAGGACGAGCAGGAGGAACCGCTCGCCTCCTCCGCCCCCGGAGCCCTGTGGGCGCTGCTCACCCCGCTGCTCGCACTGCTGGACCGCACCGGCCTGCTCACCGCCCCGCCGGACGCCCTGGAGAAGGTCGCCGACCGGCTCGACCGCATCGCCGAACGCTGCGGCCCGGCCATCGCCATCTACAACAACCCCGCCAAGACCCTGGCCGCCGAACTCGCCGACTCGCTCCCCGTCGTATGGACCGAGGGCACCTCGGCCGGCCCGGCGGGCCGCCGCTTCGCCGCCGCGCTCGCGGAACTGTCCGGCAACCCCGCCGTCGTCGCCGAACTCCCCGAGGCGCTCGGCGTGCACAGCGCCCTGCTGGCCGGCCCACTCGCCGCCCGCGCCAACCCGGACGACTTCTTCCGCGACCGCGTGGAGGAGCTGCCCGCGCTGCACACACGCGTGGTGCTGCTCCGCGACCGTCCGATCGGCGGCCTCACCGCCGCCCCGGCCGCCCGCGAACTGGCCCTCAGCCACGACACACCGATCAGCGAACTGGAACCGGAGGAGGGCGGCGAACTGGAGACCCTCGCCGAACTGATCGCCGTCACGGATTTCGCCGCCGTTTACCTGGCGCTCACCTCGGGAGCCTGATCATGCCCGGGGCGGCCCGACCCGAGACGGCCCGCCCCCCGTACGAGAACCTGCCGAAGGACCCAGAGAGAACCCGATGGATCGCCTCGACAACACCATCCGCCCCTACGCCTGGGGTTCCACCACCGCCATCGCCGAACTGCTCGGCGTCGAACCGACCGGCGAGCCACAGGCGGAGATGTGGCTGGGCGCCCACCCCGGCGCGCCCTCGCGCACCGACCGGGGCACGCTCGCCGAGGTCATCGACGCCGCCCCGGAGCGGGAACTCGGCGCGGCCTCGGTCGCGAAGTTCGGCCCGCGCCTGCCCTTCCTCCTCAAACTCCTCGCCGCCGGAGGGCCCCTCTCCCTCCAGGTCCACCCCGACCTGGACCAGGCGAAGGAGGGCTACGCGGACGAGGAGCGACGCGGTGTCCCCGTCACCGCCCCGCACCGTAACTACAGGGACGCCAACCACAAGCCCGAACTGGTCTGCGCACTCACCGACTTCGACGGTCTGTGCGGCTTCCGCGACCCGCGGCAGGCCGCCGAACTGCTCGACGCCCTCGGCGTGGACTCCCTCAAGCCGTACGTCGACCTGCTGCGCGCCCGCCCCGAGGACGCGGCCCTGCGCGAGGTCCTCACCGCGATCCTCACCGCCGACCGCGACGAGGTGACCCGGACCGTCACGGAAACGGCCGCCGCCTGCGAACGCCTCGGCGGCGACCACGCCCCGTACGCCGAGATCGCCCGCCACTACCCGGGCGACCCCGGCGTCATCGCCGCCATGCTCCTCCACCACGTCCGGCTCCAGCCCGGCGAGGCCCTCTACCTCGGAGCCGGCGTTCCGCACGCCTACCTGAACGGCCTCGGCGTCGAGATCATGGCCAACTCCGACAACGTCCTGCGCTGCGGGCTGACCCCCAAGCACGTCGACGTCCCCGAACTCCTGCGCATCGTCCGCTTCGAGCCCCGCGACCCCGGCGTGCTGCGCCCGGAGGCCGCACCGGACGGCGAGGAACTCTACGAAACCCCCACCGACGAGTTCCGGCTCTCCCGTTACGTCCTCCCGGCCGGCGGCACCACTCACGACCTCACGCTGGCCACCCCGCAGATCCTGCTCTGCACGGCCGGTTCGGTACGGGCCGGTGAGCACGAGCTGTCCCCGGGCACCTCGGTGTTCGTACCGGCGGGCGAGAAGGCCGACGTCTCCGGCACCGGAACCCTGTTCAGGGCCACTGTCGTCATCTGACCCACCGATGGCGCTTTTCTGACAACCCTTAGCCCGATCGGGCTGCAACAATGTCCCCCCGTCAAAGGACAGTCGGAGCCCGGGCGGCGTACGAAGACGTCCGCCCGGGCCCGTGAACGGCGTACGAAGGGACAACGCGAACACATGAGCGCGTCAGGCGGCACCAAGGCGATCGTCGCGGCACTCGCCGCCAACGCCGCGATCGCGGTAGCGAAGTTCGTGGCGTTCCTCTTCAGCGGTTCCTCCTCGATGCTCGCCGAATCGGTGCACTCCGTGGCCGACTCCGGCAACCAGGCCCTGCTGCTGGTCGGCGGGAAGCGGGCACAGCGACAGGCCACCCCGCAACACCCCTTCGGCTACGGCCGCGAGCGCTACATCTACGCCTTCCTCGTCTCCATCGTGCTGTTCTCGCTCGGTGGCATGTTCGCCCTCTACGAGGGCTACGAGAAGATCAAGAACCCGCACGAGCTCACGCACTGGTACTGGCCGGTCGGTGTCCTCGTCTTCGCGATCATCGCCGAGGCCTTCTCCTTCCGCACCGCCATCAAGGAGTCCAACGCCCTGCGCGGCAAGCGCTCCTGGAAGGAGTTCGTCCGCCACTCCAAGGCCCCCGAACTGCCCGTCGTCCTCCTGGAGGACCTCGGTGCCCTCGTAGGCCTCGTCCTCGCCCTCGGCGGTGTCGGGCTCGCCCTGCTGACCGGCGACAGCGTCTGGGACGGCGTCGGCACCCTCTGCATCGGCGTCCTGCTCGTCCTGATCGCCCTGGTCCTCGCGGTGGAGACGAAGTCGCTGCTGCTCGGCGAGGCCGCGGGCGCCGAGGAGACCCGGAAGATCGAGGCCGCCGTCGTCGACGGCGACACCGTCACCCGCGTCATCCACATGCGCACCCTCCACATCGGCCCCGAGGAACTCCTGGTCGCCGCGAAGATCGCCGTACGGCACGACGACACGGCCGCGGAGGTCGCCGCCGCCATCGACGCCGCCGAGTCCCGCATCCGCGAAGCCGTCCCGATCGCCCGCGTGATCTACCTGGAGCCCGACATCTACAGCGAGGCCGAATCCGCCAAGGGCGCCGACGCCGAGGCCACCCCCGGCGGCCCGGCCCGGACGGAACACTGACCCCGGCCCCGGATCTGGCCCCGGCCGTCCGTGTTCGGCCTCCGTGTCCGAGGGTCGGCCTGATGTGTTCGGTGACTCACTGGGGAGGACCGGGCCGGTCGGTGTAGCTTGGGACGAAGCCAGACGTCGCTGCTGATGGCGGTCGGGCGGTCCCTGCGGACCGGCCGAGGGAGAGAGGGCCTCCGACGGACTGCGCTGCGCCGCACGCGGGCATGCCCGTGTCCTCCTCGGGCACCCTTGTGTCCGCCGCCGCGCAGACCAGCCGTACCCACCTCGACCCACACCCCGAGGAGCAGCTCTTCATGACGACTGTCGACAACCGACAGGACTTCAAGGTCGCCGACCTCTCCCTGGCCGCCTTCGGCCGCAAGGAGATCACCCTCGCCGAGCACGAGATGCCCGGCCTGATGGCGATCCGCAAGGAGTACGCCGAGGCGCAGCCCCTGGCCGGCGCCCGTGTCACCGGTTCCCTGCACATGACGGTGCAGACCGCCGTCCTCATCGAGACCCTGACCGCCCTCGGCGCCCAGGTCCGCTGGGCGTCCTGCAACATCTTCTCCACCCAGGACCACGCCGCGGCCGCCATCGCCGTCGGCCCGAACGGCACGCCCGAGAACCCGCAGGGCGTCCCGGTCTTCGCCTGGAAGGGCGAGACGCTGGAGGAGTACTGGTGGTGCACGGAGCAGGCGCTGTCCTGGCCGGACACCCCCACCGGCGGCCCGAACATGATCCTGGACGACGGCGGTGACGCCACCCTCCTGGTCCACAAGGGCGTCGAGTACGAGAAGGACGGCAAGGTCCCCTCGCCCGACACCGCCGAGTCCGACGAGCACCGCGTCATCCTCGAACTCCTCACCCGCACGGTGGCCGAGTCGCCGCAGAAGTGGACCCAGCTGGCGTCCGAGATCCGCGGCGTGACCGAGGAGACCACCACCGGCGTCCACCGCCTGTACGAGATGCACCGTGACGGCACCCTGCTGTTCCCGGCGATCAACGTGAACGACGCCGTCACCAAGTCGAAGTTCGACAACAAGTACGGCTGCCGCCACTCCCTGATCGACGGCATCAACCGCGCCACCGACGTCCTCATCGGCGGCAAGACCGCCGTCGTCTGCGGCTACGGCGACGTCGGCAAGGGCTGCGCGGAGTCCCTCCGGGGGCAGGGCGCCCGTGTGATCATCACCGAGATCGACCCGATCTGCGCCCTGCAGGCGGCGATGGACGGTTACCAGGTCACGACGCTGGACGAGGTCGTCGAGACGGCCGACATCTTCGTCACCACGACCGGCAACAAGGACATCATCATGGCCGCCGACATGGCCAAGATGAAGCACCAGGCCATCGTCGGCAACATCGGCCACTTCGACAACGAGATCGACATGGCCGGCCTCGCCCGGATCCCCGGCATCGTCAAGGACGAGGTCAAGCCGCAGGTCCACACCTGGACCTTCCCCGACGGGAAGGTGCTCATCCTCCTCTCCGAGGGCCGCCTGCTGAACCTGGGCAACGCCACCGGTCACCCGTCGTTCGTGATGTCCAACTCCTTCGCGGACCAGACCCTGGCCCAGATCGAGCTGTTCACCAAGCCCGACGAGTACCCGACCGGCGTCTACGTGCTGCCCAAGCACCTGGACGAGAAGGTCGCCCGCCTGCACCTCGACGCGCTCGGCGTGAAGCTGACCACGCTCCGTCCCGAGCAGGCCGAGTACATCGGCGTGACGGTCGAGGGCCCGTACAAGTCGGACCACTACCGCTACTGAGCCCACGCACCCGCCGTGGGGAGCGCACCGGTCCGTCGGCGCGCTCCCCGGCAGCGGACCCGTCCGGGACAGGCCCCCGCACCCCCGTGTCGGGGGCCTGTCCCATGGGTCGGCCGGCGACCGGCCCGGCCCGTCAAGATCCAGGACCCCCATGCCCCGCGGCCGTTATTCGCTCCACGATCCGCACGATCACACCCCCCTCGCCGAAGAGCACTTCCAGTGCGCCCCCGGCCCCTCCGGCTGGCGCTACGTCTCCCAGCTCACCGCCCCCTCCGGCGATCACCTGGGCTCGGTCGACCTCGCCCTCGACGAACTCGGCCGCCCCATCCGGCTCGAACTGCACGCCGCGAGCTGGCAGGTCCGCGGTGCCGCTCTCGACGGCGTCACCTGGGTCCGTACCGACCCGACCGGAACCCACGCCACCGAAGGCAATGCGCGCGCCCACGCCTTCACCGGTTCGTCCCCGGCGTTCCTCGTCGCCACCGCCCGTCTGCTGCGCCTCACCCCCTCCGCTTCGGCCACCCGCGTACGCCTCGTCGCCCTCACCGATCCGGTGCTCGCCCCGCGCACCGTGGACCAGTCCTGGGCCTTGGTGAGAAGAGAAGCACACGCCACTGACAACGGCCCCCTGACCGTGGACGAATACCAGGTCACGGCCCTGGACACGGGCGAGCAGCACGCCGTGCACCTCGCCGGGGACGTGGTCCTCGCGGCCCCCGGCATCGAACTCGAGGACCTCGAATCACCGCCCTCGGTCTTCGACTGACCGAAGACGCGAGCGACCGGCCCGCCCCCGGCCTACGCCGGTGGCACGAACCCGGTCGAGGGGCCCTCGGCCGACGGTGAGGCGGGCGCGGGGGACGCGGCAGGCGTGGCAGGTACGGGAGGCGACGCGGGCCCGGGGGGAGCAACGGCGGGAGCGGAGGGACCCGCCGGAGCGGCGGTAGCGGACGGGTACGGGGACGGCGGAGCCGCATGGTGCGCGGGAGGTCCGTACGCACCCGCCGGACCATATGAACCCGCCGGACCGTACGCGCCCGCCGGACCGACGGCACCGACCGGCCCGCCCCCTGCGGCAGCGGTCTGTCCGAAGGCACGCCGCGCCTCCCGGACCTGCCGCTCCTGCACCACCGCCGCCAGATACGCCGCCGCCGGCACGCCCTGCGGCACCGGCGCTCCGGTCCGGTCCGCCAGGTCCGCCGCCAACCGCTCCGCCATCGCCCGGCCCACCTGCGGGTCCAGCTGCCGCATCCGCGTCAGGTACTGGCGGACGGCGAGCCACAGACCGTCGGGCACCGCGGACAGATCGAGCCCGGAGAAACGACCGGCCAGCCAGGGCGGAGGCGGCGGTACGAACCCCACCGGCCCGACCGGCAGCCTCTCCCGCACGACCAGGGTCCCCGCGAAGACATCCCCGAGCCGTCGCCCCCGCGACGACGCCAGCGAGGCGATGCACGCGATGACGCCCATCGTCATGAGGATCTCGATCACACCGATCAAGCCCCGTACCAGCGCGTGCCGGAAGCGGATCGGGCCCCCGTCGTCCCGCACGACCCGCAGCCCGCACGCCATCTTCCCGAGCGACCGCCCGTGACTGAGCGTCTCGACCGCGATCGGCCCGCCCACCAGCAACAACACGAACATCGCGATGGAGATCGCGGTCTGCGCCGCCTCGTCCAGGGAGGCCGTGGCAGCCACCAGCGCGATGGTCGCCACGATGTACACCGTCACGGCCACGGCCAGGTCGAGCAGCACGGCCAGCGCCCTGCTGGGCACCTTCGCGGGGCGCAACTCCAGCGCCACCGCCTCGCCCGTCACCAGCTCACTCATGTCCGCACGTCCTTCCCTGGCCTGCCCCGAACACCGCCAGTCTGCCAAGCTGATGACACATCGCATCGCGGTACGACCAGCTGATCATGTCGTACGACTCATGCCGTACGGCCCATGAGGCCGCCCCGCACGACCGACGACGAGCCTTCGGCCCAGAGCCGACGAACAGCCGAGGAGCAGGCACACCGATGGACCTCGACGTCTTCGTCTCCGCCCACCGCGCGGAGTGGGACCGCCTCGACACCCTGCTCCGGCGCCAGCGCCGCCTGACCGGCGCCGAGGCCGACGAACTCGTCGTGCTCTACCAGCGCACGGCCACCCACCTGTCGCTGATCCAGTCCGCGGCTCCCGACCCCCAGCTCACCGGCAGGCTCAGCCAGCTGGTGGCACGCGCGCGTGGCGCCGTGACAGGAGCCCGCCGCGCGTCCTGGCGGGACGTCACACACTTCCTCTCCCACAGCTTCCCGGCCGCCGTCTACCGAGCGCGCCACTGGTGGGTGCCCACCGCACTGCTCTCCACCGCCGTCGCGGCCCTCCTCGGCTGGTGGATAGGTACCCACCCCGAGGTCCAGGCCTCCATCGCCGCCCCCGGCGAACTGCGCGAGCTCACCCGACCCGGTGGCCAGTACGAGACGTACTACTCCAGCAATCCCGCGGCCTCCTTCGCCGCCCAGGTCTGGACGAACAACGCGTGGGCAGCCGCCCTCTGCCTGATCCTGGGTGTCTTCCTGGGCCTGCCGGTGATCTGGATCCTCTTCCAGAACATGCTCAACCTGGGTATCGGCTTCGGCCTGATGGCCTCCGCCGGCCGGCTCGACATCTTCCTCGGTCTCGTGCTGCCCCATGGCCTCCTGGAACTGACTGCGGTCTTCGTCGCCGCCGGCACCGGGCTGCGCCTCGGCTGGACCCTCATCGACCCGGGCCCACGGCTCCGACGCAGGGCCCTCGCGGAGGAGGGCCGAGCAGCACTGGCCATGGCGATAGGCCTTGCGCTGGTTCTCTTCGTCTCTGGCGCGATCGAAGGCTTCGTCACCCCCTCGGGGCTTCCCACCTGGGCCCGCATCAGCATCGGCGTCGTCGCGGAGCTGCTCTTCCTCGTCTACGTCTATGTCGTGGGCGGACGTGCGGCGCGTGCCGGGGAGACCGGTGACCTGGAGGCCGCCGAGCGCAGCGCGGCCGTACCCACGGCCGCCTGATGTGCGAACCGGTCGGCTGAGCTGCTAGTCTCCTCTTCGCCCCGCAGGAACCGTTGACACGGATCGTGTGGGGAGGTAGATTCGAACAGTTGCCTGGAGCAGGGTCCCTGGATCCGCAGCGGCAACGGTGAGCATCTGACTGCTTCTCGATAATTCAAACTTTCGACGAAGCCACTCCCGATGAATCGGAAAGCTACGGCCGGTCAATCCGGCGCGAAACTTCTGATAAAGTCGGAGCCGCCGGAAAGGGAAACGCGAAAAGCGCAGACCCGGAAGGCGAAACCCCGAGGAAATCGGACCGGAAAGATCTGATAGAGTCGGAAACGCAAGACCGAAGGGAAGCGCCCGGAGGAAAACCCGCCAGGGTGAGTACAAAGGAAGCGTCCGTTCCTTGAGAACTCAACAGCGTGCCAAAAATCAACGCCAGATATGTTGATACCCCGTCTCCGGCCTCCGGCCGGGACGCGGTTCCTTTGAAACACACAGCGAGGACGCTGTGAACCGCCGGATCATTCCTCCGGCGGTTCCGCTCCCGTGGTGTCCCCGGAACACCGGGAAGCATTCACGGAGAGTTTGATCCTGGCTCAGGACGAACGCTGGCGGCGTGCTTAACACATGCAAGTCGAACGATGAAGCCCCTCGGGGCGGATTAGTGGCGAACGGGTGAGTAACACGTGGGCAATCTGCCCTGCACTTCGGGACAAGCCCTGGAAACGGGGTCTAATACCGGATACCCGTTTCCGCAGGCATCTGCGGAAACGGAAAGCTCCGGCGGTGCAGGATGAGCCCGCGGCCTATCAGCTGGTTGGTGAGGTAACGGCTCACCAAGGCGACGACGGGTAGCCGGCCTGAGAGGGCGACCGGCCACACTGGGACTGAGACACGGCCCAGACTCCTACGGGAGGCAGCAGTGGGGAATATTGCACAATGGGCGCAAGCCTGATGCAGCGACGCCGCGTGAGGGACGACGGCCTTCGGGTTGTAAACCTCTTTCAGCAGGGAAGAAGCGCAAGTGACGGTACCTGCAGAAGAAGCGCCGGCTAACTACGTGCCAGCAGCCGCGGTAATACGTAGGGCGCGAGCGTTGTCCGGAATTATTGGGCGTAAAGAGCTCGTAGGCGGCCTGTCGCGTCAATTGTGAAAGCCCGGGGCTCAACCCCGGGTCTGCAGTCGATACGGGCAGGCTAGAGTTCGGTAGGGGAGATCGGAATTCCTGGTGTAGCGGTGAAATGCGCAGATATCAGGAGGAACACCGGTGGCGAAGGCGGATCTCTGGGCCGACACTGACGCTGAGGAGCGAAAGCGTGGGGAGCGAACAGGATTAGATACCCTGGTAGTCCACGCCGTAAACGGTGGGCACTAGGTGTGGGCGACATTCCACGTCGTCCGCGCCGCAGCTAACGCATTAAGTGCCCCGCCTGGGGAGTACGGCCGCAAGGCTAAAACTCAAAGGAATTGACGGGGGCCCGCACAAGCAGCGGAGCATGTGGCTTAATTCGACGCAACGCGAAGAACCTTACCAAGGCTTGACATACACCGGAAACACCTGGAGACAGGTGCCCCCTTGTGGTCGGTGTACAGGTGGTGCATGGCTGTCGTCAGCTCGTGTCGTGAGATGTTGGGTTAAGTCCCGCAACGAGCGCAACCCTTGTCCCGTGTTGCCAGCACGCCCCTTCGGGGGTGGTGGGGACTCACGGGAGACCGCCGGGGTCAACTCGGAGGAAGGTGGGGACGACGTCAAGTCATCATGCCCCTTATGTCTTGGGCTGCACACGTGCTACAATGGCCGGTACAATGAGCTGCGATACCGCGAGGTGGAGCGAATCTCAAAAAGCCGGTCTCAGTTCGGATTGGGGTCTGCAACTCGACCCCATGAAGTCGGAGTTGCTAGTAATCGCAGATCAGCATCGCTGCGGTGAATACGTTCCCGGGCCTTGTACACACCGCCCGTCACGTCACGAAAGTCGGTAACACCCGAAGCCGGTGGCCCAACCCCTTGCGGGAGGGAGCCGTCGAAGGTGGGACTGGCGATTGGGACGAAGTCGTAACAAGGTAGCCGTACCGGAAGGTGCGGCTGGATCACCTCCTTTCTAAGGAGCACTTCTCACCGGCCTCCGGGCCGGTCAGGGGCCAGTACACCGGCGTACGTCCGGTGCTGGTTGCTCATGGGTGGAACGTTGATTATTCGGCATCTTCAGCCCGCTCGGGCTGCCAGTACTGTCCTTCGGGGCGTGGAACGCAGGCCGCGGGGGATGAGGGTGCCGGGCACGCTGTTGGGTGTCTGAGGGAACGAACCCTCAGTTGCCGACCCCGGTACAGCACCGCCCCTGGCGGTGTGTGACGGGTGGTTGGTCGTTGTTTGAGAACTGCACAGTGGACGCGAGCATCTGTGGCCAAGTTTTTAAGGGCGCACGGTGGATGCCTTGGCACCAGGAACCGATGAAGGACGTGGGAGGCCACGATAGTCCCCGGGGAGCCGTCAACCAGGCTGTGATCCGGGGGTTTCCGAATGGGGAAACCCGGCAGTCGTCATGGGCTGTCACCCTTGCCTGAACACATAGGGCAAGCGGAGGGAACGCGGGGAAGTGAAACATCTCAGTACCCGCAGGAAGAGAAAACAACCGTGATTCCGGGAGTAGTGGCGAGCGAAACCGGACGAGGCCAAACCGTATGCGTGTGAGACCCGGCAGGGGTTGCGCATACGGGGTTGTGGGATCTCTCTTCTGTTGTCTGCCGGCAACAGGACGAGTCAGAAACCGCTGAGGTAGACGAAGGACATGCGAAAGGTCCGGCGCAGAGGGTAAGACCCCCGTAGTCGAAACGTCAGCGGCTCGTTGGAGAGACACCCAAGTAGCACGGGGCCCGAGAAATCCCGTGTGAATCCGGCGGGACCACCCGCCAAGCCTAAATATTCCCTGGTGACCGATAGCGGACAGTACCGTGAGGGAATGGTGAAAAGTACCGCGGGAGCGGAGTGAAATAGTACCTGAAACCGTGTGCCTACAAGCCGTGGGAGCGTCGCATGCAGGCTTGCCTGCATGTCGTGACTGCGTGCCTTTTGAAGAATGAGCCTGCGAGTTTGCGGTGTGTTGCGAGGTTAACCCGGGTGGGGAAGCCGTAGCGAAAGCGAGTCCGAACAGGGCGCTTCAGTAGCACGCTCAAGACCCGAAGCGGAGTGATCTAGCCATGGGCAGGTTGAAGCGGAGGTAAGACTTCGTGGAGGACCGAACCCACCAGGGTTGAAAACCTGGGGGATGACCTGTGGTTAGGGGTGAAAGGCCAATCAAACTCCGTGATAGCTGGTTCTCCCCGAAATGCATTTAGGTGCAGCGTCGCGTGTTTCTTGCCGGAGGTAGAGCACTGGATAGGCGATGGGCCCTACCGGGTTACTGACCTTAGCCAAACTCCGAATGCCGGTAAGTGAGAGCGCGGCAGTGAGACCGTGGGGGATAAGCTCCATGGTCGAGAGGGAAACAGCCCAGAGCATCGACTAAGGCCCCCAAGCGTACGCTAAGTGGGAAAGGATGTGGAGTCGCACAGACAACCAGGAGGTTGGCTTAGAAGCAGCCATCCTTGAAAGAGTGCGTAATAGCTCACTGGTCTAGTGATTCCGCGCCGACAATGTAGCGGGGCTCAAGCGTACCGCCGAAGTCGTGTCATTGCGATATCAACCCCCAACGGGGATCGTGATGGGTAGGGGAGCGTCGTGTGCCGGGTGAAGCAGCCGCGGAAGCGAGTTGTGGACGGTTCACGAGTGAGAATGCAGGCATGAGTAGCGATACACACGTGAGAAACGTGTGCGCCGATTGACCAAGGGTTCCTGGGTCAAGCTGATCTGCCCAGGGTAAGTCGGGACCTAAGGCGAGGCCGACAGGCGTAGTCGATGGACAACCGGTTGATATTCCGGTACCCGCTGTGAAGCGCAAGACATCGAACCAGGCGATGCTAAGTCCGTGAAGCCGCCCCGATCTCTTCGGAGTTGAGGGGAGTGGTGGAGCCGACGGACCAGACCTGCAGTAGGTGAGTGATGGGGTGACGCAGGAAGGCAGTCCAGCCCGGGCGGTGGTTGTCCCGGGGTAAGGGTGTAGCCCGAGTGGTAGGCAAATCCGCCACTCATCCAGGGTGAGACCCGATGCCGAGCCGATTGTGGCGAAGTGGATGATCCTATGCTGTCGAGAAAAGCCTCTAGCGAGTTTCATGGCGGCCCGTACCCTAAACCGACTCAGGTGGTCAGGTAGAGAATACCGAGGCGTTCGGGTGAACTATGGTTAAGGAACTCGGCAAAATGCCCCCGTAACTTCGGGAGAAGGGGGGCCATCACCGGTGAGGGAACGTGCTTCCTGAGCTGGGGGTGGCCGCAGAGACCAGCGAGAAGCGACTGTTTACTAAAAACACAGGTCCGTGCGAAGCCGTAAGGCGAGGTATACGGACTGACGCCTGCCCGGTGCTGGAACGTTAAGGGGACCGGTCAGCTCCATTTCGGTGGGGCGAAGCTGAGAACTTAAGCGCCAGTAAACGGCGGTGGTAACTATAACCATCCTAAGGTAGCGAAATTCCTTGTCGGGTAAGTTCCGACCTGCACGAATGGCGTAACGACTTCTCGACTGTCTCAACCATAGGCCCGGTGAAATTGCACTACGAGTAAAGATGCTCGTTTCGCGCAGCAGGACGGAAAGACCCCGGGACCTTTACTACAGTTTGATATTGGTGTTCGGTTCGGCTTGTGTAGGATAGCTGGGAGACTGTGAGCCCGCCACGCCAGTGGTGGGGGAGTCGTCGTTGAAATACCAGTCTGGTCGTGCTGGATGTCTAACCTGGGTCCGTGATCCGGATCAGGGACAGTGTCTGATGGGTAGTTTAACTGGGGCGGTTGCCTCCTAAAGAGTAACGGAGGCGCCCAAAGGTTCCCTCAGCCTGGTTGGCAATCAGGTGGTGAGTGTAAGTGCACAAGGGAGCTTGACTGTGAGACCGACGGGTCGAGCAGGGACGAAAGTCGGGACTAGTGATCCGGCGGTGGCTTGTGGAAGCGCCGTCGCTCAACGGATAAAAGGTACCCCGGGGATAACAGGCTGATCTTCCCCAAGAGTCCATATCGACGGGATGGTTTGGCACCTCGATGTCGGCTCGTCGCATCCTGGGGCTGGAGTCGGTCCCAAGGGTTGGGCTGTTCGCCCATTAAAGCGGTACGCGAGCTGGGTTTAGAACGTCGTGAGACAGTTCGGTCCCTATCCGCTGCGCGCGCAGGAGTCTTGAGAAGGGCTGTCCCTAGTACGAGAGGACCGGGACGGACGAACCTCTGGTGTGCCAGTTGTCCTGCCAAGGGCATGGCTGGTTGGCTACGTTCGGGAGGGATAACCGCTGAAAGCATCTAAGCGGGAAGCCTGCTTCGAGATGAGGGCTCCCACCCACTTGATGGGGTAAGGCTCCCAGTAGACGACTGGGTTGATAGGCCGGATATGGAAGCGCCGTAAGGTGTGGAGTTGACCGGTACTAATAGGCCGAGGGCTTGTCCTCAGTTGCTCGCGTCCACTGTGTTGGTTCTGAAACCACGAACGACCCCATGCCGGGCCACGGCGTGGTGCGGTTGAGTGTTTCATAGTGTTTCGGTGGTCATAGCGTAGGGGAAACGCCCGGTTACATTCCGAACCCGGAAGCTAAGCCTTATAGCGCCGATGGTACTGCAGGGGGGACCCTGTGGGAGAGTAGGACGCCGCCGAACAAATTGTGGGAGAGCCCCGCACCGATATGGTGCGGGGCTTTCTGCATTTCAGGGGCAGGTCTCCCACCTGCCCTTTTCTGGTCGTGGGGTTCTTTGTCAGAGGCGACCCGCTGCTTTCAGTGCCAGATAGGCGTCGGCCAGTGCCGGCGCCAGACCGTCCGGGGTCGCGTCGACGACGGTGACGCCGTGGCGGCGGAGCTGCTCCGCTGTCCGGTCGCGTTCGGTCTGGGCCTGAGCGGCGGCCGCCGCCTCGTACACCGCATCGGCGTTTCCGCGGACTTTCGACATCTGGGCCAGGTGGGGGTCCGCGACCGATGCGAGCAGCACTGTGTGCCGCTGGGTGAGTTGGGCCAGTACGGGAAGCAGTCCCTCCTCGATGGGGGCCGTGTCGAGCGTGGTGAACAGGACGATCAGAGAACGGCGGGGGGCCGTCCGCAGGGCCGTGGCGGTGAGGCTCCGGGCGTCGGTTTCGACGAGCTCCGGTTCGAGCGTGGCCATGGCGTTGACCAGGGATGGGAGGACATCGCCCGCGGACCGGCCCTGTACGAGGGCGCGGAGGCGGCGGTCGTGGGCGAGGAGGTCCACGCGGTCGCCGGCCCTGGAGGCGAGCGCCGCGAGGAGCAGGGCCGCGTCCATGGAGGCGTCGAGGCGGGGGATGTCGCCGACACGGCCCGCGGAGGTGCGGCCGGTGTCGAGGACGAGCAGGATGTGGCGGTCTCGCTCGGGGCGCCAGGTGCGTACCGCCACGGCGGACTGGCGGGCCGTGGCACGCCAGTCGATGGAGCGGGTGTCGTCGCCGGGAACGTACTCGCGCAGGCTGTCGAACTCCGTGCCCTCACCGCGGGTCAGGACGCTGGTGCGGCCGTCCAGTTCGCGCAGGCGGGCCAGTTTGGACGGCAGGTGCTTGCGGCTGGTGAACGGCGGCAGCACCCGTACCGTCCAGGGAACCTGGTGCGTGCCCTGGCGGGCGAAGAGACCGAGCGGGCCGTAGGAGCGGATGGTGACGCGGTCGGCTTGGCGGTCGCCCCGGCGGGTGGGACGCAGCCGGGTGGTGATGCGCCGGCGTTCACCGGCGGGGACCGACAGACGGTGGCGGGAGGCCGCCACCTCGGTGCCGGGCTGCCAACTGCTAGGGGGCCAGGCGTCACGGATGCGGGCACGGAGCGGACGGCGGGACGTGTTGGTGAGCGTCAGGGTGACGTCCGCGCTGTCGCCCAGCCGCACCGAGGTGTCGCCGGAGCGGCTCAGGCCGAGCCCGCGTACGGGGGCGGCCAGGGCGAAGTCGCAGGCACAGGCCACCGCCAAGGGAGCGTTGACGGCGAGGATGCCCGTCCAGCCGGGTTCCCAGATGCCGACGGGGAGAGAGCCGAGTGCCGCGAGGAGGGCGGCGCGTCCGGTGAAGGCCATCAGCGGGGGACGGGGACGTGGGCGAGGATGGCGTTGATGACCGAGTCGGTCGTGACGCCTTCCATCTCGGCCTCCGGCCGGAGCTGTACGCGGTGGCGGAGGGTGGGGAGGGCGAGGGCCTTGACGTCGTCGGGGGTGACGTAGTCGCGTCCCGTCAGCCAGGCCCAGGCGCGGGCGGTGGACAGGAGGGCGGTGGCTCCTCGGGGGGAGACGCCCAGGGCCAGGGACGGCGATTCACGCGTGGCGCGGACGATGTCGACGACGTAGGCGGTGATCTCGGGGGAGACCGTCGTCCTGGCGACCGCGGCGCGGGCCGCTTCCAGGTCGGCGGCGCTC
The DNA here is from genome assembly GCF_029760955.1 of Streptomyces cathayae. Taxonomy (GTDB): domain Bacteria; phylum Actinomycetota; class Actinomycetes; order Streptomycetales; family Streptomycetaceae; genus Streptomyces; species Streptomyces cathayae. The sequence goes on from NZ_CP121682.1 coordinate 4,771,595, forward strand.
GCGACGGGGCGTACGCCGGCGGCACGCAGGTCGCGGGGGTCGAAGCCCTCGGTGTGGCGGGTGAGGACGTCGATCTCGTCCTGGCGGGACGGGAGGGGGATGGTGAGCTTGAGGAGGAAGCGGTCGAGCTGTGCCTCGGGGAGGGGGTAGGTGCCCTCGTACTCCACGGGGTTCTGGGTGGCGGCGACGAGGAAGGGTTCCGGGAGGAGGCGGGGGGTGCCGTCGACGGTGACCTGCCGTTCCTCCATGGCCTCCAGGAGCGACGCCTGGGTCTTCGGGGGCGTGCGGTTGATCTCGTCGGCGAGGAAGAGGTTGGTGAAGACGGGGCCGGGCTGGAAGGAGAACTCCGCGGTGCGGGCGTCGTAGACCAGGGAGCCGGTGACGTCGCTCGGCATCAGGTCGGGGGTGAACTGGACGCGTTTGGTGTCGAGTTCCAGAGCAGCGGCGAGAGTGCGGACGAGCAGTGTCTTGGCGACGCCGGGAACGCCTTCGAGGAGCACGTGGCCGCGGCACAGCAGGGCGACGGCGAGGCCGGTGACAGCGGGGTCCTGGCCGACCACGGCTTTGGCGATCTCGGCGCGCAGGGCCTCCAGGGAGGCCCTGGCGGCGGCCGGATCCCCGGTGTGCGCGGCGTTGTCAGTGGTCGGGTCCATCATGGACGGCGTACCTCTCTTTCGAGGGCGTCGAGTCGGTCGGCGAGGGAGGTCAGGGCCGCGTCGTCGCCGGGCGGCGGGCCGAACAGGAGATCGTGTGGGGAGGGCTGCTGTCCGTCGCCGTGCAGGCGGGCGGACAGGGCGGGCAGCAGGGCCTCGGGTGCGTGTGCCTGGGAGGCGGGGACGCCTACGAGGGGGGCGAGGCGGGTGCGTGTGGTGGAGCGAAGAGCGGCGGCCGCGCGGTCCCGGGCGTTCGCCTTGCGGTAGAGGCGGGCGCGGCCTTCGACGGTTTCGGAGGCGCGGATCGCGACGGGAAGTCTTTCGGGCACGAGGGGGCCGAGCCGGCGTGCCCGCCACAGGGCGGCCAGGGCTGCGGCGATGAAGAGCTGCAGGGTGCCCCAGAGCCAGCCGGAGGGGAGCAGGTCGAAGAAGCCGCTCTCGCCGTCCTCGGAGGCGGCGGAGGCGTCGGCGAGTGAGGGGAGGTACCAGACCAGATGGGGGCGCGAGCCGAGGAGTTGGAGGGCGAGCGAGGCGTTGCCGTGCTCGCCGAGGCGGTCGTTGAGGAGGATGTCGGGGGCACCGATGAGGACGGTGTCGCCGCCGCCGGTGGCCGCGGGGATGCGCAGCAGGGTGGCCAGGCGCTCGCTGGGGTAGCACTCGTCCACGTCGAGGTGGGTGGTGGTGTAGCGGATGCCGCCCGTGTCCGCGGTGCCCGCGCTGCGGGCGGCGGGCAGGGAGCAGCGGGGGGAGAGGGTGGAGCCGAAGCTGGTGGCCGGATCGGCGACGACACCCGGGGCGAGCCGGTCGACGGACGCGCTGCCGGAGGAGACCAGGACGGTGCGGCCGCCGGAGTCGGCGATTGCGGCGTGCAGTCTCGACTGCTGGCGGTGGGTCAGGCGGTCGGGGACGGCGACCAGGAGGGTCGTGTCGGGGCTCGCGGCGGCGGACGCCTCCTGCAGGGTGGTGACCACGCGCGTGTCCACACCGCGGTCGGCGAGGAGTTCGGCGACGGCGCGGCTGCCGTGGGGGTCGGCGGAGCGCGGGTCGAGTTCGCCGTGGCGGGCGTCGGAGCGGACCACGGCGATCACGACGGCCGCCACGATCAGCAGGACGAGCGCGAGGACGACACCTCGCGCGCGGGTCCACACCTGGCGGGTGGTGGGCGAGGCCGAGGTGGAGGTGGAGGTGGAGGTGGAGGTGGAGGGGAGCGTTACCTCGGTCGTCATCCGGCGGCTCCCTGGCGGGCGCTGCCGCCCGTGTTGTCGCTGCGGTCGCTGGTGTTCGTGCCGTCGCCGTTGCCGTGGCCGGCAGCGGTGCCCGCGAGCCGGGGTTTGCTGCGTTCCAGGTCACGGTCGAGTTCGGTGAGGTGCCGGTACGACTGTTCCGTCGCGGTCCGGCCGCCGTACGTGACGTCGTCGAAGCTCCGCGCGGCGGTGTGCAGCCGGTCGGCGTGGGCGGGCAGGGTACGGCCCGCCTCGGCTGCCGCCTCGTCGGCGGTGCGGCCCGGGCGGATGTCGAGCAGGGCCCGTTCCTCCAGGGCGCGGACGACGGCGCGCATGCGTTCCTGCACGGCCTGGTTCCAGTGGCCCTGGGCGGCGTGTGCCTCGGCGGCCGCGCGGTGTTCGGCGGCGCTGCGGGGCCGGTCGTCGAACAGCGCGGGCGCGGAGGCCGGCCCGCGTCGCGGGGTGCCCAGCCGCCACCACAGGGCGCCCAGGACGGCGACCACGGCGGCGATGACGACGATCAGTCCGAGCGCACCGCCGGGCGTCGCGGTGGCGGCGGCGTCGAACAGCTTGCCGACCCATTCCCAGAAGGTGTCCAGGACCTGTTCGAACCAGCTGGGATCGTTCTCGTGGTACATCTGCTTGGACAGTTCGCGCCGGGCCGCCTCCCGCGCGGGATCGCGCGGGATGGTGACGGGCGGCTCGCCGTCGCCGCGCAGCAGTGTGTGCACGGTGCCGCCGGCGGCTTCGGACAGCGCCCGCGCCGAAGTGAGAACTCCCCCCGTGGTGTGCACCCCCTCAGCTCCCCGGGGTGGTGCCGGGACCGTACCCCTGGATGCCGGCGGCGCGGCCCAGTTCGAGGTCGAGGGCTTCGCGGCGGATGCGCTGGTCGACGTAGAGGAGCACGGTGACGCCGGCCGTGATCGGGAACGTGATCGTGGAGCCGATGACCGAGCCGATCCCGCTGATGATGAGGAACGCCCAGCTGATGTCGCCGCCGGTGCCGTCGAGGAAACCGGAGACACCGCCACTGCCGAACGCCGTGGCGACGAGGGCGAAGGGGATGACGACGATCGACGCGACGACGTTCGCGATGATCAGTGCGAGCAGCTGGATGCCGAAGATCCGCCACCAGGAGCCGCGCACCAGCTTCGCGGACCGGCTCAGCGCCTTCATGACGCCCTGCTTCTCCAGCATCAGCGTGGGCACGGACAGCGAGAAGCGGACCCACAGCCACACGGCGACGACGCCACCGCCGATGACGCCCAGCACGGTGAGCGGCGCGCCGGGCGGACCGCCCACCGTGGCGGTCACGAGGATGCCGGGCAGCGCGCCCACGGCGATGACGGCGACAGCGATGAGCAGCAGCAGGAAGATCAGGCCGTACAGCTTCAGGACCTGGGGACGGTCGGTGCGCCAGGCCTCGGCGGCGGTGACCGACGTGCCGAGCACGGCACGGCTGGTGACCGTCGCGAGCAGGGCGGTGGCGGTGAGGGCGCCGATCAGGGTGATCATGGAGACCATCCCGCTGTTGAGCAGGGAGGCGCCCAGGGCGCCGGTCAGCTCGTCGAGGGTGGCGCTCGGGTCGCTGAGTGCCGCGGCGCTGGAGCTGTCCAGGAACAGTCCCTGGACGAGGACGACGACGAGCTGGATGAGGACAGCGATGGTCAGCGAGAGGCCGAGGACCGTGCGCCAGTGGGTGCGCATGGTGGAGACCGCGCCGTCGAGGATCTCGCCCACACCGAGCGGGCGGAGCGGGATCACACCGGGCTTCGCGGCGGGCGGGGGACCGCCCCAGCCGCCTCCCCAGGCCCCGTAACCGCCGGGACTTCCGTAGCCGCCTGGGCCGCCGTATCCTCCGGGCCCCGTGGGGCCGCCGGGGGGCGGGGTGCCCCATCCCGGGCCGGGCGGTGCGGGATGGGGAGCCTGGCCGGGGCCCGTGGCGCCGGGCGGGCCGGTGGGCGCGGACCACTGGCTGGGCGGTGGCTGCTCCTTCGACCACTTGACGCCCGGCCCCTGAGGCGCGTGCTGCCCCGGCTGCTCGGGGTGCGGGCGGTCTGCGGGCCCGGCAGGCCGGGACTCGCCCGGTTCCTGCCCGTCGGACGGGGCGGATCCGGGCGAGGCCCAGCCCGGAGTGTCGTTCATCGTCGCTCCTTCACGGTGCCCGTCCGCGGTCGCGGCGGCAGGTTCGCAGCCATCGTGCCATGGGGTGTTCGTCAACGGACCTGCCGGACCTGTCGGATCCGGCGAGGGACGGGCTGTACCTTCAATTGTCCGCGTCCCAGGGGGCAGACTGGCCGCATGGCTGATCAGTACGCACACGGCAGCGACGACAAACGGCCGACCGAGATCCCTGCGCTCCGCTGGGAAGAGCCACCCGAAGGGCCCGTTCTGATCCTTCTCGACCAGACGAGACTGCCGGCCGAGGAGGTCGAGCTGGTCTGCACGGACGCACCCGCGCTGGTGGAGGCGATCCGCTCGCTGGCCGTGCGCGGTGCGCCGCTGCTGGGCATCGCCGGTGCGTACGGCGTCGCACTCGCCGCCGCACGGGGCTTCGACGTGGACGACGCCGCGGCCGCGCTGGAGGGCGCCCGGCCCACCGCGGTGAACCTCGCGGTGGGGGTGCGCCGGGCCCTCGCCGCCCACCGGGGCGTTCTCGCCCGGGGTGGCGACGAGCGGGAGGCGGCGGTGGCCGCGCTGGCCGCGGCACGGCGGCTGCACCGCGAGGACGCCGAGGCCAGCGCGCGGATGGCCGGGCACGGACTGACGCTGCTGGACGAACTGCTGCCCGGTGGCGGACACCGGATCCTCACCCACTGCAACACCGGCTCACTGGTGTCGGGCGGCGAGGGAACGGCGTTCGCGGTGGCGCTGGCGGCGCACCGGGCGGGCCGTCTCAGGAGGCTGTGGGTGGACGAAACGCGTCCGTTGCTGCAAGGTGCTCGCCTGACGGCATACGAGGCGGCCCGCCGCGGAATGGCGTACACCCTGCTCACCGACAGCGCGGCGGGATCGCTGTTCGCGGCCGGTGAGGTGGACGCGGTACTGATAGGGGCGGACCGCATCGCGGCCGACGGCTCGGTGGCGAACAAGGTGGGGAGCTATCCGCTCGCGGTGCTGGCGCGGTACCACCACGTGCCGTTCATCGTCGTGGCCCCGGTGACGACGGTGGATCCGCAGACGCCGGACGGGGCCTCCATCGAGGTCGAGCAGCGCCCCGGGCATGAAGTGACCGAGGTCACCGCACCACGGGTGCCGGTGGCCGGAATTGAAGCGGGAGGCGGGATTCTTGTGGCACCCCTGGGGACCCAGGCGTACAACCCGGCGTTCGACGTGACACCACCGGAACTGGTGACGGCGATCGTCACGGAGGAAGGTGCCGTCTCACCCGTGACGACCGAGGCCCTGGCCGAGCTGTGCGCCAGGTCACGCCCGGTCACGATGAGCTAATGGGATGATGTCGTTTATGAAGGGAAGAGTCCTTGTCGTCGACGACGACACCGCACTGGCCGAGATGCTCGGCATTGTGTTGCGTGGTGAAGGTTTTGAACCGTCTTTCGTAGCCGACGGCGACAAGGCGCTGGCCGCTTTCCGTGAGGCCAAGCCCGACCTGGTGCTGCTCGATCTGATGCTGCCCGGCCGGGACGGTATCGAGGTGTGCCGCCTGATCAGGGCGGAGTCCGGGGTGCCGATCGTGATGCTCACGGCGAAGAGCGACACCGTCGATGTCGTGGTGGGCCTGGAGTCCGGTGCCGACGACTACATCGTCAAGCCGTTCAAGCCGAAGGAACTGGTCGCCCGGATCCGGGCGCGGCTGCGCAGGTCGGAGGAGCCTGCGCCGGAACAGCTCGCCATCGGCGACCTGGTGATCGACGTGGCCGGACACTCCGTGAAGCGGGAGGGGCAGTCGATCGCGCTGACCCCGCTGGAGTTCGACCTGCTGGTCGCGCTGGCCCGCAAGCCGTGGCAGGTGTTCACGCGGGAGGTGCTGCTGGAACAGGTCTGGGGGTACCGCCACGCGGCCGACACCCGGCTGGTGAACGTCCATGTCCAGCGGCTGCGCTCCAAGGTCGAGAAGGACCCGGAGAAGCCGGAGATCGTGGTGACCGTCCGTGGCGTCGGATACAAGGCAGGACCGAGCTGACATGTCCGGGGACAGTGCCGCTTCGGCGCCCGGCCGGTCCGGGGACCGACCGGAGCGGCCTGTCGGCCTGCCGTCCGGCAGCCGGGCACCAGGGCGCTCCCCCCGGGGGCGCCTGCTCAAGGACGGGCTGCTGCAGGGCGGAGTCCAGGGCAGCCCGGTGATCCGCCTGTTCGTGCGCTGGGTACGCCGGCCGTTGCTGCCCGTCATGCGGCTGTGGCGGCGGAACATCCAGCTGAAGGTGGTCGTCACCACGCTGCTGATGTCGCTGGGCGTGGTCCTGCTGCTGGGCTTCGTCGTCATCGGCCAGGTACGCAACGGTCTGCTGGACGCCAAGGTGAAGGCGTCGCAGAGCCAGGCCACCGGCGGGTTCGCGGTGGCCAAGCAGCAGGCCGACGAGGCCTCGAGCGGCACCGGTGAGGACGCGGTCGCGGTGGGCGACCGGTCCTCGCAGAGCGTCATCCAGTGGATGAGTGACCTCGTGGAGTCGCTCTCCAGCGGCGGTCAGGGGGCTTTCGACGTGGTCACCCTGCCCATGGACGACGAGAGCGGCGGCGGGCGTGGCCCGCGTGCCTCGGGGCACGTCGACCCGTCGCAGAGCGTGCCCGGGAACCTGCGGGACAGGATCGACACCAACACCGCGGCGGCCCAGCGGTACACGCGGATCGTCTACAGCAACGGCGCGGACTCGCAGCCCGGCCTGGTCATCGGCAAGCAGGTCAACGACCCCAACGGTGATCCGTACCAGCTGTACTACCTCTTCCCGCTCACGCAGGAGGAGAAGTCGCTGAGCCTGGTCAAGGGCACTCTGGCGACCGCGGGGCTGTTCGTCGTCGTCCTCCTCGGGGCGATCGCCTGGCTCGTGGTGCGGCAGGTCGTGACGCCGGTGCGGATGGCCGCCGGGATCGCGGAGCGGCTGTCCGCCGGGCGTCTCCAGGAACGGATGAAGGTCACCGGTGAGGACGACATCGCGCGGCTCGGCGAGGCATTCAACAAGATGGCGCAGAACCTCCAGCTGAAGATCAACCAGCTCGAGGAGCTGTCGCGGATGCAGCGCCGTTTCGTGTCGGACGTCTCCCACGAACTGCGGACGCCGCTGACGACCGTACGGATGGCCGCGGACGTCATCCATGAGGCGCGTGAGGACTTCGACCCGATCACCGCGCGGTCGGCCGAACTGCTCGCGGACCAGATCGACCGGTTCGAGTCGCTGCTTTCGGACCTGCTGGAGATCAGCCGTTTCGACGCGGGCGCGGCGGCGCTCGAGGCGGAGCCGATAGACCTGCGCGAAGTCGTACGGCGCGTGGTCAGCGGGGCCGAGCCGCTCGCCGAGCGCAAGGGCACGCCGATCAAGATCGTCGGCGACCAGCAGCCCGTCGTCGCCGAGGCCGACGCGCGACGCGTGGAGCGCGTCCTGCGCAACCTCGTCGTCAACGCCGTGGAGCACGGCGACGGCAAGGACGTGGTCGTCAAGCTCGCCGCGGCGGGCGGGGCGGTCGCGGTCGCGGTGCGGGACTACGGTGTCGGGCTCAAGCCCGGTGAGGCGACCCGGGTCTTCAGCCGCTTCTGGCGGGCGGACCCGGCACGTGCGCGCACCACCGGCGGTACGGGACTGGGGCTGTCCATCGCCCTGGAGGACGCGCGGCTGCACGGCGGCTGGCTCCAGGCATGGGGCGAGCCGGGCGGCGGCTCGCAGTTCCGGCTGACGCTGCCCAGGACGGCCGACGAACCGCTGCGGGGCTCCCCGATCCCCCTGGAGCCCAGGGATTCCCGGCGCAACAGCGGACTCGGCGGTGCCGGAGAGCCGCAGGGCGGCGGGGGCGGCGGGGACGGCAGGAAACAGTCCACCGTGCCCGCGCGGCCCGTGGACACCGACGGATCGGCCCGAGCGGCCCGCGATCCGCTCGCGACGCTCTCGGCCACCGTGGTCCCCACGGCCGACCCGACGGCACTGCCCGGCAACGGCGCGCGCGTGGTGTCGCGGCCGCCGGGGGACGGGGCGCGGCAGGGAGAGCAGGCGGGAGCCGGAGAGCCGGCCGGCGCCGACACGGGCGCCGGTTCTGGCGGCCCCGGCGGTGAGAACGGGACGGCGGTCACGGACCGGAGTGAGAACGAACCCGAGGACCGGTCCGGGGACCGGCCGGCGGACAGGCAAGGGGAGGCTTCGCGTGGGCGGTGAGCGCGCAGGACGCGGCAGGACGGCTCCGGCACGCGTGGTGGCGTACGCCACCAGCGGTGTCGTACTGCTGGCCGGGTGCGCCTCGATGCCCGACAGCGGGGATGTGCGGGGCGTGGACTCCACGCCCCGCCTGGACGCGCAGGTGCGGGTGTTCGCGATGCCGCCGAGTGAGGACGCGTCGCCGCCCCAGATCATGCAGGGCTTCCTGGAGGCGCTGACCAGTGACGATCCGGACTACAGCACCGCGCGCCAGTATCTGACCGATGAGGCGGCGAAGGTGTGGAAGCCGGAGCTGTCCACCACGGTGCTGGCGGACGGGCCGGGTGCTCAGGCCGGTTCGTCGGGCCGCGAGGACGCCGGGGAGCTCTTCTTCAAGCTGACCGGCGACAAGGTCGCCACCGTGGACGCGCAGCAGGCGTACACGGCCGACTCCGGGCCGTACGACCAGCTCGTGCATCTCACCCGGGACGTGAAGACCCGCCAGTGGCGCATCGACGGGGTGCCGCAGGGCGTCGTCATGGGCAAGTCGGACTTCCAGCGCAACTACATGTCCGTCAGCAAGTACTACTTCGCCTCGAACACCGCGGGAGCCGGTGGGGCCGACGAGGACGGTCCGTCGATGGCGGTCGCCGACCCGGTCTACGTGCGCAGCCATGTGGAGCCCACCACCCAGATGGTCCGCTCCCTCCTGGGCGGGCCCACGAACTGGCTGGACCCGGCCGTCAGGTCGAGCTTCCCCACGGGTACGGAGCTGCGCAAGGACGCCGGTCCGCTGACGGCGGACGACCAGGGCAGGCTGACCGTGCCGCTCAACGACAAGGCGGCCGACGTCGGCACCAAGAGGTGCGAGGAGATGGCGGCCCAGCTGCTGTTCACGCTGCGCAACCTCAGCCCCGCCGTGGACGAGGTCGAGCTGCGGGCCGCCGGGAAGAAGCTGTGCTCGCTGACCCAGGAGGCCACCAAGACCGTGGCCGACCGGGGATCGCTGAACCACCCCGACTACCTGTACTTCATCGACGAGGAGCACCGGCTGGTACGGATCGTCGCGGGCGGCAACGCCACCCAGCCGGAGCCGGTGCCGGGGGCGCTCGGCGAGGGCACGGCGCGGCTGCGGTCGGTGGCGGTCGCGCGGGACGAGCACGCCGCGGCCGGGGTCGCGCTCGACGGGAAGTCGCTGTACGTCGGATCGCTGGCGCCGGGCGGCTCGCTCGAGGAGCCCGTGCTGACCAGCGCGGGCAAGTCCGAGGACGACCGGCTCACCGCGCCCAGCTGGGACGCGCACGGCGGCCTGTGGGTGGCCGACCAGGATCCCGGGAACGCCCGGCTGCTCCTGCTGGAGGAGGGCGGGGGCGAACCGCTGGAAGTACGCACACCGGGCCTGGACGGACGGATCCAGGCGGTCCGGGTCGCCGCCGACGGGGTCAGGGTCGCGCTCGTCGTGGCCAAGGGCGACCGGCGGTCCCTGATGATCGGGCGGATCGAGCGGGACGGTCCGGACGGGCAGGAACGGACCACGGGCGAGCAGCCGACCGTCACCGTGGTGGAACTTCGCCCCGCGACGCCGGAGTTGGAGAAGGTCACCGCCATGTCCTGGACCGGGGACAGCCGGCTCGTGGTGGTCGGACGGGAGGAGGGAGGCGTGGAGCAGATGCGGTACGTCGAGGTCGACGGTTCCGTCCCCGAGGTGCCTCAGCCCGCCGCCCTGACCGGTGTCAAGGCGGTGACCGCCTCCCCCGACGAGCAGGTGCCGCTGGTGGCGTACTCGGTGGACGGGATCGTGCGGCTGCCGTCGGGTGCGCAGTGGCAGAAGGTGACGGAGGGGACCGCGCCGGTCTATCCGGGGTGACCGGTCCGTCCGGGGTGACCGGTCCGTCCGGGGTGGCTGGTCTATCCGGGGTGGCCGGCCTGCGGGTCGTGCGGAGTTTTCCACAGGGGTGGCCGGGGGCCGCGGGCGTTGGCACAGTGGGGCCATGCGGGGCTGGTGGCAGGACCTGAGCGACCTGGTGCTCCCTGCCGAGTGCGGCGGGTGCGGCAGACCTCGTGCGGTGCTCTGCGAGCGGTGCCGTACGGCACTGAGCGGTGCCGCGCCACGCGGGGTGTGCCCGGTGCCGCGGCCGGCCGGGCTGCCGGTCGTGCACGCCGCCGCCCTCTACGCGGACGAGGTGCGTGCCGTGCTGCTGGCCCACAAGGAGCGGGGCGCCCTGGCCCTCTCCCGGCCGCTGGGCGAGGCCCTGGCGAGAGCGGTGCGCGCGGGGCTGCGGGAGACGGGGGAGACGGGTCGGTGGGAGGCGGCGCGGCCGGGCCCCGGTGAGGCTCCGGGGGCGGTGAGTGGTCACCGCGGGGCGGTCCTGCTGGTGCCCGTGCCGTCCGCGCGGCGGGCCGTGCGGGCCCGTGGACACGACCCTGCGCTGCGGATCGCGCGGGCGGCGGCGGGTGCGCTGCGGCGCCAGGGGCTGCCCGTCTCGGTGCTGCCCGCGTTGCGTCATCGGAGGGACGTGGCCGACCAGTCGGGGCTCGACGCCCGGCGGCGGCTGGCCAACCTCGCCGGTGCGCTGGCGGTGGTGCCGGGCTGTGACCGGCTGCTGCGCGAAGGCTCCGTCGTACTCGTCGACGACCTGATGACGACCGGGGCGTCGTTGGCGGAGGCCGCGCGTGCGGTGCGTCTCGCGTCGCCCACCGCGCCGCGTGCGGGAGCGCTCGTGGGGGCGTGGGGGGCGCGAGGGGCGCGCACGGGGGTGGATGTCGGGCCTGATTCGAGTATTTCGGCGCCCGCGTTCGTGTACAGGGGTGAGACATGGGAAAGGAGAGGAGCACGAGGGGAAGACCAAGAGCGACGGGAACGACGGGAGCGGCGAAACGGATCGGTTCACGAGAGGGTGGATCAAGGGTCGGGCCGTTCGACCCTGGTGACGGGGATGAGCAGGGCCGATCGGCCCATTGACGTGAAGTGCGCGGCGGTTGTTGCGGCTTCACCGGATTCTTTCGAAATAAACCGGAACTGACGGGGAACTTGAATCGTTGCAGGTAGTGAGAGGGTAAATTCACCTGAACGGAGGTACGCGGCAGTAGAGGGTGACGACATCCGTCCGGGCGAGATATGTTCGGTTGAGAGGGAAAGCCGCAGGCCGCACCTCTCGAATCCGAATGCCGTGTCACGGGTTTTCTGTTATTACCCGGGCTGGTGGACTGGAGATCTCGTCCATGGGGGATGGAGGTGGAAGTCACCGAGTCCGAGGTTCCGGGGCCGACCGGGGCCTGGTGCAAAAGGGAGACGCTCCGCACCGAGGCGGAGTGATCCGGGAACGGAGTTCTGCGTGGACATCGTCGTCAAGGGCCGCAAGATCGAGGTGCCCGAGCGGTTCCGGAAGCACGTGGCCGAGAAGCTGAAGCTGGAGAGGATCCAGAAGCTCGACGGCAAGGTGATCAGCCTCGACGTCGAGGTGTCCAAGGAGCCCAACCCCCGGCAGGCCGACCGCAGCGCCCGAGTGGAGATCACGCTCCATTCCCGCGGTCCGGTGATCCGGGCGGAGGCAGCGGCGAGCGACCCGTACGCGGCGCTCGACCTGGCAGCGGAGAAGCTGGACGCACGGCTGCGCAAGCAGCACGACAAGCGTTATTCACGGCGCGGCGCGCGCAGGATCTCGGCGGCGGAGGTCCCCGAGCACGTCCCGGGCGCGGCGACGCTCAACGGGACGGGCGCGCATTCCCCTGAGGAGGGGCAGGGCGCAGTCCCCACCAAGAAGATCGGCACACTGGAAGTACAGGGTGACGGCCCCCTCATCGTCCGCGAGAAGACCCACGTGGCCGCCCCCATGACCCTCGATCAGGCTCTCTACGAGATGGAGTTGGTCGGGCACGACTTCTACCTGTTCGTCGACTCCGAGACGAAGGAACCCAGTGTCGTCTACCGGCGGCACGCCTACGACTACGGCGTGATCCACCTCAGCACGGACACGATGGTCACGCAGCCGCCTGCTCCCGAGGCGGGCGGACCCCTCGGCGGCTGACCCCGCGGGGGGCGGTGGCTGAACCGGTGCCCCTGGGGGCGCACACGCGCGCCCCCAGGGGCACCGGTGTGCGACCACTTCGCATCCCCCGTCGGCACCCCGGTGCCGTCCGGGCATGGAATCATGGCGGCAACGGCCCAATCGGTGGGCCGTTGCCTTGGGTTGGCGATGGCTCACGACCACGGCCACAGCCTTCAGGGGGAGGAACGATGGCGGACAGCTTCGGCCCTATGCGTGGAGAGGACTCCGACGACGGCGTCACCGGCACGGGCCCGCACGCGGGCTCCAGGTACCAGGAACCGGCCGGTGAACCGGCCGAGGAGGCGGGCAGGGAGCCGATCAGGGTCCTGGTGGTGGACGACCACGCGCTGTTCCGCCGGGGACTGGAGATCGTCCTCGCGGCCGAGGAGGACATCCAGGTCGTCGGCGAGGCGGGGGACGGCGCCGAGGCCGTGGAGAAGGCGGCGGACCTGCTGCCGGACATCGTCCTGATGGATGTGCGGATGCCCAAGCGGGGCGGCATCGAGGCGTGCACCTCCATCAAGGAGGTGGCCCCCAGCGCGAAGATCATCATGCTGACGATCAGTGACGAGGAGGCCGATCTCTACGACGCCATCAAGGCGGGCGCGACCGGCTACCTCCTCAAGGAGATCTCCACGGACGAGGTGGCCACCGCCATTCGGGCGGTGGCCGACGGACAGTCGCAGATCAGCCCCTCCATGGCGTCGAAGCTGCTCACCGAGTTCAAGTCGATGATCCAGCGCACCGACGAGCGTCGGCTGGTGCCCGCGCCCCGGCTGACGGACCGTGAGCTCGAAGTGCTCAAGCTCGTCGCCACGGGGATGAACAACCGCGACATCGCCAAGGAGCTGTTCATCTCCGAGAACACCGTGAAGAACCACGTGCGCAACATCCTGGAGAAGCTGCAGCTGCACTCCAGGATGGAGGCGGTGGTCTACGCGATGCGGGAGAAGATCCTCGAGATCCGGTGACGTCAGGCGAGGGCGCGGGTCAGCTCCCGGGTGAGCCGTTCGCGCAGTTCGGGCGCGTCGACGCGCTCCACGCGGACGTTCGTGCAGTCCACCCAGCTCGCCGCCTCGACCAGGGCCTGCGCCACGGCGGGGACCGCCTTGGGGCCTTCCAGCGTGATCTGCCTGGCCACCAGTGTGCGGCCCTCGCGCGCCGGGTCGACGCGGCCGACCAGCCGGCCGCCGGCGAGCACGGGCATCGCGAAGTAGCCGTGCACCCGCTTCTGTTTCGGCACGTAGGCCTCCAGGCGGTGGGTGAAGCCGAAGATCCGCTCGGTGCGCGCCCGTTCCCACACCAGGGAGTCGAACGGGGACAGCAGCGTCGTACGGTGACGTCCGCGCGAAGGCGCGGCGAGGGCCTCCGGATCGGCCCATGCGGGCTTGGACCAGCCCTCGACCGTGACCGGCACCAGGCCCGAGTCGGCGATCACCGCGTCGACCTGATCGCCCTTGAGACGGTGGTAGTCGGCGAGGTCCGCACGGGTCCCGACGCCGAGGGACCGGCCCGCCAGGCGGACCAGACGGCGCAGGCACTCGGCGTCGTCCAGCCCGTCGTGCAGCAGGGCGTCGGGGATCGCGCGTTCGGCGAGGTCGTAGACCCGCTTCCAGCCGCGGCGCTCGACGCACACCACCTCGCCGTACATCAGGGCCCGCTCGACGGCGACCTTGGCACCGGACCAGTCCCACCACTCGCTGGTGCGTTTCGCGCCGCCCAACTCCGTGGCCGTGAGCGGGCCCTGGGCGCGGAGCTGCTTGACGACCTGGTCGTAGGCGCCGTCGGGGAGCTCGTGGTTCCAGTGCGGGCGGCCGCGGTAGGCGCGGCGGCGGAAGGCGAAGTGCGGCCACTCCTCGACGGGCAGGATGCAGGCCGCGTGCGACCAGTACTCGAACGCGCGCGGCGGCTGGGCGCCGGCCTTCCAGTACGCGGCCTCGACCGTTTCCCGGCCCACGGCGCCGAGGCGGGCGTAGGGGATGAGCTCGTGGGAGCGGGCGAGGACGGAGATGGTGTCGAGCTGCACCGCACCCAGGTGACGCAGGATTCCCCGGACGCCGGAACGGCGGTCGGGGGCGCCCAGGAAGCCCTGGGCGCGCAGGGCGATGCGGCGGGCCTCTGCCGCCGAAAGGTCCGTGGCCGGACGCGGGAGAGTCGTCATACGTCCGCACGATAGAGGGCGGCACCGACACCGGCCCCGGGTTCGGGCGGAGGCCACCTCCCCGCCCGCTCCCGCCCCCTCACCCGTCCCTCTTCTTCCGCTCCCGCTCCCTCACTCCCCGGCGGGCAGGTACGGCATGGTGGAGGCGAGTCCCAGGTCGGACGGCAGCAGGGAGCCCACCCAGGAGTCCCGCAGCACGCCCTTGTTGTTGACCGCGGAGCGCAGGGTGCCCTCGACGACGAAGCCCGCCCGTTCCGCCACCGCGCGGGAGCCCCGGTTGCCCACCTCGGCGCGCCATTCCACCCGGTCGACCGACAGCTTCGTGAAGACCCAGCGGGAGACGGCGACGGCGGCCTCGGTCATGTAGCCGTTGCCCCGGTGTTCCTTGACGCCCCAGTAGCCGATCTCGCCCACCCCCAGGGAGCGCATCGTGACGCCGAGCATGCCCGTGAACTCCCCGGAGCGCAGGAAGAGGCCGAAGGTGAACATCGAGCCGTTCGCCCAGCCGTCCGGACACATCTGCTCCGTGAAGCTCTGCGCGTGCTCGGGAAGATACGGGGAGGGGACCGTGGTCCAGCGCTGGATGTCGGCGTCCTGGCAGGCGGCGTACACCGCGTCGGTGTCCTGCGGGCCGACCGCGCGCAGGAGGAGGCGGTCGGTGGTGAGCGTGACGGGTTCCATCGGCCGATTCTGCTCACGGGGGAATGATCGGCGCCAACCGTTTGCCGTACGTGAGGAAGTGATCACCCTTCGCGCAAATCGCCGGGCGGGGCGGCACCATTCGCGGGGTCCGGACGTTGTTCCTCGAGAAGCGGCCGCGCAACAGATAAGAAGCCGCGCGCGGCCACCGTCGCGGCAGGCCTCCCGACGTGGTGGGGTCCTCGCATACGATGGCCGTTGCTCAGCAATGAAATGGAAACCGACCGTCCCAGGCCCGACCGGCAAGGAGACCACCCCCCGTGTCCGTCCTCTCGAAGATCATGCGTGCAGGCGAAGGCAAGATCCTGCGCAAACTGCACCGCATCGCGGGCCAGGTCAACTCCATCGAAGAGGACTTCGTCGACCTCTCCGACGCCGAGCTGCGCGCCCTCACCGATGAGTACAAGGAGCGGTACGCCGACGGTGAGAGCCTGGACGACCTGCTCCCCGAGGCCTTCGCCACCGTCCGTGAGGCCGCCAAGCGCGTCCTGGGCCAGCGCCACTACGACGTGCAGATCATGGGCGGCGCCGCCCTCCACATGGGGTACGTCGCCGAGATGAAGACCGGTGAGGGCAAGACCCTCGTCGGTACCCTGCCCGCGTATCTGAACGCCCTGTCCGGCAAGGGCGTCCACATCATCACGGTCAACGACTACCTGGCCGAGCGCGACTCCGAGCTGATGGGCCGCGTCCACAAGTTCCTGGGCCTCGAGGTCGGCTGCATCCTGGCCAACATGACGCCGGCCCAGCGCCGCGAGCAGTACGGCTGCGACATCACCTACGGCACGAACAACGAGTTCGGTTTCGACTTCCTGCGCGACAACATGGCGTGGTCCCAGGACGAGCTCGTCCAGCGCGGCCACAACTTCGCCGTCGTCGACGAGGTCGACTCCATCCTCGTCGACGAGGCCCGTACGCCGCTGATCATCTCCGGCCCGGCCGACCAGGCCACCAAGTGGTACGGCGACTTCGCCAAGCTGGTCAAGCGCCTCAAGCGCGGTGAGCCCGGCAACCCGCTCAAGGGCATCGAGGAGACCGGCGACTACGAGGTCGACGAGAAGAAGCGCACGGTCGCCATCCACGAGTCCGGGGTCGCCAAGGTCGAGGACTGGCTGGGGATCGACAACCTCTACGAGTCGGTCAACACCCCGCTGGTGGGCTACCTGAACAACGCCATCAAGGCCAAGGAGCTCTTCAAGCGCGACAAGGACTACGTGATCATCGACGACGAGGTCATGATCGTCGACGAGCACACCGGCCGTATCCTCGCCGGCCGCCGCTACAACGAGGGCATGCACCAGGCGATCGAGGCGAAGGAGTCGGTGCCGATCAAGGACGAGAACCAGACGCTCGCCACGATCACCCTCCAGAACTTCTTCCGCCTCTACAAGCGCCGCGACCACAACGGCAAGGAACAGCCCGGTCTGTCCGGCATGACCGGTACGGCGATGACCGAGGCCGCCGAGTTCCACCAGATCTACAAGCTCGGTGTGGTGCCCATCCCGACCAACCGGCCCATGATCCGCAAGGACCAGGCAGACCTGATCTACCGCACCGAGGTCGCCAAGTTCGAGGCCGTCGTCGACGACATCGAGGAGAAGCACGCCAAGGGGCAGCCGATCCTCGTGGGCACCACCTCGGTGGAGAAGTCCGAGTACCTCTCGCAGCAGCTCAGCAAGCGCGGCATCCAGCACGAGGTGCTGAACGCCAAGCACCACGACCGTGAGGCGACGATCGTCGCCCAGGCCGGCCGCCGGGGCAGCGTCACCGTGGCCACCAACATGGCCGGCCGTGGCACGGACATCAAGCTCGGCGGCAACCCCGAGGACCTCGCCGAGGCGGAGCTGCGCCAGCACGGTCTCGACCCCGAGGAGCACATCGAGCAGTGGGCGCACGCCCTGCCGGACGCCCTCGCGCGGGCCGAGGACGCCGTCAAGGCGGAGAAGGAGGAGGTCGAGCGGCTCGGCGGGCTCTATGTGCTCGGTACCGAGCGGCACGAGTCGCGGCGGATCGACAACCAGCTGCGCGGTCGTTCCGGCCGTCAGGGCGACCCCGGTGAGTCCCGCTTCTACCTCTCGCTCGGCGACGACCTGATGCGCCTGTTCAAGGCCCAGATGGTCGAGCGCGTGATGTCCATGGCGAACGTGCCGGACGACGTGCCGATCGAGAACAAGATGGTCACGCGCGCGATCGCGTCGGCCCAGTCGCAGGTCGAGACGCAGAACTTCGAGACCCGTAAGAACGTCCTGAAGTACGACGAAGTCATGAACCGGCAGCGCGAGGTCATCTACGGCGAGCGGCGCCGCGTGCTGGAGGGCGAGGACCTGCACGAGCAGATCCACCACTTCATGGACGACACCATCGACGCCTATGTGCAGGCCGAGACGTCCGAGGGCTTCCCCGAGGACTGGGACCTGGACCGGTTGTGGGGCGCCTTCAAGCAGCTCTACCCGACGAAGGTCACCGTGGAGGAGCTGGAGGAGGAGGCCGGCGACCGCGCCGGGCTGACGGCCGAGTTCATCGGCGACTCCATCAAGGAGGACATCCGCAAGCAGTACGGGCAGCGTGAGGCGCAGCTCGGCTCCGAGATCATGCGTGAGCTGGAGCGCCGGGTCGTGCTGTCGGTCCTGGACCGCAAGTGGCGCGAGCACCTCTACGAGATGGACTACCTCCAGGAGGGCATCGGCCTGCGCGCGATGGCGCAGAAGGACCCGCTGGTCGAGTACCAGCGTGAGGGCTTCGACATGTTCACCGCGATGATGGACGGCATCAAGGAGGAGTCCGTCGGCTACCTGTTCAACCTGGAGGTCCAGGTCGAGCAGCAGGTCGAGGAGGTCCCGGTCGAGGAGGCGGCGCCGTCGCTGGAGAAGGCCCCGCAGGAGGCGGTGCCCGCGCAGGCGGGTGCCCGGCCGGAGATCCGCGCCAAGGGGCTCGACGCCCCGCAGCGGCGGAGCCTGCACTTCTCCGCGCCGACCGTGGACGGCGAGGGCGGCACCATCGAGGGCGAGTTCGCCGAGGACGAGCCGGTGCGCTCCGAGGCCGACGGCCTCACGCGCGCCGAGCGCCGCAAGCAGGCGCGGGGCGGTCGCCGCCGCAAGAAGTGAGCCGGCCCGCGGGCTTCCGGGCCGGGCGAGCGCTGAGGCTCCGTACGGAGCCGTGAGAGCAGGCGGAGGGCCGGGCAGACCCCAGGGTCGCCCGGCCCTCCGGCGTCAGTGGTCGTGGGGGCGGGGCGGGCGGGTGCCGCCCAGTTCCACGGCGGTGCAGCGCCAGCGCAGGTCCTGGCCCTGTTCCAGGCGGAAGGCCATGGCCCGCAGCCGGTCGCCGGCACCGATCCGGGCGAACACCTCGAGCGCGCCCTCGCGGGCGACGTAGTAGCCGATGTCCCGCACCACCGGGCGGGTGCCACGGGTGCGCAGCGGACCGCGCTCGGCGAGGTCCGCCAGTTCGTCGTAGGCGCGGCCCGCGGTGTGCCGGAGCATCGAGTGGACGGGCCGCTGACCGCTCAGGACGGCGAGCAGCAGCTCGGCGAAGCGGTCGGTGGGGCGGGGCTGCGCCGGCCGGGGTGCGGGGGCCGGGAGAGCCGGGCGCCGTCGCGGCAGGGCACTGGCGGGGGCGGTAGCAGTGGTCCTGGTCCTGGCCCTGGCCGTCGGCGTGAAGGACGGCGGGCGGTTGTCGTCGGGACGGGTGGACGCCGGGGCAGGTGCGGGGGAGGGGCGGCCTCCGCCGGGGGACGGGGCGAGGACGGTACCTCCCGCGGGGGTGCGCGGCGGGACGGTGCCGCCGGTGGGGCGGCGCGTGTCGCGGCGGCCGGGAGGGCGGGTGCCGGTGCGGTGCCGCGCCCTGGTCATGACCTTGTTCACGGGACTCCGTTCGACGGGCCGGAAGTCGCCCTCGACCGGGGGACCGAGGCGATACCGGGCAGTAACTTAGGGGTTGGGGCTCTTGTACGGGGCGGCGGAGTGCGGCGGCAAGGCGCCGTGAGTCGTGTCGGGGCGGCGGCGGAGTTCACTTATCCGAGTGAACGGCGGCCCCCCGGCCCCGTACCGGAGCGGGCGCACCGGGTGAATTCCGGGCTCGGGGTGGACGCGGCCCGGGGGGTGGACAGAGACCCGATGGGGGACACCCGCACGTATCCTGAAGGCCCAGCCGGCGGGGTGCGACCACCCCTCGACGGAACGCCGGCGGACCTCCGACCAGGAAAGCGGCCGACATGCGCGTCTACGTCCCCCTCACCCTCCCGGGTCTCGCCGAGGCGTACCGGACGGGTGAGCTGGGCGCGGGACCGTTCACCGCCCACGGTGTGACGCCCGCGCTGCGCGAGTGGTACCGCTCCGAGGACGTCGAGGAGCTGGAGTACGCGGCACTGGGCGGTGCCGCGCTGGCCTCGCTGCGGCTGCTGGCGGCGGACGCCGCGGCGCCGCGGCGCCGGGTCGTGGTAGCCGTGGACGTACCCGACCGGGCGGCCTCGGCCGATCCGGCCCCCGGCCCCGGCGTGGTGCGGGTCGACGGACCCGTCCGGCTGGACAGGGCGGCGGCGGTGCACGTGGACGCCCCGGACGCGGAGGCGGACGTGGCGTCGGCCGCGGACGCGCTGCCGGCCGCGGACGGCGGGGACGACGGCGCCCGGGCCGCCGTGGACGGGGCGGAGGACCACGAACTGCTCTGGTACGCCACCCAGGAGATCCCGAACCTGCTGGGCCCGGCGGCCCGGTCCGACTAGTCCGAGTCGGCAGCCCGATTGTCAGTGGCGGCGGGTACTTTTCCTTCCATGGGGATGCACACGGACGCGCACATCGTCTGGGACTGGAACGGCACGCTGTTCCACGACGTCGACGCGGTCATCGGGGCGACCAACGCGGCCTTCGCCGAGCTGGGCCTGGAGCCGCTCACGCTGGAGCGGTACCGGGAGCTGTACTGCGTGCCGGTGCCGAAGTTCTACGAGCGGCTGATGGGGCGGCTGCCGAGCGGGGCCGAGTGGGAGCTGATGGACGCGACCTTCCACCGGTACTACTCCGCGCACCGGGTGCGGTGCGCACTCGCCGAGGGCGCGGCCGAGCTGCTGGCGCAGTGGTCGGCGGCCGGGCGCAGCCAGTCGATCCTCAGCATGTACGGACACGAGGACCTCGTGCCGCTGGTCCGGGGCTTCGGCATCGAGCCGCACTTCATACGCGTCGACGGGCGGACCGGGCCGTCCGGCGGGGGCAAGGCGGAGCACATGGTGCGCCACCTCGGCGCGCTGACCGGCGTCGACCCGACGCGCACGGTGGTGATCGGGGACGCCGCCGACGACGCGCTGGCCGCCCGGCACGTCGGGGCGAGAGCCGTGCTCTACACCGGCGGTTCGCACAGCCGGGCCAGCCTCGAAGCGGTCGGGGTGCCGGTGGTGGACACGCTGGCGGAGGCCGTCGTGGAAGCGGAACGCCTGGCCGGCTGAACACCGGGCCCGCGCACCCGGCACCGGGCGCCGCGGGCGCGCACTGTGCAGAACGTCCAAGTTCCACCCCGTGTTTTGTACACATACGGCTCATGACGGGCCCCCTGCGGGGGGCGATAGCCTGGGTGCCGTGATCAGCGCGATAGCTCGCGGGGACCTCGCCGTCCCCGCCGTGCGCCCGGAGAGCACGGACGACATCCGTGACCGGGCGGAACTCGCTGGTCCTCGTGGGCGGAAGGGGACCCGAAGGGTTCCAGGGACGCGCGGCACTCCCCGGGCGCGGACGCGGAAGAGAGCAGCGTCACACCCGGCGGGCGCGTCGAAGTCGGCAGAGAAGCCCCCGCTCGTCTCATCTTGCGGCATAGCGTCGGAACGGACCGGACACCCCCGTGTCGTACCACCGCACCGCAGGCGCGGAGACCGTACTTCCTTCTACGTCACGCAACGGCGCGCGACAGGAGTCAGAGGACAATGCAGACCAAGCTGGACGAAGCCAAGGCCGAGCTGCTCGAAAAGGCCGCCCGGGTAGCTGAGAACAGCCCGGCCGGCGGGAAACTGCCGACCGGGACGACGGACAAGGGCATGCCCGACCGGGACACCGTGCTCGCGTTCCTCCAGCGCTACTACCTGCACACCGCCCCGGAGGACCTCCTCGGCCGCGACCCGGTCGACGTCTTCGGAGCAGCCGTCGCGCACTTCCGGCTGGCCGGGAACCGTCCGCAGGGCACCGCCAACGTCAAGGTCCACACCCCCACCGTCGAGGAGAACGGCTGGACCTGCAGCCACTCCGTCGTCGAGGTGGTCACCGACGACATGCCCTTCCTCGTCGACTCCGTCACCAACGAGCTGACCCGCCAGGGCCGGGGCATCCACGTCGTCATCCACCCGCAGATCGTGGTCCGCCGCGACCTCACCGGGCAGCTGATCGAGGTGCTCGCCACCCCGCCCGCCGACGACCTCCCGCACGACGCCCACACCGAGTCCTGGATCCACGTCGAGATCGACCGCGAGACCGACCGCGGCGACCTCAAGCAGATCACCGCCGACCTGCTGCGCGTCCTGTCCGACGTCCGCGAGGCCGTCGAGGACTGGGGCAAGATGCGGCAGGCCGCCGTTGAACTGGCCGAGGGACTGCCCGACGAGCCCGTCCCCGGGGACGTGCCGGAGCAGCAGGGCGAGGAGGCCCGGGAGCTGCTGCGCTGGCTCGCCGACGACCACTTCACCTTCCTCGGCTACCGCGAGTACCAGCTGCGCGACGACGACTCCCTCGGCGCCCTGCCCGGCACCGGTCTGGGCATCCTGCGTGCCGACCCGCACCACGCCACCCCGGAGGGCCACCCGGTCAGCCCGTCCTTCGAGCGGCTGCCCGCCGACGCCCGCGCCAAGGCGCGCGAGCACAAGCTGCTCGTGCTGACCAAGGCCAACAGCCGGGCCACCGTGCACCGACCGTCGTACCTGGACTACGTCGGCGTCAAGAAGTTCGACGCCGACGGCAACGTCGTCGGTGAGCGCCGCTTCCTCGGACTGTTCTCCTCCGCCGCCTACACCGAGTCCGTCCGCCGGGTCCCGGTGATCCGCCGCAAGGTCGAGGAGGTCCTCGAGCGGGCCGGCTTCTCGCCGCACAGCCACGACGGGCGCGACCTGCTGCAGATCCTGGAGACCTACCCGCGCGACGAGCTCTTCCAGACCCCGGTCGACGAGCTCCAGGCCATCGCCACCTCGGTGCTCTACCTCCAGGAACGCCGCCGCCTGCGGCTCTACCTGCGCCAGGACGAGTACGGGCGCTACTACTCCGCCCTCGTCTACCTCCCGCGCGACCGCTACACCACCGGGGTGCGCCTGAGGATCATCGACATCCTCAAGGAGGAGCTCGGCGGCATCAGCGCCGACTTCACCGTCTGGAACACCGAGTCGATCCTCTCCCGGCTGCACTTCGTGGTCCGTGTCCCGCAGGGCACCGAGCTGCGCCAGCTGTCCGACACCGACAAGGAGCGCATCGAGGCCCGCCTGGTCGAGGCCGCCCGCTCCTGGGCCGACGGCTTCGGCGAGGCACTCACCGCCGAGCTGGGCGAGGAGCGCGCCGCCGAACTGCTGCGCCGCTACGCGGGCGCCTTCGCCGAGGGCTACAAGGACGACCACACCCCGCGCAGCGCCGTCGCCGACATCGTCCGGCTGGAACAGCTCGACGAGGAGAAGAACTTCGAGCTCAGCCTGTACGAGCCGGTGGGCGCGGCCCCCGAGGAGCGCCGCTTCAAGATCTACCGCCAGGGCGAGGCCGTCTCCCTGTCCGCCGTGCTGCCCGTGCTCCAGCGGCTCGGCGTCGAGGTCGTCGACGAGCGGCCCTACGAGCTGCGCCGCGCCGACCACAGCGTCGCCTGGGTCTACGACTTCGGGCTGCGGATGCCCGAGGTGCCCGGCGCCGAGCACCTCGGGGACGACGCCCGTGAGCGGTTCCAGGACGCCTTCGCCGCGACCTGGACCGGCAAGGCGGAGAACGACGGCTTCAACGCCCTCGTACTGAGCGCCGGGCTGGACTGGCGGCAGGCGACGGTACTGCGCGCGTACGCCAAGTACCTGCGCCAGGCCGGCTCCACGTTCAGCCAGGACTACATGGAGGACACCCTCCGCAACAACGTCCACACCACCCGGCTGCTCGTCTCCCTGTTCGAGGCGCGGATGTCGCCGGAGCGGCAGGGCGCCGGGTTCGAGCTGCTGGACGCCCTGCTGGAGGAGATCGACGCCGCCCTCGACCAGGTCGCCTCGCTCGACGAGGACCGCATCCTGCGTTCCTTCCTCACCGTGATCAAGGCGACGCTGCGCACCAACTTCTTCCAGCAGTCGGGTGACGGCCGCCCGCACGACTACATCTCCATGAAGTTCGACCCGCAGGCCATCCCCGACCTGCCGGCGCCGCGTCCGGCGTTCGAGATCTGGGTGTACTCGCCGCGGGTCGAGGGCGTGCACATGCGCTACGGCAAGGTGGCGCGCGGCGGCCTGCGCTGGTCGGACCGCCGGGAGGACTTCCGCACCGAGATCCTCGGCCTGGTCAAGGCGCAGATGGTGAAGAACACCGTCATCGTGCCGGTCGGCGCCAAGGGCGGCTTCGTCGCCAAGCAGCTGCCCGACCCGTCCGTGGACCGCGACGCCTGGATGGCCGAGGGCGTCGCCTCCTACCGGACGTTCATCTCGGCGCTGCTCGACATCACCGACAACATGGTGGCCGGCCAGGTCGTGCCCCCGGTGGACGTCGTCCGGCACGACGGGGACGACAACTACCTCGTCGTCGCGGCCGACAAGGGCACCGCGCGGTTCTCGGACATCGCCAACGAGGTCGCCGAGTCCTACGACTTCTGGCTCGGCGACGCCTTCGCCTCCGGCGGCAGCGCCGGATACGACCACAAGGGCATGGGTATCACCGCCCGCGGCGCCTGGGAGTCCGTCAAGCGGCACTTCCGGGAGCTGGGTGTGGACACCCAGAGCCAGGAGTTCACGGCCGTCGGCATCGGGGACATGTCCGGTGACGTGTTCGGCAACGGCATGCTGCGCAGCGAGCACATCCGGCTGGTCGCCGCCTTCGACCACCGGCACATCTTCATCGACCCGAACCCGGACGCGGCCGCCGGCTACGCCGAGCGCCGCCGCCTGTTCGAGCTGCCGCGCAGTTCCTGGGCGGACTACGACACGGGCCTGCTGTCGGCCGGCGGCGGGGTCTTCCCGCGCAGCGCCAAGTCCATCCCGGTCAACGCCCAGATCCGCGAGGCCCTCGGCCTCGAGGAGAGCGTCACCAAGGCGACCCCGGCCGACCTGATGAAGGCGATCCTCAAGGCACCGGTCGACCTGCTGTGGAACGGCGGCATCGGTACGTACGTCAAGGCGTCCACCGAGTCCAACGCGGACGTCGGCGACAAGGCCAACGACGCCATCCGCGTCGACGGCAGGGACCTGCGGGTCGCCGTCGTCGGCGAGGGCGGCAACCTGGGCTTCACCCAGCTCGGCCGGATCGAGGTCGCGCTGCACGGCGGCCGGATCAACACCGACGCCATCGACAACAGCGCGGGCGTGGACACCTCCGACCACGAGGTGAACATCAAGATCCTGCTCAACGGCCTGGTCACGGACGGCGACATGACGGTCAAGCAGCGCAACAAGCTGCTCGCCTCGATGACCGACGAGGTCGGCCGGATGGTGCTGCGCACCAACTACGCGCAGAACACCGCCATCGCCAACGCCCTGGCCCAGTCCAAGGACATGCTCCACGCCCAGCAGCGTTTCCTGAAGCACCTGGTGCGCGAGGGTCACCTCGACCGGGCCCTGGAGTTCCTGCCCACCGACCGCCAGATCCGCGAGCGGCTGGCCGCCGGGCAGGGCCTGACCGGCCCGGAGACGGCCGTCCTGCTGGCGTACACGAAGATCACGGTCGCCGAGGAGCTGCTGAGCACCTCGCTGCCCGAGGACCCGTACCTCAAGAACCTGCTGCACGCGTACTTCCCGGCCCCGCTGCGCGAGCAGTTCCTCGACCGGATCGACGGCCACCCGCTGCGCCGTGAGATCACCACGACCGTCCTGGTCAACGACACGGTCAACACCGGCGGTACGACGTACCTGCACCGGATGCGCGAGGAGACGGGCGCGTCGCTGGAGGAGATCGTCCGGGCCCAGACCGTGGCCCGCGCGATCTTCCGTTCCGCCCTGGTGTGGGACGCCGTCGAGGAGCTCGACACCAAGGTCGACGCGGACGTCCAGACCCGGATCCGGCTGCACTCGCGGCGGCTGGTGGAGCGCGGTACGCGCTGGCTGCTCAACAACCGGCCGCAGCCGCTGGAGCTCGAGGAGACGGTGGCGTTCTTCGCCGAGCGCGTCGAGCAGGTCTGGTCGCAGCTGCCCAAGCTGCTGCGCGGCGCGGACCTGGAGTGGTTCCAGAAGATCTACGACGAGCTGACGGGCGTCGGCGTCCCCGGCGAACTCGCCACCCGCGTGGCCGGCTTCTCCTCCGCGTTCGCGGCGATCGACATCGTCTCGGTGGCCGACCGCATGGGCAAGGAGCCGCTGGACGTCGCCGAGGTGTACTACGACCTCGCCGACCGGCTCTCCATCACCCAGCTGATGGACAGGATCAGTGAGCTGCCCCGCGCGGACCGCTGGCAGTCCATGGCCCGCGCGGCGATCCGCGAGGACCTGTACGCGGCGCACGCGGCGGTGACGGCCGAGGTGCTGGCGCAGGGCAACGGCACGGCGTCACCGCAGCAGCGGTTCCAGGTGTGGGAGGAGAAGAACGAGGCCCTCCTCGGCCGGGCCCGCACCACTCTGGAGGAGATCCGCAGCTCGGACACGTTCGACCTGGCCAACCTGTCCGTGGCGATGCGGACGATGCGCACGCTGCTGCGTCCGCACGCGTAGGCCGCGGCGCCGGCCCGGCGCTGACGCACACGGGGGTGCCCCGGACCATCGGGTCCGGAGCACCCCCGTGGTGTGCTCGGGGTGCCCCGGAGCGGATGGGGTGTTAAGGCTCTGAGGGTGAGTGTCCGTCCTGCCCGCTCCGCTCGCCCCGCCCGATCCGGCCGGCCCGGCCGTTCTGCCGGTACCCGGTGGTCCGTCCTGCCCGGGGGGACCGGCAGGCCGCGTGCCGCGCCCCGGCCGGCGGACATCGCCCGCACCGCCGTCCAGGTCGCCGCCGGGCTGACCCTGGTCCTGCTGCTCGCGGTGATCGTCCGCCTCCCGTGGGCCGGCGACCTCGGCATGCACGCGGCGACCCTGCAACGCCTGCGGCACGACCTGGCCGACCCCGGCAACCCCCTGGTCGACGCGGACACGCAGAGCCCGTACTACTCGCCGTGGACCGTGCTGCTCGGCGGCCTCGCCCGGCTGTCGGGGCTGTCGGGGCTGTCGGTCTTCGTGGTGCTGCGGCTCGCCGCCCTGGCCGGACTCGCGCTGCTGGTGACGGGCGTATGGCGCTACGTACGGGCACTGACCGCACGCGGAACGGCCCGCGGGACCGGGACCCCGGCCGCGCACGGGGCCCCGGCCGCGCACGGGACCCCGGCCGCATACGGGGCGGGGCCGCGGGCCGTCTTCGCGCTCGCCCTGCTGAGCCTGCTGTTCCTGTGGGGCACGACCCCGTTCCTGTGGAGCGGCTTCCCGGGCCTCCACTCGCTCGCGCTGACGGTCTCCTACCCGAGCACCCTCGCCCTCGGCCTCGCCTTCCACCTCTGGGCCTGGCTGACGGCCGCGCTGCGCCGCCGGGCCGGGTGGGGAACGTGGGCGGGGCTGGGCACGCTGTGGGCGGTGATCCTGCTGTGCCACCAGTTCACCGGCGTCGTGGCCACGCTCGGCGCCCTCGCCACGGTGCTGTCGGCCCGGCCCGCGCGGCTGCCGCGGGCGGTGTGGCCGCGGCTCGGCGCCGGACTGCTGCTGGGCGTCCTCGTGCTGTGGGCCTGGCCGTACTACGACTTCTTCGCGCTGACGGGCGCCGGCGCCCGACTGGAGTCGGTGCACCGGGAGCTGTACCGGGACCTGCCGGCCCGGTTCGGGCTCGTGCTGCTCGGCGTGGCCGCGCTGGCGGTGCGGTGGCGGCGCGACCGGTGGGACCCGCTCGCGCTGTTCTTCGCGCTGGGCGCGCTGGTCTTCGCGGCGGGCTGGCTGACCGGCCACCACGCGTGGGGGCGCGCCCTGCCCGCCGTGCTGATCCCGGCGCAGCTCGCGGCCGCCCTGGAGACGTTCGGCGCGGCACGGCGCACACTGCGCGCCGGGTGGGCCGTCGTCCTGGCCGGTGCGCTGGCCGTCGGCGCGTGGGCACAGGCGGGAGCGGTGGGCTACGTCGTCCCGCGCGACGCGCTGCCCCGGGTGGCCGAGGCCCGGTACCGGGAGCCGTGGACGGGGTACCACTGGATGACACCGTGGGTGGAGTACGGGGACGTCGTCATGGCCGAGACGGAACCGGCCCGCCGGATTCCCGCGTACGGGCCCTACACGGTCGCCCCCGGTTACCCCGACTTCTTCCTGCCGGACGAGAAGCGCAGGGCGGCGGCCACGGAGCGGTACTTCGCACCGAGCACACCGCAGCGGGTGCGCCGGGGCATCGAGCGGACGTACGGAGTGCGGTGGGTGGTGGACACGACGGGCACGCTGCACGACACCGGGCTGCGGGCCGTGACCCGGGGACCGGAGGGCCAGACGCTCTACGCGGTGCGCTGACCGGGCACCTCACCGACCCAGCGCGTTCGCCACCGGACGGGCCAGCCGCCGTACCGCCGGGCGGATCACCCGGGCCGTCACCCCCACGGGCTCCCAGCGGATCTGCAGGCGGCCCGCGCCGTGGCCCTCCGGTTCGACGGTGACGCGGTGCGGGGCCGTGCCACGGCGGTACGGGACACGGGCGGTGAACGGGGCGAAGGCCAGGGGCGCCAGCAGGGGACCCGTGTTGCCCTGCCCCCGGAGGGTGAGGCGGAGCAGCGGATGGCGCACCCCGGCGAACCCGCCCAGCGGCAGGGAGGCGGCCGCCGGGTCGAGGCCGACGCGGCCCTCGAAGACACCGGGACGGACGAGGGAGAGGCGGAAGGGCACGGTGAGGCGGCGCCGGCCGGGAGAGAGGAGGAGGGTCGCGCGCTGCGGGCCGAGCGGGAGGCGCAGCGCCGGATCGTAGGTACGCACCGTCAGTTCGACCGGTCCGCCGAGGCCTCGGGCGATGTCCGTGATCTCGTGCCGGAACAGGGCGGTGGGGAAGGGACGGACGTCCGGTTCCAGGTCGGAGAGGTCCAGTTCGGCGCGGGCGGCGGCGGACGCGGGAATCCGGTCGCCCCAGTAGGCGCGGCCGTCCGGGCCCACGGTCAGCTGCCTCGGGGCGATGTCGTGGCCCAGACCGCGGGCCGCCTGCCGGACCTCGGACAGGCGGCGGTCGCGGAGCAACTGGAGGACGACCCGTTCGGCGCGCGGGAGGCGGGCGTACGCGCCGGGCGACAGCGTCTCCAGGTACGGGTTCAGCAGGTCCGCGAAGCCCGCGAGCCACTCGTCGTCCCGGTGGGGCAGGTCGCCCGTGTACATCCGGACGTCGTGCTTGAGGAACTTGTGGTCCTTGTCCGCACGCAGCGACGCGTGCCCGCTCTCGACGAGGAAGGCGTCGATGAGGTGCTGGACGTGGACCCGGTCGCGGACGTTGGCCGGCTTGTGCCGCTGGTTGGAGATGGACGCCGACTCCTGGGCGGCGTAGGGCGTGATGTACCAGAGGTACACCGGCTCCGGGACGATCGTGAACCTCCTCGCCAGGCAGTACGCCTGCGCCGAGAACAACTGGTCCTCGTAGTGGATGCCCTCGGGGAAACGCAGGCCGTGCCGGTCGAGGAAGGCCCGGGAGTACATCTTGCCGGTCGACAGGTGCTCGAAGAACAGCCGCGGATCGGCCTCGATGCCGTCCAGGGTGCGGCGCTCGCGCACCAGGTGCGGCATCCAGGTGGAGCGGCGGCCGGTGTCGGTGCGGACACGCCGGATCGCGCCCATCGCGAAGTCGATGTCCCGTTCGCGGTGGGCGGCGAGCAGCAACGCCACGGCGTCCTGGGGGAGTTCGTCGTCGCTGTCGAGGAACATCAGATACGGTGCGCGGGCGGTCTCCAGGGCGCGGTTGCGGGGCGCGCTGCAGCCGCCGCTGTTGTACGGCAGGCGCAGATACCGGATACGCGGGTCCGCAGCCACCAACCGCCGTGCCACCTCGGGGGTCTCGTCCGTCGAGTGGTCGTCGCTGACGACGATCTCGAGGTCGCGGTGGGTCTGCCGGCGGACCGACTCGACCGCGCGGGGGAGGCGTTCGGCGTCGTTGTGGACGATGACCGTCACGGTGACGTCGGGTACGGGGGGCGCGTCGGATGCTTCTCGAGGGCTGTGCTCCTCGGCGGGTGGCTTCATCAGGAGCTCGCCTCCTCGGGGTCGGGCGCCGGGGTGCGCTCCTCCAGGGGCAGCACCGGCGGCAGCGACTCCTCGTCCTGGCCGAGGAAGACCCGGCGCACGACGCGTTCGGCGGCGCGGCCGTCGTCGTACTCGCAGAACCGGCGCCGGAAGACGGCCCGCGCCTTCGCCGCGCTCGCGTCGCGCCAGGCGTCGGTGGTGAGGATCCCGGTCAGCTCCTCCTGGGTGCGGGCCACCGGACCCGGCGCCTCGGCCGTCAGGTCGAAGTAGACACCGCGCGTCTGCCGGTAGACGTCCCAGTCGTCGGCGTGGATCACCAGGGGGCGGTCCAGGTTGGCGTAGTCGAACATGATCGACGAGTAGTCGGTGACCAGCAGGTCGGCGGCCAGGCACAGGTCCTCGACCGGGTCGTAGGAGGAGACGTCCACGATGCGGGCGCCGCGGCCGCCGCGCCGCAGCGAGGTGAGGGGGGAGGTGCTCCCGGCGGTCCCGGCGCCTCCGTCGTAGAAGTAGTGGCCTCGCACCAGCAGGACGGTCTCCTCGCCGAGGCGGTCGGCGAGCGCGGCGAGGTCCAGGTGGGGGACCCAGCCGGCCTCGTAGTCGCGGTGCGTGGGCGCGTACAGCACGGCCCGGCGGCCGGGGGCGATACCGAGGCGTGCGCGGATCGCGCGGACGTCGTCGGCGCCGGCCGTGTAGTAGACGTCGTTGCGCGGATAGCCGTAGTCGAGCGAGACGTGGCGGGACGGGTACGCCCGCTGCCACATGCGGGTGGTGTGGCTGTTGCCGGAGAGGCTGTAGTCCCACTTGTCGACGCGCTCCAGCAGGGCCTGGAAGTCCAGGCCCCGGGCGGCGGCCGGGAACGGCATCTGGTCCACGCCCATGCGCTTGAGCGGGGTGCCGTGGTGGGTCTGGAGGTGGACGGCGTCGGGGCGTTTGACCACGGTGTCCGGGAAGTTGACGTTGTTGACGAGGTACTTCGCGGTGGCGAGCACCTCCCCGTAGCGGCGGGTGCCGGGCACCACATGGTCCGTGCCGGGCGGGAGCAGGGCGGCGTGGTGGGCGGTCACCACCCACACCGGGTGGATCCACGGGGCGAGTTCGGCGAGCGCGGCGGCGATCGCGGCCGGATTGCAGGCGACGCCGCGGTTCCAGTACGCCGAGAACACCGCCAGTTCCGGGTCGACGGGGCGGCGCAGGGCCCGGCGGTAGTGGTGGTCGCCGAGCAGGGTGCCGAGCCGCCGCCCGCCGGTGCGCGCCGCGGACCCGGCGGCACGGCGGGTGCGGTGGGCGGCCCGGAGGGCGCGGTACCGGGTGTAGGCGCCCTCCTCGAGCAGCGAGCGCCGGACGCCCTCGAGGCCGACCGGGTTCCGGTGGCCCTCGGGGCGGTGCCGTACGGCGGCCAGTGAGGCACGGCGGAAGAACTCCCGGGCGACCGGCTCGGGCATGCCGCCGCGGGCGAAGGCGCGCAGACAGTCGCCGACCATGAGCTCGTACAGCACGTCGTGGACGGCGGGGCGGTCACCGGCGAGGCCGAGGAGGGCTTCGTAGTGCTCGACGAGGGCGTAGCGCTGTTCGGGGGTGACCGGGGGGAGCGCGGCGGGACGCAGCCGCCGTTCCTCGTGGGCGACGCGGGGCAGACAGGCGACGCGGTCGGCGAGCAGGAGGGCGGCACGGGCGGCGTACGGCTCGTCGAACGGGGTGCCGTCCGGGGCTCCGGCCGCGGTGAGCCGGGTGCGGTGGGTCCGCCAGAAGGCGGCGCGCAGGACGCGGGTGCCGAGCAGCGGGGTGAGGCGCAGCAGGCGCGCGCAGTCGTCGAGGGCGAGGTCGGCGCGGCCCGCGCGGACGAGCAGGGGGCCGTCGGGGGAGGGCAGGCCGGAACTGTGCCAGGTGCTGCGGACGTGGTCCAGGAGCAGGACGTCCACGGTGTCGGGGAGCCGGGCGAGGTGCTCGGCGACGGTTCGCGGGCCGCCGGGCGGCAGGCCGTCCTTGGCGGGGACGAAGTGCAGCCAGCGGCCGGTGGCCAGGTCCGCCCCCGCCACCCGGGCCGCCGCGTCGGAGGTGCCGTCGGGCAGGGGCAGCACCTGGACGTCGGGGGTGTGCCGCTCGGCTGTCTCCCGGGCCCAGTCGCCCACGGCGGCGACGATGACCTCGATGTCCGGGGAGGGGGAGGTTCCAGAGGCGGCGAGGGCGGTGGGGGAGCAGAGGGAGGCGAGGAGGCCGGTCAGATGGTCCTGGGTGTTCGGCCCGTGGACGATGACGCTGAGCTCGGGCATCTCGGGGCTCCTTCGTCTCGTCACCGATCCGGGCGTTCCCTTCGGTCATATTGGCATCAATGCGGCGAAGGGGCTGCCCGGAGACGGACGGGCGACGCCTCAGGAGGGAGCGGTGGCGGCCTCCGGATCGGTCACCGTCGTGGGCGCGGTCGGGGCCTTCGGATCGGTCCCGGTCTTCGGCTCGATCCCGGTCTTCGGCTCGGTTGCAGCCTCCGGCTTGGGCTTCGGTTTGGGCTTGCGGGCCTTGTCCGGACCGCCGGTGAACGCCTCGTACTCCTTGAGCACCTCGTCGGTGGGCCCGTCCATCCGCAGCTCACCGCGCTCCAGCCACAGCACGCGCTCGCAGGTGTCCCGGATCGACTTGTTGCTGTGGCTGACCAGGAACACCGTCCCGGCCTCCTTGCGCAGCTCCCGGATGCGCGCCTCGGAGCGCTTCTGGAAGGAGCGGTCGCCCGTGGCCAGCGCCTCGTCGATGAGAAGGACGTCGTGGTCCTTGGCGGCGGCGATGGAGAAGCGCAGCCGGGCGGCCATGCCGGAGGAGTAGGTGCGCATCGGCAGGGTGATGAAGTCGCCCTTCTCGTTGATGCCGGAGAAGTCGACGATCTCCTGGTAGCGCTCCCGGACCTGCTCGCGGGACATGCCCATGGCCAGCCCGCCGAGATGGACGTTGCGTTCGCCCGTCAGATCGTTCATCAGGGCGGCGTTGACGCCGAGCAGGGAGGGCTGGCCGCCGGTGTAGATCCGGCCGTTCTCCACCGGGAGCAGTCCGGCGACGGCCTTGAGCAGGGTCGACTTGCCCGAGCCGTTGGTGCCGATCAGGCCGATGGCCTCGCCCCGGTAGGCGACGAAGGACACGTTCCGCACCGCGTGCACCCTGCGCACGCCCCGTGCCGCGTCGTCCTTGCCCCGCCGGAGCATGCGGCTCAGCGCCGCCGTGGCGCTGCCCTTGCCGCCCTTGGTCCCGTTGACCCGGTAGACGATGTCGACGCCGTCGGCGATGACGGTGGGGATCTTCTCGCCGGTGTTTCCGGCGTTGACAGTGTTGTCAGCCACGACCGTAGGTCTCCTCGGCCTTCCAGAAGTAGACGAAACCGATCACCCCGGCCAGCAGCGCCCAGCCCACCGCGAACGCCCACACATGCGGCGGCAGATACGAGGACCCGTACCCGTCGATCAACGCGAACCGCACCAGATCCATGTAGACCGCCGCCGGATTCCACTGCAGCACGTCGGCCAGCCAGCCCGGCACGTTCTTGCCCTCCAGCATCGCCGGCAGGCTGAACATCACCCCCGAGGCGTACATCCAGGTCCGCAGCACGAACGGCATCAGCTGGGCCAGATCCGGCGTCCGGCTGCCCAGCCGGGCGAAGACCAGCGCCAGCCCGGTGTTGAAGACGAACTGCAGCCCCAGCGCGGGCACCACCAGCAGCCAGGACAGCGCCGGCAGGCTGCCGAACGCCACCACCACCGCCACCAGCACCACCATCGAGAACAACAGCTGCTGCAGCTGCTGCAACGCGAAGGAGACCGGCAGCGCGGCGCGCGGGAAGTGCAGCGCCCGCACCAGCCCCAGGTTCCCGGAGATCGCCCGCACCCCGGCCAGCACCGAACTCTGGGTGAAGGTGAACACGAACACCCCGGTCACCAGGAACGGCACGTAGATCTCGTGCGGGATGCCCTTCCGGGCGCCCAGCAGCAGCCCGAAGATGAAGAAGTACACCGCCGCGTTCAGCAGCGGGGTCGCCACCTGCCACAGCTGGCCCAGCTTGGCCTGGCTGTACTGCGCGGTCAGCTTCGCCCGGGAGAAGGCCAGGATGAAGTGCCGCCGCGCCCACAGCTGACGGAGGTACTCGGCCGGCGACGGCCGGGCACCGCTGACCGTCAGCCCGTACCGGGCGGCGAGCGCGGGGAGGTCGTCCTCGACCGGGACCGGGCGGACCGGTGGGGAAGGCGGTGTGTGGAGGGCCTGACTCACATCCGCTTCTTTCGCTAGGGGGCGGGGGTGGGGTGGCGGCGATGCGATGCCGTGTTCCGCCCGGTGTTCCCCCGCACGCCTTCGCGCGTTCACTTACGTCGGGACGGGACCGTATCGTCGCAACGCGAGCGTAGGGCGAACGCGCGTCGGAACGCAACCGTTCCGTCCCGGCGGCCAGGGGTGCGGCGCCGCTCTGTGCCGGACCGGTGTACGTATCTGCGTCAGAACGGACCCGTATCGTCGTCACGCCCTATGCTGGGCCCCATGACGACCAACGCCGACGAGCCCCAGCCGCGTCCGCGCCGCAGGGCCCCCGCCGGGGCCGCCGTCCTGCGGGAGGATGTGACGGAGGCCATCCGGGCGGCCGTCTTCGAGGAACTCGCGGCCGTCGGCTACGCGCGGATGTCCATCGAGGGGATCGCGCGCCGCGCGGGCGTCGGCAAGACCGCGGTGTACCGCCGCTGGCGCTCCAAACTGCACCTGGTCCTCGACCTGGTCTCCGCCATCGCCGTGCAGGGGCTGCCCGCGCCGGACACCGGCTCCCTGGAGGGCGACCTGCGGCTGCTGTACGAGGTCACCTCGCGCGCCCTGCGCCACCCCGTCGCCTCGCAGATCCTCCCCGACCTCCAGGCCGAGGCCGCCCGCAACCCCGACATCGCCGAGGCACTCCGGAAGGCGCTGCGGGAGGGCCAGGACGGGGTCGCCCGGGGCGTCGTCACGGCGGCGCAGGAGCGGGGCGAGGTCCGCCCCGGCGTCGACCACGCCCTGGCCCTCGACCTGATCTCCGGCCCCCTGTACTGGCGCTCGGTGGTCATCCGCAACCCGAAACTCCCGAAGGGCTACCTGCCCGCCCTGGCCCGCGCCACGACGGAGGCCCTCAAAGCGCTGTGAGCGGGCGCGGTCACTCCGGCGGGTGGAGGCGGAGCCAGCCCTGCCAGGCTGAGGTGATCATGTCGTCGACGGTGTGGCGGGCCTTCCAGCCGAGTTCGGTGGCGGCGCGGTCGGCGGAGGCGACGACGCTCGCCGGGTCGCCGGGGCGGCGGGGGGCGACCGTGGGCGGCAGGTCGTGGCCGGTGAGGGCGTTGATGCGGTCGATCATGCCCCGGACGGAGACGCCCTCGCCGCGGCCGATGTTGAGGGTGAGGTCCCGGCCGGGGGCGGCGCGCAGGGCGCGGGCCGCGGCCGTGTGGGCCTCGGCCAGGTCGACCACGTGGATGTAGTCGCGGACACAGGTGCCGTCCGGGGTCGGGTAGTCGTCGCCGAAGATGCGCGGGGGCGCTTGCGCGGTGAGTTTCTCGAAGACCATGGGGACGAGGTTGGAGACGCCCGTGTCGGCGAGTTCCGGGCTCGCGGCGCCCGCCACGTTGAAGTAGCGCAGGGAGGCCGTGGACAGGCCGGTGGCCCGGCCCGTCGCGCGGACCAGCCACTCGCCGGCCAGTTTCGTCTCCCCGTACGGGGACATCGGCGCGCAGGGGGTGTCCTCGGTCACCAGCTCGGCGGCGGTCTCCGGCATGCCGTACACCGCGGCCGAGGACGAGAGGACGAAGGACGACACGGCACTGGCCGCCGTCACCGCCTCCAGCAGGACGCGCAGGCCCTCGACGTTCTCCCGGTAGTAGAGCAGGGGCAGTTCCACCGACTCGGCGACCTGCTTCTTCGCCGCCAGGTGGACGACGCCGGTGACCTCGTGGTCGGCGAGGGCGCGGGCCACCCGCTCGCCGTCCAGGGTCGAGCCGACCACCAGCGGCACTCCGTCCGGCACCCGGTCGGGGACGCCGGTGGACAGGTCGTCGTAGACCACCGTCCGCTCGCCCGCCTCGGTCATCGCCCGTACGACGTGCGCCCCGATGTAGCCGGCGCCGCCGGTGATCAACCAGGTCATGTGCGGACGTCCCCTCGTCGTTCGTCGGCCGTGGTGGGTGGTCGGTCCCCGCCGGCTCTCCCCGATCCTAGTGAAGCAGGCGCCTCAGTCTCCCGCGTACGACCGAAGCGGCACCGTGTGCGCCGCTCGCGACCCGCAGTGCCAGCGCGCCCGAGTGGGTGGCGTACGGCCGGACCAGCACCACGCCGTGCCGGGCGCTCGGCACCGCGCGGCGGCGCAGCAGACCGGGGCCCGCACACGCGTGCGCGGTGACCTCGCGGCTCGAGCCGTCGCCGAAGCGCACCCGCAGGCGCAGGTCCCAGGCGCCGGCGCCGAGCGCGGCCAGCCGGGCCGGCCGTACGGTCGTCTCCGCGGACCAGCCGCCCCCGGCCGCCGCCCGCAGCGGCACCGTGCACGCCCTCCTGCCGCCGCCGTCCCGGTGCCGCCACTCGATCTCCAGCTCCGAGGGGTGCGCCCGCTCCAGCAGGCCGTACAGCTCGTGCAGGTGAAGGTGCAGGCGGGCGGTACGGGTGCGGGGGCGCAGCTCCGCGTCGACGGCGAGCGGCAGCCGGGTCACGGGGCGGGCCGGCAGGGGCTCCAGGGTGACCCCGGGCAGGTCGGCGGACCAGCAGGGCGTGCCGTCCGCCGCGCGGGGGTAGGGCGGGCACAGCCGGGCCGGGCGGCCCGCCAGTTCCTGGAGGCGGGGCAGGTCGCGGGGCTCGGGGGAGGCCAGCAGGACCCGGCCGATCAGCCGGCCGGGCGCGACCGGGTCGCGGGCCCAGTCGGCCGCGTCGTACTCGGCGAGGAACGCGCGGGTGTGCGCCCACCACGCGCGCCGGTGGTCCGCGTCGTGCAGCCGCAGCTCCCGCACGTACATGCGCAGCTCGTGGTCGAGGAACTTGGCCCGCGCCGCCCGCGCCAGCTCCTTCTGCCCGGCGGCCAGCAGGATCTCGTACGCCGTGCGGCACGCGTGGGTGCGGTCCCGCCAGTTGTCGAGGCCCGCGCGGTCCAGCGAGATCGACAGCCGCCGGGCGGACCGGCGCACCTGCCAGACGTAGACCCGGTCCGGGACCAGGGCGATGCGCGGGGCGGCGGCCCACAGGCGCGCGGTGAAGACGAAGTCCTCGTAGGGGAAGTGCCCCTCGGGGAAGCGGATGTCGTGTGCGCGCAGGAACGCCGTCGCGTAGAGCTTGTTGACGCAGAGGGTGTCGTGCACCAGGCGGGGGCGCCGGGCGGGGTGCGGGAGCACCCGGGGCGCCGCGTACAGGCCGGGCTGCCACGGCACCTCGCGCCCCGACGGCAGCTCGCGGCGCACGCACAGCCCGCCGGTGACGTCCGCGTCCGCCGCGCCCGCCGCGCCGAGGAGCGCGTCCACGGCACCGGGCGGGAGGACGTCGTCGCTGTCCAGGAACATCACGTACGGCGAGGTCGCCGCGGAGAGCCCGGTGTTGCGCGGGGAGCCGCAGCCGCCGCTGTTGGCGCGGTGCCGGATCAGCCGGAGGCGGGGTTCGGTCCCGGCCAGCCGGGCGAGCAGGCCCGCGCTGCCGTCCGTCGAACAGTCGTCGACGGCCACGACCTCGCGCACGGCCGGCCCCTGCCCGAGCGCCGAGTGCACGGCGTCGGTCACATGGGCGGCGTCGTCGTGGCCTATCACCACGACGGTGACGCCGGTGGCGGCGGTCCGGTGGGGGTGCATAGGCGTCCCCTGGGGCTCGGGTGACTGGTCACTGACCTTTTGCCCGTTAACAGGTGGTTCGTACCCCCGTGCCCGTCGGCACTGTGCCGCGGCGGCGCTGCGGCTGCCGTCAGGCGCCGTTCGCCGCCGCCGTGTCCAGTGCGGCGGTGAGTCGGTCGAGGCGGGCCCGCAGGGACTGGATCTCGTCGATCCCGAAGCCGGTCGCGGCGACGATCCGGCGCGGGACGTCCTGGGCCCGCTCGCGCAGCGCGGTGCCCTCCTCGGTGGGCCGCACCTCCACCGAGCGCTCGTCGCGCGTGCTGCGCTCCCTGCACACCAGGCCGGCCGCCTCCAGCCGCTTGAGCAGCGGGGACAGGGTGCCGGAGTCGAGCCGCAGGTGTTCGCCGAGCTTCTTGACGGGCAGCGTGCCGTGCTCCCAGAGGGCCAGCATCACCAGGTACTGGGGGTAGGTGAGGCCGAGGTCCTTGAGGACCACCCGGTACACGCCGTTGAAGGCGCGCGAGGTGGCGTGCAGGGAGAAGCAGATCTGTTGGTCGAGGCGGAGCCAGTCGTCGGCGGAACCGGGCGGTGGGGCACCGGCCGGTTCCGTGGCCGGCGAGGGGTTCGGGGTCGGCGTCATGGCTCCAGGGTAGCTCTTTCGAGCCATTTGATTGTGCGCAACTGAATTGCGTGCTCTACTTGTGGTCGTACGGCGGTCGGGGTCCTCGGAGACGGAGGGCCGGCCGCCCGGCCACGACTCGAGAGGGAAGGTTTCCCATGGACGCGCTCTACACCGCTGTCGCCACCGCCACCCACGGCCGCGAGGGCCGCGCCGTCACCTCCGACGGCAAGCTGGACCTCGGTCTCAGCGCCCCCGTGGAGCTGGGCGGCAGCGGCGAGGGCACCAACCCGGAGCAGCTGTTCGCCGCCGGTTACGCGGCCTGCTTCGGCAGCGCCCTCGGCCTGGTCGGCCGGGCGGCGAAGGTCGACGTCAGCGAGGCCGCGGTGACCGCCGAGGTCGGCATCGGCAAGGAGGGCGAGGGCTTCGCGCTCGCCGTGACGCTGCGCGTCGAGCTGCCCGACACGGTGGACGAGGAGACCGGCCGCAAGCTGGTCGAGCAGGCCCACCAGGTCTGCCCCTACTCCAACGCCACCCGCGGCAACGTCCCGGTCGACCTGGTCATCGAGTGACCGAGTGACCGAGCAGCCGACCCGGGCTCAGTCGGCGGGACCCCGGCCGGGCCGCCCCGAAGGCCGTCCGGAGGGCCGCCAGGTGGGCGGCCGGGTCGGAGCGGGCCGCGCCGGGCGCGTGGCGACGGTGACACGGAACCCGGGCAAGGGGCATCCAGCGGTCGGCGCGGGGGTTCGGCCCGGGAACGGCCGCCGGGTCGCCCGGGTTGCGCCGGGTACGGCGTCCGGGGGCATCCGTCACCCGAAGGAGCGGACCCGGGGCCCTGTGTGCGGAGCCCCGGGCCCGTCCTCCGGCTCTGCCTCCGCGCAGCTCACTTCACGGCGCCCGCCATCACGCCGGAGACGAACTGCCGCTGGAAGGCGAAGAACACGGCCAGCGGGATCACCATCGAGATGAACGCGCCCGGCGCCAGCACGTCGATGTTGTTGCCGAACTGCCGTACCTGTGTCTGCAGGGCGACCGTGATCGGCTGGCTCCCGGAGTCGGTGAAGATCAGCGCGACCAGCATGTCGTTCCACACCCACAGGAACTGGAAGATGCCCAGCGAGGCGATGGCCGGCCCGGCCAGCGGCATCACCACCCGGGCGAACAGGCGCAGTTCACCCGCGCCGTCCAGCCGGGCCGCCTCCAGCAGCTCTTTCGGGATCTCCGCGAAGAAGTTCCGCAGCAGGAACACCGCGAACGGCAGACCGAAGCCGACGTGGAACAGCACCACGCCGACCAGCGAGCCGAAGATGCCGAGGCTGCCGAAGAGTTCGGCGATCGGGATCAGCGCCACCTGCACCGGCACCACCAGCAGCCCCACCACACCCAGGAACCACCAGTCCCGGCCCGGGAACTCCATCCAGGCGAAGGCGTATCCGGCGAGCGAACCGATCACCACCACCAGGACCGTCGCCGGGACGGTGATGTACGCCGTGTTCAGCAGGGAGCCGGTGATGTCGCCGTTCTCCAGCAGGGTCTCGTAGGCGCCGAAGGTGAGCTGCGAGGGCTCGGTGAACACCGTCCACCAGCCGTCGGCGGCCATGTCCTCGGGGGTGCGCAGACTGGCCAGCAGCAACCCGAGCGTCGGGACCAGCCAGAACATCCCGACGACGATCAGGAACGCCTGGACCAGCCCCCCGCCGACCCGGTCGGCCATCCGGGAGGCGAGCGAACGGGACCCCGGCGGACGCGCCTTGACCGGCGGGCGCCCCCCGGCCGGCCGCCGCGTCCTGAGCGGACGTGAGCTCATCGCCTGACCTCCCGCCTCAGCCGCCGCACGTTGAACCACATCACCGGGATCACCAGGAGCAGCAGGAACACCGCGATCGCGCTGGCGATGCCCGGCTGGTCCTCGGAGAAGCCCTTGCGGTACAGCTCCAGCGCGAGGACGTCGGCGTCGTCCTGGGAGGAGCCGGGGGCGATGATGAAGACCAGGTCGAACACCTTCAGCACGTTGATCATCAGGGTGACGGTGACGACCGCGAGCACCGGCGCCAGCAGGGGCACCGTGACCCGTCTGAACACCTGCCACTCGTTGGCGCCGTCGACCCGCGCGGCCTCCAGCAACTCCCGGGGCATGCCCGCGAGTCCGGCCGCGATCAGCACCATCGCGAAGCCCGCCCACATCCAGATGTACGAGCCGATGACGGCGGGCGTGACCAACGACGGGCCCAGCCAGTCCAGGCCGTTGTACGGCTCCTCGAAGTTGCTCGCCGGAAGCCGGAGATGTGCCCCGTCCGCCGCGGCCGACAGGGAGAACGTGCCGTCGGCCGCCGCGGTGGCCGTCTCCACCACCGTGCCGTCCCGGACCGCCTCGATCCTCATGCCGGGGTAGCCCAGCTCGTCGGCGTCGACGCCGTTCAGCGTGCCGACGCCCTTGCCGCGGGTGAAGTCCTGCCAGGTCGTGCCGGTGATCCGGTCCGGCTGCGGCTTCGGCGCGGCCGCCCGCTCGGCGTCGTCCGGGATCAGGTCCGGGGCGACACCGACCAGCGGCAGCGCGACGGTGTCCCCGACGCGCACCGTCCCCTTGGTGACGAAGGCGCCTCCGCCGGCCGCCTCCAGCGGCGACTCGCGGCCCGGGTGCGCCTTCGGGTACGCCGACGACTCGGCGAAGGTGTCGTGCACCCCCACCCACACCGCGTTCGCGACGCCCTTGTCCGGGTCCTGGTCGTACACCAGGCGGAAGATGATGCCCGCCGCGAGCATCGAGATCGCCATCGGCATGAAGACGACCAGCTTGAACGCCGTGCCCCAGCGGATCCGTTCGGTCAGCACCGCGAAGACCAGACCGAGCGCGGTCGCCACCGTCGGCGCGAACACCACCCAGATGACGTTGTTCTTCAGGGCGGTGCGGATGCCGTCGTCGGTGAACAGGGCCCGGTAGTTGTCGAGTCCGGCGAAGCCGCCGCCGGACTGGTCGTAGAAGCTGCGGATGACGGAGTACCCGATCGGGTAGACCACGAGCGCACCGAGCAGCAGCAGCGCGGGCAGCAGGAACAGCGCCGCGACGGTCCTGCGGGTGCCGGTGACGCTCCTGCGCGACTTGGGGGCGGCAGGGGCCTCGGGGACCCCCGCCGCCGTGTCCGACGCCATCGCCGGATCAGTCCCCGTACGCCGCGGCCGCGTCGGCCTCCAGCTTCGCCTGCGTCCCCGCGATGTCCTTCGGGTTCTTCAGGAAGTCCTGCAGCGCCTTCCACTCGCCCTTGCCGGGGGTGCCGCCGAACGCCTGCGGAGCCTGGTCGGACATGTCGAAGCGGAAGTCGTCCCCGGCGTCGACGAGCGCCTTGGCCATCTTCTGCTGCACCGCGTTCGGATACGCCGAGTTCGGCACGTTCCTGTTCGGCGAGAGGTAGCCGCCCAGCTTCGCCTGGATGCCGGCCGCGTCCGGGGAGGCGAGGAAGGTCGCCAGGGCCTGTGACGCCTTCGAGTCCTTCAGGATCACGGCCGCGTCGCCGCCGGACACCACGGGCGGGCTGTCACCGACCGCGGGGAACGGGAACACCTTCGCATCCGTGCCGACCTTCGCCTCGGTCTCACCGATGTTGACCTGCACGAAGTCGCCCTCGTAGACCATGCCGGCCTTGGGCTGGTCACCGCCGGTGAACGTCTGCGTCACGGAGGCCGGGAACTCGGTCTGCAGCGCGCCGCCCGGGCCGCCCGCCACGTAGTCCGGCTTGCCCCAGATCTCCGCCAGTGTGGTCAGCGCCTCCTTCACGGAGGGGTCCGTCCACTTGATCTCGTGCGCGGCGAGCCGGTCGTACTTCTCCGGGCCCGCCTGGGAGAGGTAGACGTTCTCGAACCAGTCGGTCAGCGTCCAGCCGTCGGCGCCGCCGACCGAGAACGGGGTGACGCCGGAGTCGTAGACCGTCTGCGCCGCGGTGAGCAGCTCGTCCCACGTCTTCGGCTCGCTCGCGCCCGCGTTCTCGAAGACCTGGGCGTTGTACCAGATCAGCGACTTGTTGGCGGCCTTGTAGTAGACGCCGTACTGCTTGCCGTCGACCGTGCCGATGTCCTGCCAGCCCTGCGAGTAGTTCTCGGCGAGCTCCTTGGTGGCCTCGGCGCCCAGCGGCTTGGCCCAGTTCTTCTCCACGGCCTGCTTGATGGCGCCCGGCTGCGGCAGCAGCGCCACGTCGGGCGGGGCGCCGCCCGCGATCTTCGACCCGAGGAAGTTGACGATGGGGTCCTGGGCGGGAACGAAGGTCACCTTCGCGCCGGTGCGCTTCTCGAACTCCGCCAGGACCTTCTTGAAGTTGGCCTGTTCGGTGCCGGTCCACACGGCGGCGACCTCGAGACTCTCACCGTCCAGCCGGGGAAGCGTGACGGTGGCGGCGGTCTCGTCGGCGGTGCCGTCCGGGCCGTCGTCGGTACCGTTGTCGTCGCTCCCTCCGCACGCCGTGAGCGAGACCGCGAGGACACCCGCGACGACGGCGGCGGAGGTTCTCGCCGCCCTGCGGGTGCGGGGAGTCGGCGTTTTCGTGGGTGTGCCGGGCGACCTGTGGATCCGGATGGTTCTGCTCGTCCTGCGCATCACTGCCCCGTTCTTCGTACCTCGTCGAACGTCGAGCGCTGTCCCGTGGGCTCTGTGTACGCCCGGGAGGACGGGGCGGCAAGACCGCCTCCTGCGTCCAGTCCGGGATCGTGACCGCGTCGTGACTCTCCGGGGCCGTGGGGCGCCGGATCGGGGCACGCCGGGACGGCGCATGCCGGGGCGGGTCGTGTCCGTGCCGCGTGGCGGGTGACGCGAAAGCGGGCGCCGCGCGGTCGGACGGCCCGGGAACGGCTGACGCACGGTCGGGTGCCGCGCGGTCGAGTGCCGCGAAAGCCGGTGACGTGCGGTCGGATGACGCGCCGTCAGGTCGGAGCCGGGTCAGAGTCAGGTCAGAGCAGGGACGGCACCTCGGTGGCCGAGACCTGGCGGGCCGCGCGTTCCAGCGCGCTGGCGAGCAGCGCGAGGTCGGTCGGGCCGTTGCCGAGTTCCCGGACCGGGCGGCGGGCCGGCGGATCGCCCATGCGGTGCCACTC
Source organism: Streptomyces cathayae (assembly GCF_029760955.1). Taxonomy (GTDB): domain Bacteria; phylum Actinomycetota; class Actinomycetes; order Streptomycetales; family Streptomycetaceae; genus Streptomyces; species Streptomyces cathayae. Next base: position 4,814,487 of record NZ_CP121682.1, read on the forward strand.
CAGCGGCACGACCGTGGGCCGCAGCGTCGCCGTACGCGGGATGCGGCCGGTCACCCGGCCGCCCTGGAACGCGGTCACCGTGCCGTCCGGGTGGACCAACTGCCCGCGACCCGGAGCCGGTTCTCCTTCGCTGCCCCGGCCCTGCTCGAACGGGGAGGTGTCCCCGCGGCCGCCCGGCGCGGGCGGGTCGAGCGTCACGCGCAGGGTCGCCCGCCGCACCGGCTCGGTCTCCGCCGTACGGGCGCAGGGGCCGGTGGCGGCCACCAGGTGCACGCCGAGGCGCTCGCCCTCCCGGGCGACCGCCTCCAGCGCCCGCAGCACCGACCCGGCGGCGGGCCGCCCCGGCGAGCCGAGCGCGGGGGCGACCAGCGCGTCCAGGTCGTCCACGACCACCACCAGCCGGGGCAACGGCGGCGGGGTCTCGGCCCTGCGCCGCGCGGCCCCGGGCCGCAGCCGCAGCGTCGAACTGGGCGGGGCGTCCAGGTCGTCCCCCGGGTACTCACCGCCGGCGGCCGCCTGGCCGCGGGGCGCGGTCGTGCGCTGGGCGACCATACGGTCCGACAGCTCACGCCCGGTGTGCCACTCCACGAAGTCCGACCGGCCGAGCAGTTCGGCACGCCGTTTCAGCTCGGCGCTCAGCGACTGGGCGAACTCCCGCATCCGCACCGGGTCGTTGGCGCTGAGATGCGTGGTGACGTGCGGTACGTCCGTACACATCCGCAGTCCGTCGCCCGGACCGCCGCCCGACGCGGCGGCGCACCGGCCGTCCACCAGGACGACGCCCAGCCGGTCCGGCCGTTCGGCCGCGGCCAGGGAGGCGACGACGGCCCGGAGCAGTTCGGTACGGCCGCTGCCGGGCGGCCCCTCCACCAGCAGATGCGGCCCCTCGGCCGCGAGGTCGGCGCAGACCGGGCCGCGCGGACCGGCGCCCAGCACCGCGGACACCCGGCCGCCGACGCTCTCCCTGTCGTCGGCCGCGTCCGCCCAGCGGGCCATCAGCGAGGCCGGGGTGGCGCGGGCCAGCCCCAGTTCGTCCAGCAGCCGCGCCGACGGGGGCAGCGGCGCCGACACCCGCGGGTGCACCGTGCCGGGGGCGCCCTCCGGGCGCAGCGGTGCCAGCGCCCGCGCGAAGCGTTCGGCCCACGCCGGGGAGACCGCGTCGACCGTGGCGACCGTGCCGTGACCGACCGGCCCCGGTGCCGTGCCCGTACCGGTGCCGGCCACCCGCAGCAGCCGCAGGGTGGTCGCCACGTCCCCGCTGAGCAGGGCGACGGCACCGCACTCCCGGAACGCCGGGGTCACCGCGCAGGCCGCCTCGTACGTCCGCGTGACCGGGGACGCGGCGGAGGCGGCGGACGTCTCCGCGAGACACAGCAGGTGGATCCCGGCCCGCGGCCCCTCCACGGCCAGCCGCACCAGCGCGTCGCGCACCCCGGCGTCCCCGGGGTCGCCGTCCACGACGACCACGGTGTACGGCCCCGCGGAACCGTCCGCCGGGCCGGCGCCGTCGCCCACGGCCCGGGAGGGAGGCCGGCGCTCGCCCCGGTCGGCTCCGTCGGGGCGGGGCTGCTCCGGGATGAGCGGGGCGGCGGGGGCCGGCCCGGTGGGCGGGGCCGGCCGGGTGGGCGAGGACTGGGCCGCGTGGTCGTGGTCCGCCAGGCGGCGCAGCAGTTCCTCGGTGCGGGCCGCGGCCTGTTCGCGGTCGTGGGCGAGGAGCAGCCGGCAGTCCTGGCCGTGTCCTGGGCGTACGTGCGGCAGCCAGCCCAGCCAGGCCCATGCGGCGGTCCGCTCCTCCAGGGGGCGGGAGCGGTCCGCGGCGATCAGGACGATCTCCAGCGCGTCGGGGGAGTGCAGCGCGGCGAGCTGGGCCAGCACCACGCGGGCCAGCCCGGTGAGCCGCTCGCGCGGGCCGGCCAGGCCCAGCGAGCCCACCTCGCGCAGTCCCGAGGTCATCGGTACGGCGGGCAGCAGACCCGCGCCGCCCGGCGCCGCCCGGTCGGCCGTGCCGAGGCGTATCGCGAGGGTCTCCGGATGGCCGGGCCCGCGCTCCCACAGCCGGGGGCCGGGGCCCAGCGCGGTCAGCAGCAGGGCGGCGGGGTCGGGCCAGGTCTCGGGCGGGCCCGGCGCGGCCACGGCCCGTCCGGGCGGGACGGCACCGGCCGTCTCCCCGCCGGTCCGCCCGTCCGACCCGGCGGTCTCCGGCTCCTGGCGTCCCCCGGTCAGCCGCCGCGCCCACGCGGAGAGCCCGCCGCGCCTGCGGGCGCCGGAAGGCTGCTGCGCGAGCCCGGTGTCGTCCAGGTCGGTGCCGCGCAGCGGGGTGCCCTTACGGCTGGTGGGGGCAGGGCTTCCGGGGCCGCCGGTGCCCGAGCGGGTGGCCCCGGTGGGGGGTGCCGGGGGCGCCGGGGGTTCTGGGGCCGTCCCGCCGTACGGGTCGCCCGGGTCGCCCGGACGCCCGGTGTCCGGGGTGCCGTCGGCAGGCCTCGGCTGCGACACCCGGCGCCCCTTGGGGGCCCGCGGCACCTCGCCCCGGGGAACGACGTGCACCGTGCGCCCGCCGGGGCCGGAGGGGCCCGTCCCGGGGTTCTCGATCCCCGGTGCGCCGCCCTGGCCGGGGACCAGCGGCGCGCCCGCCCCGTATCCGCCCGAGACGGTGGCCCAGGGGGCGGAACCGTAGCCGTGGTGGGTCGGACGGCCCGGCTGCGCAGGTTGCGCGGCCGGTACCCGCGCGTACCCCGACCCCAGCGTCCCCGTCCCCGAGGTCGTCCCGGCCGACGCCCCCGCCCCGGCCGGTTCCCCGCCGTCGCCACCGCGGTCGTCGCCCGCGGGGGGACCCGGTACGCGGACGTGCCCCTCCCCGTCCGGGGTCGTCCGCGCGCGGGCTCCCGGCCCGGCGGCCGGGGTGAGGCGCAGGGCCGACTCGCCGATCCGCAGCAGCGCGCCCGGTGCCAGCGCGACCGGGCGCGGGCCCACCCGCCGGCCGTCCAGGGTCGTGCCGTTGGTGGAACCGAGGTCGGCGACCGAGACCCTGCCGTCCGGGCCGACCGTCACCGCGCAGTGCAGCCGGGACACGTCCGGGTCGTCGAGCGGCACATCGGCGTCGGCCGAGCGGCCGATGCGGATCTCGCCGCCGTGCAGCAGATGGACGCCGCCCGCGTCGGGACCCGCGACGACATGGAGCCTGGTCGGGGTGTCGTCCAGCTCGGGATGCGGTTCGGGTGCGCCGGGGGCGCCCACGGCCAGCACCGCGCCGTCGATCAGCGGAGGTTCGCCGAGGGTGCAGCGCTGGACGTCCAGCCACTGGTCACCGGCGTACAGCACCGGGGCGCCCGAGCCCGAGGAGGAGCCGGATCCCCCGTCGCCGCCGGACACCGCGGAGACCAGCGCGGCGGCCACCGCCGCCAGGGCCGTACCGGCGGGGGCGGTGACGACCACGTGGCCCCGTGCGGGGGAGGGCGGGCCCAGCGGGTCTACGACGGTCAGCCGGATCTGCATCGCCGGGAGCGGTCCCTTCTGCGCGGGCGCCGCGGCACAGGGGACGAAGCGGCCCCGCGGTCCCCCACCGCGGACTTCCCCCACCACCACACGCGCACGTACGGCCAGTACTGCAGGCATCCTCGCACCTGACACCGGCGACATGCCCGCCCCCCGGCGTCAAATGATCTTGATTGGTCGGCTCTGCCCTCAAAAGTGCCTGACCAATGCGCCGTGGATGATCGTTTCAGCACTGCTTGAGATCGGTCGCGTCCACTGTCCGGCAACCAAACGGACCGAGTCGAGCGTCTTCCGTCGAACGCGGACGGGACCCCGTACGTAGAGAACCCCACACGGCCCCGGCGCGAAGAGGACGCGAAGAGGACGCGAAGAGGACGGCAAGAGGACGGGAAGCCGTCGAAGTCGACAGGCCGGTGATGCGTGGGGCGGCACTACAGTGGAGCGGAGCATTTTCGTTCCGCGGTACGACGAACCACGGTGTACGCCAGCCAGGCAAGCAGCAGGGAGCGCATGACGTGCGGCCGGTAGGGAGCAAGTACCTGCTCGAGGAGCAGATCGGACGCGGTGCCACGGGCACCGTCTGGCGGGGCCGCCAGAGGCAGACCGCGGGGGCCGAGGCGGCGGTGCCCGGCCAGCCGGGTGAGACCGTCGCGATCAAGGTCCTCAAGGAGGAGCTCGCGAGCGACGCGGACATCGTGACGCGGTTCCTGCGGGAGCGCTCCGTCCTGCTCAGGCTGACCCACCCCAACATCGTCCGGGTCCGCGACCTGGTCGTCGAGGGCGACCTGCTGGCTCTGGTCATGGACCTCGTCCAGGGCCCCGACCTGCACCGCTACCTGCGGGAGAACGGCCCGTTCACCCCCGTCGCCGCCGCGCTGCTGACCGCCCAGATCTCCGACGCGCTCGCCGTCAGCCACGCCGACGGCGTGGTGCACCGCGACCTGAAGCCCGCCAACGTCCTGCTCAGGCAGGACGGCGGCGCGCTGCACCCGATGCTGACCGACTTCGGCATCGCCCGGCTGGCCGACTCCCCGGGCCTGACCCGCACCCACGAGTTCGTCGGCACGCCCGCGTACATCGCGCCCGAGTCCGCCGAGGGCCGCCCGCAGACCTCCGCCGTCGACATCTACGGTGCCGGCATCCTGCTGTACGAGCTGGTCACCGGCCGCCCGCCGTTCTCCGGCGGCTCCGCCCTGGAGGTGCTGCACCAGCACCTGAGCGCCGAACCGCGCCGCCCCTCCACGGTCCCGGACCCGCTGTGGACGGTCATCGAGCGCTGCCTCAGCAAGGATCCCGAGCGCCGGCCCAGCGCCGAGAACCTCGCGCACGGCCTGCGGGTCGTCGCCGACGGAACCGGTGTGCACGCGAACTCCGCGCAGATCGCCGCCGCGGAGAACGTCGGTGTGCTCCTCGCGCCCGACCCGGCGCCCGCCCCCGTGCCCGGCACACCGGCCGCGCCCGGTGCCGCCGACCCGACGCAGGTACTGCCGCACACCGGGGGCGCGTACGACCCCAACGGCGCGACCAGCGTCCTGCCGCACGCCGGTGCCCACACCGGCGGGCCCTCCGGTGCCGCCGACCCGACCGCCGTCATGCCCCCGGTGCCACCGGGCCCGCCCGGCCAGGGCGGTCAGGGACAGGGTGGCCCCGACGACCCGCACCCCTGGCAGAACCAGCTACGCGCGGCCCGCGACCGCAACGAGCAGACACAGGTCCAGTACCTCGACCCGGGCGAGGACCCACTGCGCCGCCGCCCCCAGCGGCAGGTCGCCCGGCCACCGCAGCCCGCGCAGCAGCCGCAGCCGTCGCAGCAGCCGCAGCGGCGCCGGTCCGCCCCCGGCCACGGACAGCAGCCGCAGCCGTACCAGCAGCCGCAGCAGTACGCCCCGCCACCGCCGCAGCGGCCGCGGCAGCCGGAGCCGCAGCGCTACACCCCGCCGCCGGAGCCGCGGCGTCCCGCGCGCGAGCCGCGGCAGCGGCAGCGCAGCGCCAACCCGATGCGCATCCCCGGCCTCGGCTGCCTGAAGGGCTGCCTGTTCACGATCCTCATCCTGTTCGTCGCGAGCTGGCTGATCTGGGAGCTGAGCCCGCTGCAGGACTGGATCGGCAGTGGCAAGGGCTACTGGGACCAGCTCACCGACTGGTTCGGCACGGCGACGGAATGGGTCCAGGACCTGGGCGGACCCGGGGCGCCGTAGCGCCCCGGGCACGAGAGCCGACCGCCCCTCCGGGGGCGGTTCCGGCCTGTCTGCCGATTTGTCGACACCCGGCGGGTGAATTCGGCGTCCCCGGTGAACGTCGGCTTTCGAGGCGCGTAGCTTTGGCGACAACACGCGTCGGTAGGAGCAGTCTTGGCACGGAAGATCGGCAGCCGGTACACCGCCCACCAGATCCTGGGCCGGGGCAGCGCCGGCACGGTGTGGCTCGGCGAGGGGCCGCGAGGACCCGTCGCCATCAAGCTGCTGCGCGAGGACCTCTCCTCCGACCAGGAACTCGTGGGACGTTTCGTGGGGGAGCGGACGGCACTGCTCGGCCTGGAGCACCCGCACATCGTCTCGGTGCGCGACCTGGTGGTCGACGGCAACGACCTCGCCCTGGTCATGGACCTGGTCCGCGGCACGGATCTGCGCACCCGGCTCGACCGGGAGCGCAGGCTCGCCCCGGAGGCCGCGGTGGCGATCGTCGCCGACATCGCGGACGGCCTGGCGGCGGCGCACGCGGCGGGGGTCGTGCACCGGGACGTCAAACCGGAGAACATCCTGCTGGACATGCAGGGCCCGCTCGGTCCCGGCGGCTCGCACCGCGCCCTGCTGACCGACTTCGGCGTGGCCAAACTCATCGACACCCCGCGCCGCACCCGGGCCACGAAGATCATCGGAACACCGGACTACCTGGCGCCGGAGATCGTGGAAGGCCTGCCGCCGCGCGCGTCGGTCGACATCTACGCGCTCGCCACGGTCCTGTACGAGCTGCTCGCGGGCTTCACGCCGTTCGGCGGCGGACACCCCGGGGCGGTGCTGCGCCGCCACGTCACCGAGTCGGTGGTCCCGCTCCCCGGCATCCCCGACGAACTGTGGCAGCTGCTCGTGCAGTGCCTGGCCAAGGCGCCGGCCTCGCGGCTGCGGGCCTCGGAACTGGGGACCCGGCTGCGGGAGCTGCTGCCGATGCTGGCGGGGATGCCGCCGCTGGACGTGGACGAGCCGGACAACGATCCGGTGGAGCCGGAGAGGCCGGAGCGAGGGAACATCCCGGTCTCCGGCCCGGCACCGGGCACCGGGGTGCCCGTGCGGCGGCGCGGCGCGGTCCCGCTGGTGCCGGGTGCGAGGCCGGCCGACTCCAACCGGGACACCCACACCTCGATGCGGGTGCCGACCCCCGACGAGCTGGCCGGCGGCGCCCGCGGCACGGCCCGCGCGCCCCGCGCGAGCGGCGCCCGCCGTCCCGGTTCGGCCCGCAACCGCGTGCTGGCCCGCCGGCGCCGGCTGACCCTGGCCGCGCTGACGGTGACCCTGCTGGCCGCGGTGGGCGCCGGCGCCTGGCTGGCCACCTCGGACGACGAGCCGGGAACAACCTCCCCGGGCGGCGGCAACGGCACCGGCAACTCGGCCCCGGCCGTCCCCTGAGCCGCACCCGCCCCACACGTGACCAGCGCCGACGTCACCGGTGGGGATTCCGGCCCGGTGTTCGGTAGGGGCGGCTCGAGCGAGCCGTTACGCTGGGGGTGTGGCAGTCGTCGATGTATCCGAAGAGCTCAAGTCCCTCTCCTCGACCATGGAGTCGATCGAGGCCGTTCTGGACCTCGACAAGATGAGGGCAGACGTCGCCGTGCTCGAGGAGCAGGCGGCCGCGCCCTCCCTGTGGGACGACCCGGAGGCGGCGCAGAAGATCACCAGTAAGCTCTCCCACCTCCAGGCCGAGGTCAGGAAGGCGGAGACGCTGCGCGGGCGGATCGACGATCTCGCCATTCTCTTCGAGATGGCCGAGGAGGAGGACGACCCGGACACCCGCGCCGAGGCCGAGGCCGAGCTCACGGGCGTCCGCAAGGCGCTCGACGAGATGGAGGTCCGCACCCTCCTGTCCGGCGAGTACGACGCCCGTGAGGCGCTCGTCAACATCCGGGCGGAGGCCGGTGGCGTCGACGCCGCCGACTTCGCGGAGAAGCTCCAGCGGATGTACCTGCGCTGGGCCGAGCAGCACGGCTACAAGACCGAGGTCTACGAGACCTCGTACGCGGAGGAGGCCGGCATCAAGTCGACCACCTTCGCCGTGCAGGCGCCCTACGCCTACGGCACCCTCTCGGTCGAGCAGGGCACGCACCGCCTGGTGCGCATCTCGCCCTTCGACAACCAGGGCCGTCGCCAGACCTCGTTCGCGGGCGTCGAGGTGCTCCCCGTCGTCGAGAAGGCCGACCACGTCGACATCGACGAGAGCGAGCTGCGCGTCGACGTCTACCGTTCCTCGGGCCCCGGCGGCCAGGGAGTCAACACCACCGACTCCGCGGTGCGCATCACGCACATCCCGACCGGCATCGTGGTCTCCTGCCAGAACGAGCGCTCCCAGATCCAGAACCGCGCCACCGCGATGAACGTCCTCCAGGCCAAGCTGCTGGAGCGGCGCCGCCAGGAGGAGCAGGCCAAGATGGACGCCCTCAAGGGCGACGGTGGCAACTCCTGGGGAAACCAGATGCGTTCGTACGTGCTGCACCCCTACCAGATGGTCAAGGACCTGCGCACGGAGCAGGAGGTCGGCAACCCCGAGGCCGTGTTCAACGGTGAGATCGACGGCTTCCTGGAGGCCGGAATTCGCTGGCGCAAGCAGCGGGAGAAGTGACCTCCGCGCTGACAAGCGCTTTGTCGACAAGGCAACTGCCGCCCTCGGGGCGGCAGTTGCCTTTCGCGTACCGGGGATGTCGGGGTTTTACGTCACACTCACGGCTTCGATGTTCGGCAAAACGCGCGTACCTGGACATCGCGTACGCAACGGCCTTGACGTTCATTTGAAAAGTGGGAAGGGTGAGGCGCGGCATGCGTATCTCTGGGGCGCATGTGAACCGGGGCGCGTTTCATCGCAGTTACCCCGTTGATCACGGCCCCGAGCGCCGCCTCACTGACGATGAGCTACTGGGGGTAGCAACCAGATGACCAAGAAGACGCGTATCCGTGTCGCACGGATCGCGGCCGCTGCCGTGATCGCGGGCGGCGCCTCGCTGACCGCCGCCGGCGCGGCCTCCGCCCTCGGCATAGGCGTGAACGCCGGTGTCGGGAGCCAGGGCGCCAACGTCGGCGTCAACGTGAACGTCGGGGACGAGGACGCCGACGACGAGGAGCCCACCCCGCCGGAGACCCCGCCGACCGAGCTCCCGACGGAGCCGACCGAGGAGCCGACGGCGCCGACTGAGGAGCCGACGGAGCCGACTGAGGAGCCGACCGAGGAGCCGTCCACCGACCCCACCGAGGACCCCACGACGGACCCGAGCACCCCGAGCACCCCGGGTGCCCCGGGCAACGGTGACAACGGGAACGGCGACGACAAGGGCAACGGCGGTGGCGGCAACGCCGCCAACCCCGCCGGTGGCTCCGACGTCTCCACCCAGGAGCAGGGCTCCTCGGCCCTCACCGACACGGGCGAAGAGCCCGCCACGTCGGCCCAGGGCAACGGCCAGGAGCTCGCCGAGACCGGCGCCGCCGAGATGACCTTCCTGGTGCTCGGTGCCGCCACGATGATCGCCGGCGGCATCGGCTTCCGTGTGCTGCCGCGCCTCATGACCGGCCGCGGCGGCGCCACCGCCTGACGGTGACGCCGCGCGTACACACCGTACGCAGGGCAGGGACGCAGACACAGACCGAGGGGCCCGGAGCGCAACTGCGCTCCGGGCCCCTCGGGCGTGCTCGGGGTTCTCCGTGCCGGACGTGCCGGGTATGCCGGACGGCGGATCCGTGACGGTCAGACGGTCTGGTGGGCGAGCAGTGCCACCGCCGCGACCAGGATCGCCAGCAGGGCGATCAGCGTCATGGGGTTCAGGCCCGCGAAGAAGTTCACCTGCTGCATCCGCTCGCGGCTCGCACGGCACACCGGGCACCGGCCCTCGCTCACGGGTGCGGCGCAGTTGGCGCACACCAGCCGGTCGTACGTCATCCGCTCTCCCTTCTCGCACCGGTCTCAGTCAGTACAACGCCCGCGGGGGTGTGAATGTTCCCCCCACCACTGTGCCAGGTTCCCCGGGAATCGGCGCGGCCCCCGTATCCTGCCCGCCCCCGCCCCGCCCCCGCTCCCGGGCCGGCGGGCTCGCCGCACATCCGGCATAAAGCGCGCAAGTGTCACGCAACCCACTCCGGTGACTGCGGCCGGGCTTCCGCTTCGCGTAAGGTCACGCACATCTACCCCCGGCGACCCGTGGTGCACCCGTGATCCGATTCGACAACGTCTCCAAGGCCTACCCCAAGCAGAACCGTCCAGCCCTCCGGGATGTCACCCTGGAGGTCGAGAAGGGCGAGTTCGTGTTCCTCGTGGGGTCCTCGGGCTCCGGCAAGTCCACCTTCCTGCGACTGATCCTCCGCGAGGAGCGGGCCAGCCAGGGTCAGGTGCACGTCCTGGGCAAGGACCTCGCGCGCGTCTCCAACTGGAAGGTGCCGCAGGTCCGGCGCCAGCTGGGGACGGTGTTCCAGGACTTCCGCCTGCTGCCCAACAAGACGGTCGCCGAGAACGTGGCCTTCGCGCAGGAGGTCATCGGCAAGTCCCGGGGCGAGATCCGCAAGTCCGTGCCGCAGGTGCTCGACCTCGTCGGACTCGGCGGCAAGGAGGAACGGATGCCCGGTGAGCTCTCCGGCGGTGAGCAGCAGCGCGTCGCCATCGCGCGGGCCTTCGTCAACCGGCCCAAGCTGCTCATCTGCGACGAGCCCACCGGCAACCTCGACCCGCAGACCTCGGTGGGCATCATGAAGCTGCTCGACCGCATCAACCGGACGGGCACCACCGTGGTGATGGCGACGCACGACCAGAACATCGTGGACCAGATGCGCAAGCGCGTCATCGAGCTGGAGAAGGGCCGCCTCGTCCGCGACCAGGCACGCGGCGTCTACGGCTACCAGCACTGACGAGGAACGGAAAGGCTTAAACCCACGCCATGCGCGCCCAGTTCGTTCTGTCGGAGATCGGTGTCGGTCTCCGCCGCAATCTGACGATGACCTTCGCCGTCGTCGTCTCCGTCGCCCTGTCGCTCGCCCTGTTCGGCGGGTCGCTCCTGATGAGCGACCAGGTCACCAGCATGAAGGGCTACTGGTACGACAAGGTCAACGTCTCCGTCTTCCTGTGCAACAAGAGCGACGCCGAGTCCGACCCCAACTGCGCCAAGGGCGCGGTGACCGAGGACCAGAAGGGGCAGATCAAGGGCGACCTGGAGAAGATGTCGGTCGTCGACTCGGTCACCTACGAGTCCCAGGACGCGGCGTACAAGCACTACAAGGAGCAGTTCGGCGACTCCCCGCTGGCCAGCTCCCTCACCCCGGACCAGATGCAGGAGTCGTACCGCATCAAGCTGAAGGACCCGGAGAAGTACCAGGTCGTCGCGACCGCCTTCGACGGCCGGGACGGCGTGCAGTCCGTGCAGGACCAGAAGGGCATCCTGGACAACCTCTTCGGGCTGCTGAACGGCATGAACTGGGCCGCCCGCGCGGTGATGGCGCTCATGCTGGTCGTCGCCCTGATGCTGATCGTCAACACGGTGCGCGTCTCGGCGTTCAGCCGGCGCCGGGAGACCGGGATCATGCGCCTGGTCGGCGCCTCGGGCTTCTACATCCAGGCGCCGTTCATCGCCGAGGCCGCGGTCGCCGGACTCATCGGCGGCACCCTCGCCTGCGGATTCCTGCTGGTCGGCCGGTACTTCATCATCGACAACGGACTGGCGCTGTCGGAGAAGCTGAATCTGATCAACTTCATCGGCTGGGACGCGGTACTGACGAAGCTTCCGCTGATCCTCGCCACGAGCCTGCTGATGCCCGCCCTGGCCGCTTTCTTCGCGTTGCGCAAGTACCTGAAGGTTTGACGGCTTTCCTGCTTCGGTGTGAACGTCGGACCTCTTCGCAAGAGACCGAGTGACCTTTGCCACGAGGGGCGTGCGGCCAACGCGCGGTGCGCCCCTTCGCGTTGTCCTAGACTCGCCGGCATGTCAGGTCGTGCCCTGTTCTGCCAGCCCCGCCGCTTCCGCCGCGGATCCGCCCTGACGTTGGTGTTCGCGAGCGTGCTCGTGGCCGGCGCGGCCACCGGCAGCCTGCCCGCGACCGACCGGAAACCCGCAGCGCGCCCCACCCAGGCGGCCGCCCCCACCGGACGCCACGCGGAGGTCGCCGAGGCGGCCGAGGAGGCCATGGCGGCCGGCACGTCCCCCGTGGAGGCCGCCGAGCGCGCCGTCAGCCGCAGTGGGGACCGGTGGGGCGCCGTCTACTCCCCGGGCGAGTACGAGGAGTTCGAGGACGCCCTCGACGGCCGGTACACCGGTGTCGGCCTGTGGGCCCGGGAACGGTCCGGCCGGATCGAGGTGACCGGGGTGGGCAGCGGCACCCCCGCGGCCGAGGCCGGTATCCGCGCGGGCGACCGGCTGCGCAGCGTCGACGGCGAGCGGGTCGACGGGCGGCCCGTCACCGAGGTCGTCTCCTTACTGCGGGGTGGCGACGCGGCCGAGTCCGCCGGCACCACCGTCCGCCTCGGCCTGGAGCGCGGCACGCGCACCTGGAGCGAGACCCTGCGCCGGACCCGGCTCTCCCGCGACACCGTCACCGTCGACGAACTCCCCGGCCGGATCACCGTCATCAAGGTCGGCGCCTTCACCAAGGGCTCCGGCGACCAGGTACGGACCGTCGTCGAGGAGGCACCGGCCGACGCCGGCCTCGTCCTCGACCTGCGCGGCAACTCCGGCGGCCTGGTCACCGAGGCCGTCACCGCGGCCTCCGCCTTCCTCGACGGCGGCCTGGTCGCCACGTACGACGTCGAGGGCGAGCAGCGCGCCCTGCACGCCGAGCCCGGCGGCGACACCGGCAGACCCCTGGTCGTGCTCGTCGACGGCGGGACGATGAGCGCGGCCGAACTGCTCACCGGCGCCCTCCAGGACCGGGGCCGGGCGGTCGTGGTGGGCGCCCGCACCTTCGGCAAGGGCTCCGTGCAGATGCCCGGCCGGCTGCCCGACGGCTCGGTCGCCGAACTGACCGTCGGCCACTACCGCACCCCGTCCGGCCGGGGGGTCGACGGGCACGGCATCACCCCCGACCTGGAGGCCGAGACGCAGGCGCTCCGGCGGGCGGGAACGGTCCTCGCCGGGCTCGGCCGGTAGCCGCGCGGGAAACGGCTTTCCACAAACCTGCTCCGTAGTGCGAAAATGGGCCGCACTATGGCTAAGGAAAAAGGGCGCAAGCTGATCGCGCAGAACAAGAAGGCGCGGCACGACTACCTCATCATCGACACCTACGAGGCCGGTCTGGTCCTCACCGGGACCGAGGTGAAGTCGCTGCGTCAGGGCAGGGCCTCGCTGGTGGACGGCTTCGTCCAGCTCGACGGCAACGAGGCGTGGCTGCACAACGTGCACGTCCCCGAGTACAGCCAGGGCACCTGGACCAACCACAGCGCGCGGCGCAAGCGCAAGCTGCTGCTGCACCGCGCGGAGATCGACAAGCTGGAGTCCAAGTCCCAGGAGACGGGACACACCATCGTGCCGCTCGCCCTGTACTTCAAGGACGGCCGCGCGAAGGTGGAGATCGCGCTGGCGAAGGGCAAGAAGGAGTACGACAAGCGTCAGACGCTCCGCGAGAAGCAGGACCGCCGCGAGACCGACCGGGCGATCTCGGCGGTCCGCCGCAAGCAGCGGGCGTAGCCCGCCCGTCCACGGCGGACGGGCGTGGGCGAGGAGGGCTCCGGACCCGTCCGGACCCGTCGCACGGGAATACGCTGGCACCGACCCGCGTTGGTCACGTACGATGGCGACAGCACCCCACAGCGGGTGCGCACCTTGAGAAAAAAACATGGGGATGATCGGTTTCGACAGCGGCTGTCGAAGCAGGGGAAGCGTGTCGAGGAAGCGGCCATGATCTCGTAAACCACAGGCCGAAAAAATAATCGCCAATTCCAAGCGATCCATCTCCCAGGGCGAGCTCGCCCTCGCTGCCTGATCTCAGGTAGCGAGCAGCAGCTCTCCTACTAGAGGGAGTGTCAGCCCGGGGGTGTTCCCGACCCGGATCCTGGCATCATTCAGGGGACTAAACCTTGATCCCGGTCACGGGGTGAAGAGGGAAATCAAACAGTGACTGAGCCCGTCGGAGACTTGTCCGCGTGATCTCCGGGGCTGAGAAAAGCACAGCGGACTGCACACGGAGAAGCCCTGATTCCGCACCGTTGGACGCGGGTTCGATTCCCGCCATCTCCACAATTCCCATGTGGGCACAGGCCCCGTCGCAGCAGCGGCGGGGCCTGTGTCGTGCGCGGCCGACCTTTCCATGGCCCGGTCCCTTCGCCGTCGCAGTGCGGCCGCGTCAGCCCAGCGGCAGAAGCGCCGCCACCGAGAACTCCTGGTCCTTCGGCCCGGCCTGCAGGGTGCCGCCCAGTGCGACGGCCCGGCCCCTGAGCCCGGCCAGGCCCGTGCCGCGGCGCCGTCCGCCCGCCGAGGGGAGGGGCGGCGCCGGGTCGGCGGCGACGCCGTCGTTGCGGACGGTCAGCCGGATGCCGTCGGCCCCGGTCCGCAGTTCGATCTCGCAGATCCGGGCACGGCTGTGCTCCAGCACATTGCCCACCGCCTCGTGCAGCACCGACCGCAGACAGTCCGCCACCGCGCCGCCCGGCTCGACGAGCGGGGGCAGGGAGGTGCGTACCGCTATCCCGGCGGCGGTGAGCAGCCGCTGGGCGTGGGCGAACTCGTCGGCCAGCGAGAAGGCCGCCTCGGGGCCGCTGATACGCCGCACGTCCTCATGCGTCCGCCGGGCGAGCTCCACCATTTCCGTGAGCGCCGCCCGGGCGGACCCTTCGGGAGCGTCCGCCCGCAGGGCGCTCTCCCCCCGCAGCGCGATGACCACCAGCGACGTGCCCACCAGGTCGTGCAGATCCTGCCGCATCCGGGCCCGGGTGCGCTGCTCGGCGAGCAGGGCCGTCTGCTCCCTGCTGCCGTGCAGCCGGGCGGCGAGCCGGGCGAGGTGGGCGACCGCGAAGACCGTGCTCGCCGTGATCGCCGTGCTCAGCAGAACGCTCAGCGAACCCCGGTCGGTGACGACCACGCCCGTGTGGATCAGTAACGGCCCGCTGGCGCCGACCAGCAGGGCGACCGGGAGAGAAGTGGTGGGCGGCAGCGTGAGCAGCACGGCGCCGGCCAGGAAACCGAGCAGGGACAGCCACCGGTAGTGGAAGAGCACCAGCGGCAGGTAGGTGAGCACGGCCTGCACCAGCAGCAGGGCCCACCTCCAGCGGTGCGGCAGCCGGTAGGGCGGCGGGGCGTACTGTCCGAGCAGGACGGCGGGCATCAGCACCAGCACGGTGAGCCCGGTCGCCACCGTGCGTCTGCCGATCGACGACGAGGCGACGTCCAGCGCCGTCAGCGCGAGCGATCCGACCACCAGCACGGTCAGTGTGCCGAAGGCGACCCGAGCCCCCGGCGGAGCCGCCCGGCTCCGCCCTGCCCCGCTCCGCATCGTCTCCCCGCCCCTGCCCTGACAGCCCCGCTCGCGGGTGGCCCCACCTGGTGGCCCGGGGAGGCCGGGGAGCGGTGATGATCTTGGTCCTTATGATTCTCACATGGTCGCCACAGGGGGGTGGAGGGGTCGGCGCCGTGGACATCCCCTCCGCGAAGGTCGCGGCCCGGCTGAGCGGCCAGCGGGTCGAGGCGCTGTCCGAGGGGACCGACATCGACGTCGAACTCGGTGAGACGGGCGACGTGGTGGAGGCCGAGGTGCGCCCTGAGGGGTCGCGGTCGACGAAGCGGGCCGGAGTTCGGTCTGCAGAAAGTGCACACGAAAGCCCGGTTGCCGGTGACCTCGCAAGCAGACATGGAAGGTTCATGCACAAGTACAGGCTGACATTCTTCCTCTTTTTTGTTCCCTTTATGGCGACAAGCGGGATCGACAGACTCGGACGGAACGGCTGGGCGCCGATTTTCGGCGCGCTCGAGATCGCCCTGGCTGTCGCTGTATCCGTGGGTGCAGGCAAGGAGATGTGGGATGCCCGTAGGAAGCGGTTGGTGGGCGAATGAGTGAAATGAGAAAAAAATCGGTCACGTTCGCCGTCATGGGCTGTGTTGCCTTCCTGATGGGGATCGTGGGCTGGGCCGTGTGGGGCAGGTTCCAAGCCATGGGCTCGTTCATGTCCTCGGCGGTTATCTTTGCCGGGGCATGGCTGTTCGAACGGTTCTCCGAGTCGCCGCGGGACACCTAGCCTTCCGCCGCGGACGCAGGCAGCCGTCCGGCCTGTCGTCCGGCACACGGGACCGCGCCAGAAAAGATCTTGCAGAGGGATAATCGGCCGGTGATCGAAGTGCTGGTGGTCGAGGACCACGCCGTGGTGCGGTCCGGGCTGGTGACGCTGCTCTCGCGGGAGCTGGGGATCCGGATCACCGGCCAGGCCGGTGACGGTCCGGCCGCGCTGGCCGAGGCCGAGCGGCTGCGGCCCGACGTGGTGCTCCTCGACATCGACCTGCCCGTCATGGACGGCATCGCCGTCGCCGCCGCACTCACCGCGCAGGTGCCGGGCTGCCGCATCCTGATGCTCACCGCCCTGGACCGCCCCGGCCATCTGGGCCGGGCGCTCGCCGCGGGGGTCTCCGGCTACCTGCTGAAAAGCGCCACCCTCGCCGAGACCGCGGACGCGATCCGCCGTATCGCCGCAGGCGGCCGACTGGTCGATCCCCGTATGCGCGACCGACGGGCCGCCGAACTCACCCCCTTGACCGAGAGGGAGGCCGAAGTGCTGCGGCTGGCGGCGACCGGCGCCCACGCCCGTGAGATCGCCGCCGAACTCTTCCTGAGCGTGGGCACGGTGCGCAATCGGCTCTCGTCCGCCGTGGGCAAGCTCCACGCCCGCACCCTCGTCGACGCCCTTCGCATCGCCGAACGCCACGGCTGGGTGTGACCGGCAACACCCCTGTCCGGGTGCACTCGTGAAGATCTCACTCCTCAGGGCACGGGTCGCGTGATCGGATCCATGTCGACCGACGCACGCCTGCCGCCGCTCACGAGGCGCGGCGCGGCGGGTGTGTGCGGGAGACGGGGAGTGCTCGGTGGCGATGGTGGGGTGGTGGGCCGCGGTGCGGCGGGTGAGGGTGGAGACGGCCGCGGTGTACGCCATGGCCGTGCTGGTGTACGGCTCGGCGGTGGTGGGCGTGGTGTTCGGCGGGCCGTGGACGATCGTGTGGTTCCTGCCCGCCCTGCTGGGCTCGCTGGTGGCGATCTGGTGCGTACGGTATGCGGCCCGATGGGAGGTGTCGGCGGCGGCGCGTGCGGCGGCGCGTGCGGCGGCGGAGGAGGAAGAGCCGCGGCACTGACGTCACCGTTCCGTTCGTGCCTCCGCGCGCGGTGCGGTGCTGGCGCGTTCCGTCAGGCGGGGCGGGAGCAGGGTGGCCTCCGGCACCGGGGCGCCGGACAGTTTCCGTAGCAGCAGGTGCACCGCGCGGGTGCCCAGTTCGGTGGAGGGCACGGCGACCGAGGTGGCCGGGACCCGGGCCGAGGCGGCCACGGGTGCCGGGCAGACGGCGACCAGGGAGAGGTCCTCGGGGGTCCGCAGGCCGAGCTGCTCGAAGGCGTCGATCAGCGGGTCGAGCAACGGCTCGTTGTGCACCACCAGCCCGGTCAGCGAAGGCTGCTCGCGCAGCAGCCGCTCGGCGATCGCGCGGGCCGCCTCCCGGCCCGCCTCGCACGGGTACACGGCGGAGGCGAGCCGGTGCCGGTCGGCGGCGGCCGTGAACCCCTGCACGAGCCGGCGCGCGAACGCCGTCCGCCGGACGTACACCTCCGGCGGCGAGCCGACCAGCGCCACCGTCCGGTGCCCCAGCCGCGCCAGATGCTCCACGCACAGCTCGCCCGCCGCACCGAAGTCCAGATCGACGCAGGTCAGCCCGTCCGGCTCGGCCGGGACGCCGATCAGCACGGACGGCAGGGGCAGCGAGCGCAGCAACGGCAGGCGGGGGTCCTGGAGTTGTACGTCCATCACGACCAGCGCGTCCGCCGCCCCCGTCTCCGCGACCCGCTCGATCCCCTCCTCGCCCTCCTCCTGGGTGAGCAGCAGCACATCGTGGTCGTGGGCGCGGGCGGCGGTGACCACCGACACCGCGAACTGCGTCACCACCGGTACGTGGACGCCGGAGCGCACCGGCACCGCCAGCGCCAGGACCCGGGAGCCGCCCCGGGCGGTGCCACGGGCACGGGCGGGCGCCCGGTAGCCCAGTTCACGGACGGCGGCCCGGACGCGGCGCCGGGTCTCGTCGGAGATCGGCCGCTTGCCGCTGAGCGCGTAGGAGACCGTGCTGGGGGAGACCCCGGCGCGCCGGGCCACATCCGTGATCTTCACCATCGGGGGTCCTCCACTGACACGGTTCGCGGGGGGAGAGAACGGGAGGGGGAACGGAGGGGGGAATGGAGGGGTGGGAGAGGGAAAAGAGTGTCGAAGCGCTTCGACGGGTGAAGGTATGTGCGGGCCCGGGGGCCGTCAATGGGCCGGACGGGATTCGACGGAGCGGTTCGACGGCCCGAACGGCGAGCGGGGGCCCAGCGGTCCGAACAGGGCCAGCGCCGTCAGCAGGGCCGTCCCGGCCGCCGCCACCGGAACCCCGTACCCGGCCGCCGCCGAGGCGTGTTCCACGAGCCAGCCGCCGGCCGCGCTGCCGCAGGCGATCCCGCCGAGCAGGCCGGTCACCGCGAGCGTCATGCCCTCGTTCAGCCGGCCCTCGGGGGTGCAGCGCTGGACCAGTGTCATCGTCGTGACCATCGTCGGCGCCGTGGCCATCCCGGCCAGCAGCAGCGCCCCCGCCAGCAGCGGGAGCGAGCCGGTGAGGGCCGCCGCGAGCAGCGGCAGCACCATCAGCGCGGTCATCGCGGCCAGGCACAGGGGCAGCCGGGACCAGGCGGACCCCGCCGGACGCACCGCCCCGTAGGCGAGGCCCGCCGCGCAGGAGCCGGCCGCCTGGAGGGCCAGCACCGCGCCGGCCGCCGGGCGGTGCCCCTGCGCGTCCGCGAACGCGATCGTGACGACCTCCATCGAGCCGAACACCGCACCGGTCGCCAGGCAGACGACGAGCAGCGGACGCATCCCGGGAGCCCGGAAGGGAGCCCGGCCCGTGGCGCGCCGTTCGGCCGGCGGCTCGGTGGAGCGCTGGGCGACGAACAGCGTCACGCCCGTCAGCAGCAGCACCGCGCCCACCAGCGTGCCCGCCTCCGGGAAGAGCGCCGAGCAGAGGAAGGCCGCGAGCACCGGGCCGAGCATGAAACACAGCTCGTCCGCGGCCTGTTCGAAGGAGTTCGCGGTGTGCAGCCCTTCGGCGGCGTCGGCACGGCCCGTCAGCAGGTGGGCCCAGCGGGCCCGGGACATCCCGCCGGTGTTGGGCGTCGTGGCGGTGGCGGCGTAGGCGGCGAACAGGGTCCAGTCGGGGGCGCCGTGGCGCACGCAGAGCAGCAGCGCGAGGGAGCCGAGCACGGCGGACACCGTCGCGGGCAGGGCGACGCGGGCCTGCCCGTACCGGTCGACCAGCCGTGCCGTCCACGGGGCGATCACCGCGGTCGCCGCCAGACCGGTCGCGACGACGGCACCGGCCAGGGCGTACGACCCCCGGGTCCCGGCGATCATCATGACCGCGCTCACGCTGAACATGCCCATCGGCAGCCGGGCGACGAGGTTCCAGACGGTGAACGCGCGGGCGCCGGGCAGCGCGAACAGACGGCGGTACGGGCCGCATTCCCGGTCCTTCGGCTTCTTCGGCCGCCCGCGCGGCGCGAAGTCGACGGCGACCAGGGTGTCGGCCGTGACGGTGAACAACGGGGCGTCCCGGGAGGCCGCACGGCGGCCGCGGAAGGTCGGCTGAGGCATGACCCCACCGTCGCCCGCCCCCGCGGCACCGGTCCAACACCTGATCGGTACCGATTCACGCACCGGCGTTGTAAGTTCACCGGGTGTCCGCCCCCACCCACCTCGACCCCCGCCTCCTGCGCGCCTTCGTCACCGTCGCCGAGGAGCTGCACTTCACCCGCGCCGCCCTGCGCCTGTACGTCGCCCAGCAGGCGCTCAGCCGTGATGTGCGGCGGCTGGAGCGGGAGTTGGGCAGCGAGCTGTTCGTACGGACCACCCGCCAGGTGACGCTCACCGCCGACGGCGAACACCTGCTGCCGTACGCCCGCCGCGCCCTCCAGGCGCAGGACGACCTGATCGCGGCCGCCGGACAGCCCCGGCCGCTGCTGGTGGACCTCAACTCCCCGGGCCTGCCGACCCCGCGCCGGGTCCTGCACCGGGCCCGCGAACTCACCCCCGGCCACGAGCTGATGGCCCGCTACGAGAGCGGCCTGACCTGGGCCGCGGCCGAGGTGCTCGCGGGACGGCTGGACGCGTCGTTCGGACGGTT